>CAJTVI010000033.1 GCA_910579545.1 uncultured Oscillospiraceae bacterium | reverse complement strand
CGGCCCCGCCGCTGTCCGCCCGGCCGCTGCACGCCCCGCCGCCCGTCCCGCCCGGCCGTCAGGCAAGGCCGTAGAGGGCGGCGTACTTGGTCTCGAGGTACTCGGCAAAGCAGGCGGGGTCAAAGGGGCCGCCGCAGGCGTTCTGCACCAGCCAGCCCGGCTCCTTTTCCATGCCGTACTGCCAGATGTGTTCGCAAAGCCAGGCGTTCACCGGCGCAAAATCCCCGGCCTCCATCAGGGCGTCCGTGTCCAGCTCCCGCTTCATCCGGCGCAGCATCTGGGCGCCGTAGGCGCTGCCCAGCGCGTAGCTGGGGAAGTAGCCCAGGTCGCCGCAGCTCCAGTGGATGTCCTGCAAACAGCCCTGGGCGTTGCTTGGCACATCCACCCCTAAGATCTCCTTCATCAGCCGGTTCCAGGTTTTGGGCAGGTCCTTTACCGCCAGCTCGCCCGCCATCAGCCGCTTTTCGATCTGGTAGCGCACCAAGATGTGCAAACAGTAGGTCAATTCGTCCGCCTCGGTGCGGATCAGCCCCGGCTCGGCCCGGTTCACCGCCGCGTACAGCTCCTCGGGGCTCACCCCGGCCAGCTGCTCGGGGAACAGCTCGGTCAGGTCGGGCCAGAGCGCCTTGATAAAGGCAAGGCTGCGGCCCAGGTAGTTTTCGTAAAAGCGGCTCTGGCTCTCGTGCACCCCCATGCTGGCGCCGTGGGCCAGCACGGTGTACTTGAGCCGGTCGGCGGTGTGCAGCTCGTACAGGGCGTGGCCGCTCTCGTGCACCACGCTGTACAGGCTGCTGGTCATGTCCCGGGGGTTGTAGTGGGTGGTAATGCGCACGTCCCCCTTGTAAAACTCGGTGGTAAAGGGGTGGGCGCTCTCGCCCATGGCGCAGTGGCCGGCGTCCACCTCCATCCGGCGCATCACCCGGTGGGCCAGCTCCTTTTGCTGGGCAAGCGGCCAGTCCTGGCAGAGAAAATCCGTGCGGACCGGCTTGCCCTCGGCCCGGATGCGGGCCAACAGCGGCACGATGCGGCTTTGCAGCTCGTCAAAAAACCGGTCCAGCATCTGGGTGTTCGCGCCCCGCTCGTAGTGGTCCAGCCAGTAGTCGTAGGGATCCTTTTCGGGCGCAAGGTAGCCGGCCCAGCGGCGGCGGGCGTCCAAAATCTTTTGCAAATAGGGCGCAAAGGCGTCAAAATCGTCCGCCGCGCGGGCCTTGGCCCAAACGTTCTGGGCGGTGCTGGTCAGCTTGGCAAAGGCGGCGTACTCCTCGGCGGGGATCTTGCTGGCCTCGTCGTACATCCGCTCAAGTTCCCGCAGCTCGGCGGCCTCCTGCTCGCCGGGCGCGCCCTTGCGGGCGTCCTTTAGCAGGCCGGGCAGGCCGCTGCCGGTCAGCAGCTGGTGCTCGGCGGCCGAAAGCGCCTCCAGCGCCTCGCCGCGGCCCTCGCTGCTCTCGGGCGGGGCGACGGTGGCGTCGTCATAGTTGATCACGCAGGCGGCGTAGGTGTAGGCAAACAGCTGCTTTTCAAGGGCGCGCAGCTGTTCCATCGGGGTGGGCATAAGGGGTCCCTCCTTGTTCTGCTTTTTTAACAGTATAGCATACCGGCGGCAAAAATACACCCCGGGCTGCGGGGCCGTTTGGCATGGCGCGGGTAGGCGGCCGGTTGCAGACCGTGATGCTGGAGATGTCAAAGGTGGGCCAGGGGACGACCGCCTCGTAATAACACCCCTGCCCATATTCGAGGGTGTACCAGCGGCTGCCCTCGGCGTCAACATGGGGAGGGGCCAGCGGCTCGAGCAGGCTTTCCAGATAGTGGGAATCGGTGTACTGGGTAATGCCGCCCGCGATCATCAGGGAAGGGTCACGATAGCTGACGGCAGTAATGCGGTAAACAAGGCAGCCGCGCAGCGGCTGGGGCTGGGGGCCGGGGTTCCACACCGTAAGCACGGCTTCATCATCACCCCGCACCAGCCGTGTTCCCCGTTCCTCCCCGGCCGAAAGCACCTCGTCCGGCCCGGCAGGGCGGGCCCGCTCGCTTGCGCGGTAGTAATGGATCTCCTCATCCTCGCGCATCCAGAGGGGGATGTTCTGTTCGATCTCCTCCCGGCTCATCCGGCGTACCTCCCAGCCGTTCTGCAAAAACTCCTCCAGCGGCGCGGGCAGGGCGTACACGTCCCCGCCGTAGCCCACCGTAAAATCCGCGAGGTCGGCGCTCATGCCGGGCAGCGGCTCAGCCGGAGGATTGGGCGAGGGGGAGGGGCCGGCGGCCAATGTCATCGCGGTCAGTGTTATCAAAAAATAAACCAATACAAAGCCGATCGGTATGGAAATTATCACTAAATAGCAGGTCAGGAAATTTCGGTTGCCGAACGGCGGAATAATTCCGTCAGGGGCTGCGCCCCCTTTTGGCGGTTCTGTGTTGTTGGCACGGGGCGTGTCCCGGTCGTTTTGACCCTCCATCCCATTCGCCCCCCCTCTCGGGCGGCCCGGCCCGCTTGGCAGGTCGGGGGGCAGCTGCGGCTCGATGGGCTGCCGCCGGCTGTTTTTCCAAGGCATCGCCCGCCCCCCTTTTTTTATTATTGTACGCCTTTATTGTAGCACGGCCGCCCCCCGGCCACAAGGCGCGGCCCCGGGCGGCGCGGCCGGCATGCCCCGCCCCGCCCGCGCAGCCGGCTGCAAATGCAAAGGGCCCCGCCTTGACACACCCCGGCCGGGGGTGTATCTTTGTAAAGGGCATTTTGCCCGCACAAACCGCCGCAAAAGGCGGCCCAAACAGGAGCGCCCAAAAAGCGGGATCGGCCCCGGCCAAGGGGCCGGGCCCTGCCGCTGGGGCAGTTCCCTTAAAACAGGAGGAGACCCATGAGTTTACAGAGCATTCTGGTGCTGGCCGGGCTGATCGCGGTGCTGGTTTTTGCCATTGTATGGATCGCCAAACAGGGCGGCTGGCAGGACCGCAGATGCGGCGGCAACTGCCTGAGCTGCATGCAGAACTGCGATAAGCGCGAGCAGCCGCCCAAAGCAGAGGGGAGTTGAACCCGGCCCGCTTTTACCCCGCCCCGCCGCGGGCGGGGCGCGCCAAAAACAAAAGGAAAGGAAGATCCCCAACAATGAACAAAACAGCCAAAAAGGGCTGGCTGGCCCTGGCGGCGCTGGTATTGGCGGCGCTGCTGCTGGCCGGCGTATACTATGCCTTTATGCCCCGCGGCGCGGCGGGGGCCAAGACCATCACGGTGGCGGTGGTTCTGGCGGACGGCACCCAAAACGACCACACCCTGCACACCGACGCCGCAAACCTGCGCGGCGCGCTGGAGGAGGCCGGGCTGGTGGAAGGCGAGGAGGGGGCCTACGGCCTTTACATCACCACGGTGGACGGTGTGACCGCCGACTGGGACGCCGACGGCAGCTGGTGGTGCCTGACCAAGGGCGGCGAGATGCTCGAGACCGGGGCGGACGACACCCCCATCGCGGACGGCGACGCCTTTGAGCTGACCTACACGGTCGGCTGAGCCGGATGCGCACAGAGGGCGCGCCCGGCCCGCAGCGGCCGGGCGGGGCCCCGGGGCAGACCGGGGTGCGCCGGCTGGTGCTGGCGGGCCTTTTGGGGGCGCTGCTGGCGGCGGGCCAGCTGGCCATGAGCGGCCTGCCCAACATCAGCCTCACGGATTTTCTGATCGTTTTGTACACCCTCGAGTTCCCGCGCGAGGCCCCCTGGGCGGTGGCGGTGTTCATCCTGCTGGAGGGGCTGCTCTACGGCTTTGGGCTGTGGTGGGTGATGTACCTGTACGTCTGGTACATCCTTATGGCGGCGGCCTTTTTGCTGGGCCGGCTGGGGGTGGATTCGGCCCCGGCCTGGGCGGCGGCGTGCGGCGGGTTCGGGCTGGCCTTTGGGGCCCTGTGCAGCCTGCCCTACCTGGCGCTGGGCGGCCCGGCGGCCGCCTTTGGCTGGTGGGTGGCCGGCATCCGGTTCGACCTTTTGCACTGCGCGGGCAACACGGTGCTCACCCTGCTGCTCTACCGCCCCGCCCGCCGGGCGCTGGCCGCGGCCCGTAATAATGGCCTGTTTTATTAGGGGCGGTTCTTAACACCGGCCCCGCACGGTCCCCGCCGCGGCTGGAATTCTGTACGCCAACCGCGTACATTTGTAGCAGTTGCACCCCCTTTGGCGCAGCTTGCTTAAAAAGATTGTGAAAGCCGCCCCTGTAAACCCCTGCCGGAATCGTTTATAATTTTAAAGGGCGGGGCCGGATCCGGCCGGCCGCCCTGCGGGCCCCGCAAACGCCCTGCGGGCCGGGGCCCTTTGCCGCTTTTGCTTTACCGCCGCGCCGTGCGGCAACGCCATAGAGGGAAAAGGAGAGGAACGCTTATGTCGCGCGTATACAACTTTAGCGCCGGGCCGTCCATGCTGCCCGAGCCGGTGCTCAAAACCGCCCGGGCCGAACTGCTGGAGTATGGGGGCAGCGGCCAGTCGGTGATGGAGATGAGCCACCGCAGCCCCGTGTTTGAAGGGATCATCAAGGACGCCGAGGCCCGGCTGCGCCGGGTGCTGCGCATCCCGGATAACTACAAGGTGGGCTTTTTCCAGGGCGGGGCCTCCACCCAGTTTGCCATGGTGCCCCTGAACCTGATGACCACCGGCAGCGCCGATTATTTTGTGACCGGCAACTTTTCCGGCCTGGCCGCCAAGGAGGCCGAAAAGTTCGGCCGGGTGCACATCGCCGCCTCCAGCAAGGACAAAAGCTTTACCTATATCCCCGACGTCCATACGGCCGATTACAGCCCGGATGCCAGCTATATCCACATCTGCCAGAACAACACCATCTTCGGCACCCGGTTTGCCGAGCTGCCCCAGCGCCCCGGCGTGCCGCTGGTGGCCGACCTGAGCAGCTGCATCCTCAGCGGGCCGCTGGATATCAGCAGGTACGGCCTTGTTTACTTTGGGGTGCAGAAGAACGTGGCCCCCGCCGGCATGGCGGTGGCCATCATCCGGGAGGACCTGCTGGGCCAGGCCGGCCCCGCGGTGCCCGCCATGCTCAACTACAAAACCATCATCGACAAGGAGAGCATGTACAACACCCCGCCCTGCTGGTGCATCTATATGACCGGCCTCGTGCTCAAGTACATCGAGGAGACGGTGGGCGGCCTGGAAAAGATGGAGATGATCAACACCGCCAAGGCCGCGATGCTCTACGATTACCTCGACAGCCAGGAGTTTTACAAAAACCCGGTGGAAAAGCGCTACCGCAGCCTGATGAACGTCACCTTTACCAGCCCCAGCCCCGAGATGGATAAGACCTTCTGCGCCGCCGCGGCCGAGGCCGGCTTTGTCAACCTCAAGGGCCACCGGCTGGTGGGCGGCATGCGGGCCTCCATCTACAACGCCATGCCCCCCGAAGGCGTGGCAAAGCTGGTGCAGTTTATGGAGGACTTCCGCCGGGCCAACGCCTGAGGCCCGACCCCTGCAAGCGGCCGCCGCTGCCCGCCAAAAGCAGCCGGCCGGCCCGGCCTTTGCCCGCGCCGGTTGTGCTGCCGTGCCGCCGGCGCCCTGCCCGGCGGGGACAAAATTCTACAAATTGTATAAAAAGGAGCCGTTTTTCCATGTTCCAGATCAAAACCCTCAACAGCATTGCCCCGGCGGGGCTGGCGCGCCTGTCGCCCAACCTCTTTTTGGTGGACGACGAGTGCGAGGCCCCCGAGGGCATTTTGGTGCGCAGCGCCGCCATGCACGAGATGCCGCTGCCCAAAAGCCTTTTGGCCATTGCCAGGGCGGGGGCGGGGGTCAACAACATCCCGCTGGACAAATGCAGCGAGCAGGGCATCGTGGTGTTCAACACCCCGGGCGCTAACTCCGGCGCGGTGGCCGAGCTGGTGGTGGGGGCGCTGGTGGTGGCCAGCCGCAACCTGGCCCCGGCCATGCAGTGGGCCCAGAGCCTCAAGGGCCAGGGGGACGCGGTGGCAAAGCTGGTAGAAAAAGGCAAGGGCCAGTTTGTGGGCCCCGAGCTTGCCGGCAAAAAGTTAGGCGTGATCGGCCTGGGGGCCATCGGGGTCAAGGTGGCCAACGCCGCCACCCATCTGGGCATGGAGGTGTACGGCTACGACCCCTACATCTCGGTGGACGCCGCCTGGCGGCTCTCCCGCAGCGTTGTACATTGCGTCAATTTAAGCGATATTATTACAAAATGTGATTATATCACCCTGCATCTGCCGGCCACCCCGCAGACCAAGGGGTTCCTTGGGGCGTCCACGCTGGCCAGCGCAAAGCCGGGGGTGCGCATCCTCAACTTTGCCCGGGGCGAGCTGGTGGATCAGCCGGCCCTGCTGGACGCGTTGGCCGGCGGCCGGGTGGCGGGCTACATCACCGATTTCCCCAGCGAGGAGCTGCTGGGGGTGCCGGGGGTGGTGTGCATCCCGCATCTGGGGGCCTCCACCCCGGAGAGCGAGGAAAACTGCGCGGTGATGGCGGCCAGCGAGCTGGCCGATTACCTGCTCAACGGCAACATTGCCAACAGCGTCAACCTGCCCAGCGTCTGCCAGCCGCGGGCGGGCGGGCGGCGCATCTGCGTGCTGCATAAAAATGAGCCGGGCGTTATCAGCGCGGTCACCGCCCTCACCACCGAGTGCGGGCTCAACATCGAGAACATGGTCAACAAGAGCAAAAACGCCATGGCCTATACCATGCTGGACGTCACCGGCCCGGTGGCCGGCCCGCTGGGCGAAAAGCTCTCCGGCCTTGCGCCGGTGGTGCGGGTGCGCATCCTGTAAGGCGCGGGGGCCGGCGTAATGGGCTGATCTGGGGGATGGCCGATCTGGGGGGCTCACCCCCCAGGCCCCCGCACCAGGCCGATTTGGGGGATGGCCGATCTGGGGGGCTCACCCCCCCAGACCCCCCTTTTGCCGCACGGAATCCTCCGTGCGGGGGATGAATTTTGCCAGCCGCCGCCCCCCCAAAAAAAGCGGCGGGGGAGGCTTTTGCCGGGGATGCAAAAAATCAGTAAATACAATCACCCAGCCGGGGAGGGGCAAAACGCCCTTTCCCCGGCTGGGTTTTTTCATATGGTTTTCTGTATCTTTTGTTCCGCGCAGCGGTTTCGTCTTTCCCTGTGCGGCGGTTTCGCCGTTCCGTGGGGGGTGAATTTTGCCAGCCACCGCACCCAAAAAAGCAGCGGTTCCGCTGTTCCGTGCGGCGGCGCGGGTTCAGGGGGCAAAGTCCGGGTGCAGCAGCACCCCGGCGGCCCTCAGCGCGTCCTGAAGCTCGGCCGCGGCGGCCCGGCGGCCGGCCCGGGCGGTCAGCGCCGCGGCGGTGCCGGCGGCCTGCCCGGTCAGCGCGCAGCTGGGGATCACCCTTGTCACGTCCCACAGCGCGTCGGTTACCGAGATGCAGCGCCCCGCCGCAAACAGGTTTTGGCAGCCGGGGCTGTACAGGCTGCCGTAGGGCAGTTCAAACACCGGCCCCCGCCGCCGCCAGTCGGCCGCAAGGCCAATGCTGTCCTCACAGGAGGCAAAGGGGATCTCGTCCGGGGTGGCCGCGCCCGCCAGCCGCCGGGTCATCCGCAGCTGGGGGATCGCGGCGATCGCCACCGGGCGGTGGTCCGGCGCAAGGGGGCCGCCCGCCAAAAAATCCGCCTTCAGCGCAGCATGGGCGTCCATCGTCATCCGGGTCAGGTCCTCGGCCGTCATGCCGTGGTAGCCGCCCGCCCCGTGCAGATCGCCCTTCTGCACATCCCGGTCCAGTTCGGTGTCGTTTTCGGGTACGTCCAAAAAGCCAAGCTGCCGCAGCCGCACCCCGGTTTTGTCCGCCAGGTAGTACCAGGAGGCCAGCGAGTTGCCCCCCGCGTGCAGGGCGGTGGGGCAGCCTGCCGCCGCAAACAGGTCGGCGCTGCCGCCCGCGTCCACAAAGGCCCGCGCCGCCCAGGCCTGCCGGCCGTCCCGGGTTTCGGCCAGCAGGGCGGTCACGGCGTCCCCCTCGCGCACCGCCCCGCACACCGTGCAGCCGTACACAAGGCGCACCCCCGCCTGCCGCAGCGCCTCCTCGCAGTCGATCGCAAACAGCCAGGGGTTGTACTGCACCTCAAACCGCTGCTTTTGCCGTGCGGCATCGTCGCCGCCGTCCAGCCAGGCGGCGGGGCGGCGGCCCTCGCTGCCCTGCCGGATGGACAGCCGCAGCAGCTCCTCGGCAATGCCGGTGGTCACCAGATGCCCGCGCCCGTCGCAGACCGGCAGGTAGATGGCGATCAGGCCCAGGGTGCCAAGGCCGCCCAGCAGGTATTCCCGCTCCAACAGCGCGGTGCGCGCCCCGCTGCGCGCCGCCGCCAGCGCGGCGGCCACCCCGGCCACCCCGCCGCCCGCCACAATTACGTCATAGCGGCCGGCAAGCGGCGTACTGCGGGCGGGCTCGGTGATATGGTCCATACAGGTCTCCTCTCTTGTTGCGGCAGGGCTGCCGGGCGCCGCGCCTGCCAAAGGGCGTTCAGGGCATGGGGCCGCCCCGCCGGCAGCGGCCCGTTTGGGGCGGGCCTGCCGCCCGGCTGGCGGAGCTGCGGCGCACCGGGCCGCCCGCTCAGCGGATGGTAAAGGTAAGGGTATTGGTATAGGTTTCGCCGGCCGGCAGGTGGATGATGTGCGGCTGCGCCGCCAGGTCCTCGGTCACCCCGCTGCGGGAGGGCAGGCTTGCCCACGGCTCGATGCAAACATACGGCGCGTCCTTATGCGGCGCGTGCCACAGGCCCAAAAAGGGCATGTCCGGGTAGTCCACCGTTACGCTGCGGCGCGATTTGTCCGAGCACAGGGTCACCTGCCGCGGCATCCCCTTCAGCACCACCGCGTCCAGGTCGAACAGGTCGTGGGTCAGCGGCAGCCGCGTCCCGTCCGCAAGGGGCCAGGGGGCCTCCTTGCCCGAGATCAGGTAGTTTTTCTGGTCAAACTCCACCCGCACCGGCTCGCTCGGCTCGGGAAAAACAAACTGCCAGTCGGTAAAGCTGCCGTCCCCCCCAAGGGGCACATTAAAGCCGGGGTGCGCCCCAATGCCAAACAGCAGGGCCTTGGTACCGGTGTTGGTCACGATGCTCTGTTTAATCAGCTTTTCGCCCTCCAGCCGGTACAGGATCTCAAACCGGAAGGCAAAGGGATACATCCGCCGGGTCTCCTCGCTGTCGGCCAGCAAAAGCCGCACAAAGTCCGGCCCCTGCCCGGCCACGGCAAAGGCCCGCCCGCCGCAAAAGCCGTGGATCGGCATCTCGTAGGTTTTGCCCTCCAGCAGGTAGCGGCCCTCGTTCATCCGCCCCACATAGGGGAACAGGTTTTTGTCGTGGGAGCCCCAATAGGCCGGGTCGGCCTGCCACACATACTCTGCCCCGTCCCGCCGGATGCTGGTCAGCGCGCCGCCCACAGGGTCCACCGTTACGGCAAGGGTCCCATTTTGGATCGTGATGGTCTCCATCAAAAACTACCTCCTTCTGCCTTTGGCGGCGGGGCGCGCCAGGGCTCCCTGACCCGGGCGCGCCTTGTCCCGCCGCGCACCGTCTGTTCTATACTAACTATACAAAACCGGCGCCCCGCTTGCAAGCCGCCCGGGCAAATGCCGTAAAAAAAGTGTATAAACCGGCTGGGATATGGCCGGCCGCGCAGGGGTTACAAGGCCTGCCGCCGGCAGAAAACGCCCCTGCTTGGCGATGGCAAAGCAGCCGGGAGAGAAGCCGGACAGCAAAGCCACGTTTTAAACGGCGTTACTAACAGGTTACTAACAGATGCCCATTTTTCAAACAAAAACCGTCAAGAAACTAACGTTCCTTGGCGGTTTTTTGGTGAGCCATCGGGGATTCGAACCCCGGACACCCTGCTTAAAAGGCAGATGCTCTGCCGGCTGAGCTAATGGCTCGCGGATAGCCTATTTATTGTAGCAGGGCAAAAGAAAAATGTCAACCTCCAAATGGGGCGGCGAGGGCCCTTTTAAGCCGCCGCCCATCCCGCGGCGGCTGGCGGGTCCGCGGCATTTGGCCCGCCCGCCTGCGGCAGGCCAGCGGCATTTGCGCAGCCCGCCCGCTTGCGGCGGCCCGCCCGCCCTTTAGCTGAAGGTCACCACGTCGTCCCGCGGGGGGGTGCCGGGCTCCACCCGGAGGGCGGTGAGCACCGGGCCGGCGCCGCCGTACAGCGGGTGGAACTTTGTGTTCACCTTGGCGGTAAGGGTGATCCAGCTGCGCTCGGGCAGCTTTTTGGCCTCGGTGTACCGGCAGGGGAAGCCCACAAACTGGATGTCCTGCACGCAGCAGGTCATGGCGAACCGGCCGGGCACAAAGGCGTCCTTGCCCGCGCGGGGGGTCTGGCAGACCTGGGCGGTAAACCGCACCGTTTTGCCCGCGTACTTGTTTGGGTCCTCGTTGCAGTCCATATACCAGATGCCAAAATCCTCGTCCGCGATCTCGATCACCGGCGCGTCAAGGTCAAAGGGCAGCGGGTCGGGCAGTTCGTCGTAGGCCACCCGGCCGTCGGCGTACTCGTAGGCGATGTCGCACCGGCGGCTGGCCTGCCGCACCGCCTTGTGGATGGCAAGGTGCTGCTCGTCGGTGTCCACCGCCTCGGCCCGGTTCACCACCAGCAGCTCGCTGCGGGCAAACTTGTCCAGCATCAGCTGGCGCATATTGTCAAAATAACTCTGGAAGGTGGTGCCGTCCGCCGTGGCGATGCACTGGTAGATGATCCAGCTGGGCGGCAGCGCCTCGGCCAGCTCCTGCATCAGCCACATGCCGTTGTATTCCAGCACCACCCGCCCCGCCCCGCATTTGCGGGCCAGCGCCTCCAGGTGGGCCGGGTTCAGTTCGGATTTGCCGGCCAGTACCTCTAACTGCACCCCGCCAAAGGCAAAGCGGTCGGGGTCGTACTCCTCCTCGCCCTCCTCGCACACCAGCAAAAGGGTCTTGTCGCCGCTGTCAAACTGGGGGTCCTCCAGCGTTTCCTGGATAAACTTGGTCTTGCCGCTCTCCAAAAAGCCTACAAACAGGTATACCGGGATCTCTTTGATTGCCATTGCGCCCCAAACGCCTCCCTTTTGCGGCCCTCGCTCAAATGTGGAACAGCGCGCTCAGCGCCGGTTCGTCCAGCTTTGCGCCGATCACGCACAGCCGGCCGGACACATCCGCGCCGCCGCTGCGCACCTCCCACTCGCCGGGCACATAGTCAAACTCGAACCAGCCGCCGTCCGCGCCGGCCACGATGCCCTTGGCCCGCAGTACCTGGCCGAATTTGCCCTCGTCCAGCCCCTCCAGCGCAAACTCCAGCTCGGCCCTCGTGTACTTGTGGGCGGTCTGCTGGCCCCAGCTGGCAAACACCTCGTCGGCGTGGTGGTGGCCGTGCTCGTGGTGGTGCCCGCAGCCGCATTCGTCGTGGTCATGCTCGTGGTGGTGCTCATGCTCATGGTCGTGCCCGCAGCCGCACTCGCCGTGGTCATGCTCGTGGTGTTCGTGCTCATGCTCATGCTCGTGATGATGCCCGCAGCCGCACTCGTCATGCCCATGCTCATGCTCATGGTGATGTTCGTGCTCATGTTCATGGTCATGCCCCTCCTGCAGCGAGGCCTCGGCCTCGGCCAGCAGGCTGTGCACAAGGTCGGTGGGGGCCTCGATGGCCGCCTTGATCTGCGCGCCCGAAAGCTCGGCCCAGTCGGTGGTGATAATGGTGGCGCTGGGGTTCTTCCCGCGCAGCAGCGCCACCGCCGCCTCCACCTTGGCCTCGGGCGCGGCGCCGGTGCGGCTGAGGATGATGGTGGAGGCGTGCTCGATCTGGTCGTTGTAAAATTCGCCAAAGTTCTTCATATACAGCTTGACCTTGTTCACGTCCGCCACGGTCACAAAGCCGTTCAGCTCCACCGGCAGGTGGCCGGCCACCCCCTGCACCGCCTTGGTCACGTCGCTGAGCTTGCCCACGCCGGACGGCTCGATCAGGATGCGGTCGGGGGCGTACTGCTCCACCACCTTTTCCAGCGCCGCCGAAAAATCCCCCACCAAGCTGCAGCAGATGCAGCCGGAGTTCATCTCGGTGATCTGGATGCCGGCCTCCCGCAAAAAGCCGCCGTCGATGGCGATCTCGCCAAACTCGTTCTCGATCAGCACCAGCTTTTCGCCCTGGTAGGCTTCAGCGATCAGCTTTTTGATAAGGGTGGTCTTGCCGGCCCCCAAAAAGCCCGAAAAAATCTCGATTTTGGTCATGGTTTATCTGCCCCGCCTTTCTGTCTGCTGTTCGGCCGCCCGGCAAAAGGGTTTGCGGGGGCGGCCTGCGGAGGGCCGCGTTCGCAGGCGCGCCGGCGGCCCTTTTTATTCTTTTATTATTATAGCCGCCCTGTCAAGGGGCGGGCATCTTGCATTTCGCGGCATTGATGGTACAATAGGATTCGGTAAAAAAGCGCCTTTTGCCCGGCCGGCCCGGAACACCCCGCCAGGCCAGCCGCCCCGCCCTGAAAAACGCGGGGGGCCCCTGCCGCCGCGCGGGCAGAAGGACGCAGTGAGAAAAGAGGTTTTGCAAGGTATGACGACCAACCAAAAGCTTGCGGTGCTGCGCGCCGCCATGGCCCGCGAGGGGGCGGCGGCCTGCCTGATCCCTTCCAGCGACCCCCATATCAGCGAGTACCTGCCCGCCCACTGGGCGGCCCGGCGGTACTTTTCCGGCTTTACCGGCAGCGTGGGCACCCTGGTGGTCACCCGCCAAAAGAGCGCCCTCTGGGTGGACGGCCGGTATTTTGTGCAGGCCGAACAGCAGCTGGCCGGCAGCGAGATCGAACTGCAAAAAATGGCCCTGCCCGGGGTGCCCACCGTGGCCGAATACCTCAAAAACGCCCTGGGCGAGGGGGAGGTGCTTGCGCTGGACGGCGGGGTGGCCAGCACCGCGCTGGTCAAGGAGCTGCAAACGGCCCTTGCGGAAAAGGGCGCCTCGGTGCGGGACATCGACCTTGCCGGCCCCAACTGGCCGGACCGCCCGCCGGTGCCCGCCACCCCGGCCTGGCTGCTGGACGAGCGGTACGCGGGCGAGCCGGCCGCCGACAAGCTGGCCCGCCTGCGCGAGGAGCTGAAAAAGCAGGGGGCCACCGCCCAGGTCGTCACCCGGCTGGACAGCACCGCCTGGCTGCTCAACCTGCGGGCGGCCGATCTGGAGTGCACCCCCTTTGCGCTGGCCTGGTGCTTTGTAACCCAAAGCTCCGCCGTGCTGTTCATCGACCACAGCCGGCTGCCCGCCGAGGCCCAGCAGGCCCTTGCGGGGCAGGGGGTCACGGTGCGCGGGTACGGGGAACTGCCCGCCGCCCTTGCGGCCCACACCGCCCCCGAAACGGTGCTGGTGGACGAGGCGGGCACCAACTACGCCATCTGCAGCGCCCTGGGCCAAAACCCCGCCTTTACCCTCAAGACCGGGGAGGACCCCATCCAGCTGATGAAGGGGGTCAAGAGCGAGGCCGAGCTTGCCAACATCCGCCGCGCCCACGAAAAGGACGGCGCGGCGATGGTGCGCTTCCAGATGGCGCTGGAGGCCGCGATGGCGGCCGGCCAGCCGCTCACCGAGTACGACATCGGCGGCATGCTGGCGGCCGAGCGGGCCAAGGAAGAGGGCTACCTGATGGAGAGCTTTGCCCCCATCGCGGCCTACGGGCCCAACGCGGCCATGATGCACTACCAAGCCACCGAGCAAAGCCACGCCGCCCTTGCGCCGGAGGGCTTTTTGCTGGTGGACACCGGCGGCCAGTACCTCGACGGCACCACCGACATCACCCGCACCTACCCCCTCGGCCCCCTCACCGAGGAGCAGAAGCACTGGTACACCCTCGTGCTCAAAAGCCACATCGGCATGGCGCGGGCGGTGTTTTTGGAGGGCTGCACCGGCGGCAACCTGGACATCCTGGCCCGCAGCGCAGTCTGGCGCGAGGGGATCGACTACCGCTGCGGCACCGGCCACGGGGTGGGCTTTGTGGGCGGGGTGCACGAGGGCCCGCAGAACCTGCGCATCTCGAACAATGTCAAGTTCCAGCCCGGCATGACCATCACGGATGAGCCGGGCATCTACGAGACCGGCCGGGTGGGCATCCGCATCGAGAACGAGCTGGTCTGCGTGGAGCTGATGAAAACCGAGTACGGCCGCTTCTTTGGCTTTGAGCCGATCACCTACTGCCCCATCGCCCTCGAGGCGGTGCAGCCTGAACTGCTGAGCGCCGAGGAGCGGCGCTGGATCAACGAGTACCACGCGATGGTCTACACCACCCTGGCGAGCCGGCTCACCGAGGCCCAGCGCGCCTGGCTGGCCCAAAAAACCGCGCCGCTGGCCTGAGAAAAAAGAAAAGGACGATCAAACAATGAACTGGTTTTTTCTGGCCCTGATCGCGCTGCTCTGCTGGAGCGGCTCGGACCTCTTCAGCAAAATGGGCAGCCGCCCGGACGACCGCTACAGCCACTGGAAGATGGTCATGGCGGTGGGCCTTGTCATGGGCCTGCACGCGGGGTACGAGCTGCTCGCCGGCACCCCCTTTACCCTTTACCACATCTGGCTCTACCTGCCGGCCAGCGTGCTCTACATCGCGGCCATGGTGTTTGGCTATGTGGGGCTGCGGTACATCGAGCTGTCGGTCTCCAGCCCCATCTGCAACTCCTCGGGGGCGGTGGCGGCGCTGCTCTGCTTTTTGGTGTTGGGCGACACCATGGACGGCCTGCAGCTGTTTGCGGTGGCGCTGGTATCCATAGCGGTGTTTTTGCTGGGCGTTTTGGAAAAACGCCAGAACGACGCGCTGCTGGCCGCCGCCGGCGAGGTGCCCAACGCCCGCTACACCCGCAGCTTCTGGGCCATCACCCTGCCGCTGCTCTACTGCTTTTTGGATGGCCTTGGCACCTTTGCCGACACCTGGCTGCTGGAAAACGTCATCGACGAGGCCCCGGCCAACATCGCCTACGAACTGACCTTTTTGCTGCTGGGCATCGGCGCCTTTGTGTATGTGGTGCTCATCAAAAAACAGCCCCTCACCCCAAAGCGGGAGGGGCCCAAGCTGGCCGCGGCCGTCTGCGAAACGGCGGGGCAGTTTGCCTACATCTTTGCCATCGGGGCCAACGCCATCGTGGCCGCCCCCATGATCAGCAGCTACTGCTTGTTCAGCGTGCTCTGGAGCCGGCTGTTCTTAAAAGAAAAGCTCAGCTGGAAGCACTACGCCGTGATCGGCATCGCGGTGGTGGGCATCGTGATCTTAGGGCAGGAGTAAGAACCGCCCGCCAAAAACCCCGCCCACCCGCCGCGCGGCGGGTGGGCGGGGGGCTGGCTTCAGGCCTCGGCGCTGGCCACAAGATACTTGTAAATTTGCAGCTTGTTCTTTTCGTACAGGCCCATCTCCTCGTACAGTTCCTTGTAGTAGGAAAAAAGCGCCGCCTTGGTGGTTACCAGGTTGTGCAGGTTGATGCGGGTGGCGCAGATGCTGGCCGGGTTCTGCACATAGTAGTAGATGGGGCTGGCCAGCGAGTAAAACCGCTCGGCGTACCGGATAAACTCTAAGTTGAACAAAAAGTCCTCGCTCCAGGTCAGCTCCTCGCTGCAGCGGATGGCGTGCTCGGCCACGATCCCGCGGCGGTAGAGTTTGTTCCACATCACGCCGTAGTAAAAGCTGGCCGGCTCGGCCATCAGGTTTTCGGCAAAGCCGCGCTTGTCCAAAAAGCCCTCGGGCAAAAAGCCCAGGGGGGTCACCACCGGGGCGGGGGCGTCCTCCGGCTGTCCGGCCCGGCCGCCGTAGGGGTACTCCACCCGGTAGTAGTGGGCAATCACCATATCCGCCGCGTTTTCCTCTGCCTTCTGCACCAGCAGGGCGGTGGCGCTGGGGGCAAGGTAGTCGTCGCTGTCCACAAACTGCAAATACCGGCCCCTGGCCAGTTCCAGCCCCAGGTTGCGGGTGGCCGAAACCCCGCTGTTGGCCTTGTCCACCAGCAAAATGCGCCCGTCCACCCGGGCGTACATCTGGCACACTTCCAAACTCACGTCCCGGCTGCCGTCGTTGATCAGGATGATCTCTAAGTTCTGGTAGGTCTGCCTGCGCACGCTCTCCAGGCAGCGCACGATGTGGTTTTTGGCGTTGTATACCGGGATGATCACGCTTACCAGCGGCTGTTCCATGGGGGGATCCCTCCTTTGCGATCAGGCTCTGTCTCCACTATAATATAAAACGCGCCAAGGCGCAACCGCCGCGCGCAAAAGAAAGGGGAAACCGCAATGCAGATCAAAACCGTTTCGCTGATCGGCATGGGGGCGCTGGGCATCCTGTTTGGCCGCCCGCTGGCCCATGCCCTGCCCAAAGGGGATTTCAGGGTGATCGCCAGCCCCGAGCGGATCGCCCGCTACACCGCCGGGCCGGTTTTGGCAAACGGCGAGGCGTGCGATTTTGCCTTTATCACCCCAGACGCCGCCCTGCCCCCGGCCGATCTGGTGCTGGTGGCGGTCAAGGCCACCGCCCTGCAAAGCGCCATCCGGGACATGACCGGCCAGGTGGGGCCGCACACCGTGATCCTCAGCCTGCTCAACGGCATCTCGAGCGAGGAGGAACTTGCGGCGGTCTGGCCCGGGCAGGTGGTCTGGGCGGTGGCGCTGGGCATGGACGCCACCCGCACCGGCCAGGCCCTTGTTTACAAAAACATGGGCAGCATCCAGTTTGGCGAACTGGACGGCGAAAAAAGCGAGCGGGTGCGGGCGGTGGCCGCCCTGTTCGAGGCCGCCGGCATCCCGCACCAGGTCCACCCGGACATCCGGTTTGCCCAGTGGCGCAAGCTGATGGTCAACGTGGGGCTCAACCAGGCCTCCGCCGTCTACGGGGTGCCCTACGGCGGGCTGCAGGCCCCCGGCCCGGCGCGGGATACCATGATCGCCGCCATGCACGAGGTGCTGGCCCTCGCCCCCCTCGAGGGGGTGCCGCTCACCGAACAGCTGCTCACCGATTGGCTGGCCGGCCTGGGCGGCCAGGCGGCGGACGGGATGCCCAGCATGTTGCAGGACGTGCTGGCCAAACGCCCCACCGAGGTGGAGCTGTTCAGCGGCACGGTGCGGCGGCTGGCCGCAAAGCACGGGCTGGCAACACCGGTCAACGACCGGCTTTACGAGCGCATCCGGGCCATCGAGGCGGGGTATTGACCGCCGCCGCCCCGCTGCCCGCCCTGCCGGCCAGGCGCATCCTCTCGCCCCGGCAAAAAAACGGCTGGCTGGGCAGCGACTACACCATCAACCTCTACCGGGGCTGCCCCCACGGCTGCATCTACTGCGACAGCCGCAGCGACTGCTACGGCATCCAGGCCTTTGACCAGGTGCACACAAAGCAGGACGCCCTCGCCCTTTTGGAGAGCGATCTGCGCCGCACCCGCCGCAGCGGGGTGGTGCTCACCGGCTCGATGAGCGACCCCTACAACCCCTTTGAGCCGGCCGAGCGGCTCACCCACGGGGCGCTGGGGCTGCTGGCCCGGCACGGCTTTGGGGTGGCGGTGATCACCAAGAGCGACCTGGTGCTGAACGACCTCGGCCTTTTGATGCGGCTGGCCGAGGGGCCGGGCGCGGCGGTGTTTTTTACCCTTACCAGCCTGGACGAGGCGCTCTGCCGGGCGGTGGAGCCGGCCGCCCCGCCCCCCGCCCGGCGGCTGGCCGCCCTGCGCGAGCTGGCGCTGGCCGGGGTAAACTGCGGGGTGCTGCTCACCCCCATCCTGCCCTTTTTGGAGGACACCCCCCAAAACGTCGCCGCCATCCTGCAGGCGGCGGCGGACGCCGGGGCCCGCATGGCCTACGCGGGCGGGCCGGGCAATTTTGGGGTGACCCAGCGGGCCGGCCAGCGGGAATATTTTTACGCCGGGCTCGAGGCGGCCTTCCCCGGCATGGCCGGGCGGTACAGGGCGGCCTTTGGCGGGCGGTACTTCTGCCCCAGCCCCGCCGCGCGGCAGCTGGAGGACGCGTTCAAGGCCGTCTGCCGGCAGCGCGGCCTTGTGTACACCGCCGCCGGCATCGCGGCGCTGGTGCACGGCGCGCAGCCGGAACAGCTCTCTTTTTAAGGGGGCCGTTCCGCGCGGCGCATCCCTGAAAAGTGGGGCAAAAGGATCCGCATCCGCCGCAGGGTGGGGCAAACTGCCCCAAAAAACCGGCGTTTTGCCGAAAAACCGCCCCAAAAACCGGCAAAAGGCTTGCATAACCGGGCGGGGTGTGTTATAATCTGGTACTAAGAAGGATGGAATGCTGGAGAGTGGGCCGCAAGGCCCGCTCTTCTTGCGTCATAGGCCGGTGCGCCGGCGTGCCGGGCGGGTCCCGGCGCGGGCGGGGCAGGCCGGAGGAGGGATGAAGGGCCGTATGGCAAAACCAAAAGCGGCCGGCGGCGGGGGCAGTACCGCCGCGGCGGTGGAGGCGCTGGTGCGCCCGGTGATCGAGGGCATGGGCCTTCGGCTGTGGGACGTGCGGTTTGAAAAGGAAGGGCCGGACTGGTTTTTGCGGGTGCTGATCGACCGGGACACCCCGCTGGACACCGACACCTGCGAGGCCGCCAGCCGGGCCATCGACCCGGTGATCGACGCGGCCGACCCCATCCCCCAGAGCTATTACATGGAGGTGGGCAGCCCGGGGCTTGGCCGCCGGCTGACAAGGGACGAGCATTTCGCCGCCCTGGCCGGGCAAAAGGTGCTGGCCCGCCTGATCCGGCCGGACGAGGCCGGCCGGCGGGAGGTGACCGGCATCCTGCTGGGCAAGGAGGGGCAAAACATCCGCATCGCCCCCGAAGCGGGCGGCGAGCCGGCACAGTTCGCCCTTTCGGCCGCAAGCTTTGTAAAGCTTTGCGACGACGAGGACCTGTTCGGCTGAAAAAGGGCCATCCAAAAGGAAATAAAGCGTGTTGTGGGCGGGGCAAAAAGCCCCCTGCCAAAGGCACGCCCGAAAGGGCCGCGCGGCGCGGGCCGGCGGGGGGAAAAACAGCAAGGGGGACCCTGAGCACAATTTGACCCGCCGCCAGGGCCTGACACCGTGGGCACGGCCCGCATAAGATGGGAGGAAACCGGAAAAATGAATGCTGAGTTTTTTGAGGCCCTTGCCCTTCTGGGCAAGGAGCGCGGCCTTTCGGCCGACTACCTGATCGAAAAGATCAAGGCGGCCATCGTGATCGCGGTCAAAAAAGACTACGATGTTGAGGACGACAACGTGCTGGTCGAGATCGACCCCGAGCGGGGCGAGTTCAGCGTCTCGCTGGTGCAGGAGATCGTGGAGGAGCCCGAAAACCCCCGCACCCAGGTGGACCTGGAAACCGCCCGGCAGAAAAAGCCCGGTTGCGAGGTGGGCCAAAAGCTGATCACCCCGCTCAAAACCAAGGAGTTCGGCCGCATCGCAGCCCAAACCGCCAAGCATGTGATCCGCCAGGGCATCCGGGAGGCCGAGCGCAGCCAGATGTACACCGAGATGCAGTCCAAGGCACACGAGATCGTCAGCGCGGTGGTCACCCGCATCGACCCCGCCCGCGGCCTGCTCACGGTGGACCTGGGCAAGGGCGGCGAGGCGGTGCTGCCCCGGGGCGAGCAGGTGCCCGGCGAGGAGTACTACGAGGGCCAGCATCTGCAGGTGTACGTGGTGGACGTGGCCGTGACCGAGCGCGGCCCGCGGGTGATGATCAGCCGCACCCATCCGGGGCTCGTCAAGCGGATGTTCGAGATGGAGGTGCCCGAGATCTTTGAGGGCACGGTGGAGGTCAAGGCCATCGCCCGGGAGGCCGGGGCCCGCACCAAGATGGCCGTTTACAGCAAGGACGAAAACGTGGACGCCCAGGGCGCCTGCATCGGCGCACACGGCGCGCGGGTGGCCAAGATCGTGGAGGAGCTGGGCGGCGAAAAGATCGACATCGTCAAATGGAGCGAGGACCCCGCCGAGTTCATCTCGGCCGCCCTCAGCCCGGCCCGGGTGGTCAAGGTGGAGCTTTTGGAGGGCGAGAGCCGCAGCTGCAAGGTCACCGTGCCGGACCAGCAGCTCAGCCTGGCCATCGGCAACAAGGGCCAGAACGC
Source organism: uncultured Oscillospiraceae bacterium (assembly GCA_910579545.1). GTDB lineage: Bacteria > Bacillota > Clostridia > Oscillospirales > Ruminococcaceae > UBA7177. The sequence continues at coordinate 6,887 of CAJTVI010000033.1, read as the reverse complement.
CCGGCTCTGCGCCCGGCTCACCGGCTATAACATCGACATCCGGCCCGAGAGCGGCTACTACGGCGAGGAGTAAGCCGCCCCGCGGCCATCGGGCCAACAACGCCCGGCCCGCAAAAGGGGCCAGGCGCCAGGGGCCGGGCGGGCAAAACCACTAAAAAACGCCAACAGGGCAGGAAAGGGGCTGTTTGCAGATGCAGCCACGCAAGATCCCGGTCCGCCGCTGCTGCGGCTGCGGCGAGGGCCGGCCCAAAAAGGAACTGGTGCGGGTGGTGCGCTCGCCCGAGGGCGAGGTCAGCCTGGACCTCACCGGCCGCAAGGCCGGCCGGGGCGCCTACCTTTGCCCCAACGCCGCCTGCCTTGCCAAGGCGCAAAAAAAGAAAAGCCTCGAACGGGCGCTGGGTCAGAGCATCCCGCCCGAAGTATACGAGGCGATGGAGGCCGGCCTTGCAAAGGGATAAGCTGCTGGGGGCGCTGGGCCTCTGCCGCCGGGCCGGCAGGCTTGCCATGGGGGCCGAGCAGGTGCTGGAAACCGCGGCCCGCGGCCGCGCGCAGCTGGTGCTCTTGGCGGCCGACGCAAGCGAGCGCACGGCGCGCCGGATGCGGGAGGGCTGCGAGGGGCTTTGCCCGGTACGCCGCATCCATTTAGCGCAGGCCGAACTCTCGGCCCTGGGCCGCCGGCCGGTGGCGGTGCTGGCCGTGACCGACCAAAACCTGGCCCGGCTGTGCCAAAGCTGCCTGGCCCCGCCCCAAAAGGACGGCCCCGCAAAAGAAGCATTGCCTCAAGCTGAAGGAGGAATGGATTGAATGCTGATCAAATATAAGGTGAGCGAAGTAGCAAAAGATCTGAACGTGACCACCAAGCAGATCATCGACCTGCTGGCGGGTTTTGGCGATACGCCCAAAAAGGTCGGCTCCAATTTGGAAGAGGAGGAGCTGAACCACATCTTTGAGCACTACACCCGCGCCAACGAGGAGCCGAGCCTGGACGAGTACCTGGCCAGCGCCCCCAAGCCCAAGCCCAAGGAGAGCGAGATCCTCAAAAAGGCGGACGGCACGGTGGTGGAGATGCCCCGGCCCAAAAAGCCCAAGGCCGAGAAAAAAGAGGCCTCGGCCGAACCCCCGAAGCCCAAGCGCGAGGTGGTCACCAAGGTGGTGGACACCCGCACGGTGGACGTGAACCTGGATAAATTCAACGAAAAATACACCGAACTGGCCGGCACCAAGAATGTTGAGAACCGCCGCAAGCCCACCCCCGCCGGCAACAAGCAGAAGTTTGGCAACGCAAACCGCGGCCGGGGCCGGCAGCCCTTCCAGCGCCGGCGGGAGACCGAGGCCGAGCGGCTGCAGCGCATCCAGCTCGAAAAGGCCCGCAAGGCCCAGCTCAAGGTGCAGATCCCGGACGAGATCACGGTGGGCGAACTGGCGGCCCGCTTAAAGGCCACCGCCGCCGCGGTCATCAAAAAGCTCATGGGCCTTGGGGTCATGGCCAGCGTCAGCCAGGTGGTGGACTTTGACACCGCCGCCATCGTGGCCGAGGAGCTGGGGGCCAAGGTGGAGCGGGAGGTGCATGTCACCATCGAGGAGCGCCTGTTCGAGGTGGACGAGGACGCCCCCGAGAGCCTTTGCGAGCGCCCGCCGGTGGTGGTGGTCATGGGCCACGTGGACCACGGCAAAACCAGCATCCTGGATAAGATCCGCTCGGCCAACGTCACCGCGGGGGAGGCCGGCGGCATCACCCAGCACATCGGCGCCTACCAGGTCACGGCGGGCGGCAAGGTCATCACCTTTTTGGACACCCCGGGCCACGAGGCCTTTACCAGCATGCGCGCCCGCGGCGCCAACCTCACCGACATCGCGGTGCTGGTGGTGGCGGCCGACGACGGCATCATGCCCCAAACGGTCGAGTCGATCAACCACGCCAAGGCGGCGGGGGTCTCGATCATCGTGGCCATCAACAAGATGGATAAGCCCACCGCCAACCCCGACCGGGTCATGGAGCAGCTCACCCAGTACGAGCTGGTGCCCGAGCAGTGGGGCGGCGACGTGATCTGCGTGCCGGTGTCGGCCCTCACCGGCCAGGGCATCGACGACCTTTTGGAGAACATCAACCTGGTGGCCGAGGTGCGGGAGCTCACCGCCAACCCCAGCCGCCGGGCCAAGGGCGCGGTGATCGAGGCCCGGCTCGACAAGGGCCAGGGCCCGGTGGCCACCATCCTGGTGCAAAAGGGCACCCTGCACAAGGGGGACGTGGTGATCGCCGGCACCGCCGTGGGCCGTGTGCGCACCATGAAAAACGACAAGGGCCAGTATATCGAGGAAGCCGGCCCCTCCACCCCGGTGGAGATCACCGGCCTTACCGAGGTGCCGGCCGCGGGCGACCTGTTTGACGCGGTGGCGGACGAAAAGCTGGCCCGCGAGCTGGCCGACCAGCGCGCCGCCGAGGCCAAGGAAAAGCAGTTCTCCAGCTACCAGAAGGTCACGCTGGACAATCTCTTCAGCCAGATCGCCGAGGGCGAGCGCAAGCAGCTGGACATCATCGTAAAGGCGGATGTGCAGGGCAGCGCCGAGGCGGTCAAGCAGAGCCTGGAAAAGATCTCCAACGACGAGGTGCGGGTCAAGGTGATCCACGCCGGGGTCGGGGCCATCAACAAATCGGACGTCATGCTGGCCAACGCCGGCAATGCCATCATCATCGGCTTCAACGTCCGGCCGGACCCCATCGCCAAGGAGGAGGCCGCCCAGGCCGAGGTCGAGATGCGGATGTACCGGGTCATCTACGACGCCATCAACGACGTCACCGACGCCATGAAGGGCATGCTCGCCCCCAAGATCCGGGAGGTGGAGCAGGGCCGGCTGGAGGTGCGGCAGGTCTACAAGATCAGCAGCGTAGGCATGGTGGCCGGCAGCTATGTGCTGGAGGGCAGGATCACCCGCACCAGCAAGATCCGGGTGGTGCGGGACGGCATCGTGATCACCGAGGACGAGATCGCCTCGCTGCGCCGCTTTAAGGACGACGTCAAGGAGGTCGCCCAGGGCTACGAGTGCGGCGTGACCCTCGAAAAGTTCAGCGACATCAAGGAGGGCGACATCTTCGAGGCTTATATCCTGGAGGAGTACCGCGACTGATGCGCGCTCTGCCCGCTTCGTTTCTTGCAAAACAGCCGCCAAAGCGGCGGATACGGCCGCCCCGCCGGGGAAAGGTAAAGGAGAAACTATGCCAAGCAAAAACCAGGGCCGGCTGGCCCAGGATATGAAACGCGAGGTCATTGGGGTCATCGGCCAGATGAAGGACCCCCGCCTTGCGGGGGGGCTGCTCACGGTCACCCGCCTGTCGGTCACCCAGGACCTCGACCTTGCCAAGGTGTATGTCAGCGTCCTTGGCGGCGACGCGGCCGGCGCGGTGGCGGCCCTCAACCGGGCGGCCGGGCATGTGCGCAGCGAAATTTCCCGCCGCATGCACATCCGCAAGGCCCCCCGCTTCGTCTTTTGCGAGGACGACGGCGCGGCCTACGCGGCCCATATCAACCAGATGCTCGCCGGGCTGCAGCCGGCCCCAAAAGAGGATGCGGCGCCGGATGTACAGGAATCCCAGGAGGGGGAAGGCACCCCCAACCCCTGAACCCAAAAGGCGGGCCGGCAGCCATCGCCCGGCGCGCTTAAAACCGCGGCGGCAGAACCCTTTTTGCACCTCCGCCGCATCCAGATGAGAGGAGGCCCTGCTCCATGACCGAACAACTGAAACTGGAAGAGGCCGTCGGCCGGCTCGTCAAGGCCGAGGACGTTCTTCTGCTCTGCCACAAAAACCCGGACGGCGACACCATCGGCAGCGCCGGCGCCTTGTTCTGGGCCCTCAAGGCCCTGGGCAAGCAGGCCGCGGTGCTCTGTGCCGACGGCATCCCGGACCGGTACAGCTATATGGAGATCACCCCCTTCGAGGGGCAGTTCACCCCCCGCTATGTGGTGGCGGTGGACGTGGCGAGCATCCAGCTGTTTGGCGATTCCATCCGGGACCATACCCGGCAGATCGACCTTTGCATCGACCATCATTCCTCCAACGCCGGCTACGCCCTCGAGACCCTCTTGGACGCCGGCGCGGCCGCCACGGCCGAGATCCTCTACCGGCTCATCCCCACCATGGGGGTGCATCTCACCCCCAAGATCGCCGACTGCCTGTATACCGGCCTTTCCACCGATACCGGCTGCTTCAGGTTTTCCAACACCACCGCCAACTCCCACCAGGTGGCGGCGGGGCTCATCGGCTCGGGGGCGCGGCTGGAGGAGCTCAACACCATCCTGTTCGAGAGCAAATCCCGCGAGCGGATCGAGGCCGAGCGGATCGCGCTGGACCAGCTGGAATACCACTTCGACGGCCGCTGCGCCCTGATCTACCTCACCCGGGAGCAGATCGCCGAGAGCGGCGTAAAGCCGGACGAGCTGGAAAATATGACCAGCCTGCCCCGGATGATCGAGGGGGTGCAGGTGGGCCTTACCCTGCGCCAGCAGCCCGGCGGCAGCTACAAAATCAGCGTGCGCACCCAGGAAGGGGTGGACGCCTGCGCCATCGCCCAGCGGCTGGGCGGGGGCGGGCATTCCCGCGCGGCCGGCTGCGAGCTGGAGGGCAACCTCTGCAACACCAAGGCGGCCATTCTGGCCGAGGTGGAGCGGGAGCTTGCCGCGGCCGACAAGGACAGGCAGCAGGCATGAGCCTTACCGGCATTTTGGTGGTGGACAAGCCCGCCGGCTGGACCAGCTTTGATGTGATCGCCAAGCTGCGGGGGGTGTTGGGCACCCGCAAGCTGGGGCATTCCGGCACCCTGGACCCCATGGCCACCGGGGTGCTGCCGGTGTTTGTGGGGGCGGCCAGCAAGGCGGTGGACCTGCAGCCGGACCAAAACAAGACCTACCTTGCCACCCTGCGGCTGGGGATCGCCACCGATACCGGCGATATCACCGGCAGCGTGCTCAAAACCGCCCCGGTCACCGCGGGCAAGGCCGAGCTGCGGGCGGTGCTGCCCGGCTTTGTGGGCCAAAGGATGCAGACCCCGCCCATGTATTCCGCCGTGAAGATCGGGGGCCAGCCCCTTTACAAGCTGGCCCGGGCCGGCAAAACGGTCGAGCGCGCCGCCCGGCCGATCGTGATCTATAAACTGGAATATCTGGGCCAGCTTTCCGAAAGTGACCACCAGCTGCGGGTCGAGTGCGGCAAGGGCACCTATGTGCGGGCGCTGGCCGAGGAGCTTGGCGCGGCTTTGGGCCTGCCGGCCACACTGGCGGCGCTGCGGCGCACCCGCGCCGGCCTTTTTGCCGAGGAGCAGGCCCATACCTTGGAGGGGATCCTTGCGGCAAAGGAGGCCGGCGGCGAAGAAGCGCTGGCGCGGCTTTTGCTGGGTGTGGACACCGTGTTTGCCGCCCTGCCCGCCCTCACGGTGTCAGAGGGGGCCGAGGTCCGGCTTTTGAACGGCGCGCCGGTCTGCCGGTGTGCCGCGCCGGATGGGCAGTACCGGCTTTACACCGGGGCGGGCGGCTTTTTGGGCCTGGGCCGGGCCGAGGGCCGGGTGCTCACGGCCCAAAAGCTGCTGATCGAAAGGAAGTGAGCCGGGTGCAGTACCTCAACACCCTTGCCCCCCTGGCACACGGGCGGGGCACGGCGGTGGCGCTGGGCTTTTTTGATGGGGTACATACCGGGCACCGGGCGGTCATCGGCGCGGCGGCGCAGTATGCCGCCGCCCATGGGCTGATCCCGGCGGTGTTTACCTTTGCTTTGCCGGCGGGCAGCGCCATCAAGGGCGGGCGGATCTTTTCCCAGGCCGAAAAGCACCGCCGCATCGGGCAGCTTGGCATCGAGTGGGTGCTCGAGCCGCCCTTTGAGGAATTCCGCGCCCTCTCGCCCGAGCAGTTTGTCACCCAGGTGCTGCTGGGGCTCTACCACGCCAAGGCGGTGTTTTGCGGCCAAAACTTTACCTTTGGCAAAAACAAGGCGGGCAACGTGGCGCTGCTGCGCCGGCTCTGCGGCGCGGCGGGGGTCACCGTCTGCACCCTGCCCACCGCCCTGCACGAGGGCGCGCCGGTCTCCTCCACCCGCATCCGCGCGGCGCTTTGCGGGGGCGATCTGCCCGGGGCCAACGCCATGCTGGGCCAGCCCTACCGCATCGATTTTGCGGTGCGGCGGGGGCACGGGCTGGGGCGCACCTTGGGCTTTCCCACCATCAACCAGGTCTTCCCGGCCGGCTTCCAGATGCCGCGCTACGGCATCTACATCACCCGGGTGTGCATCGAGGGGGCCTGGTACCCCGGGGCCACCGGCCTTGGCACCCGCCCCACCGTAAACACCACCGGCGAGGGCCCCACCTGCGAGACCTTTATCCAAAACTTTTCCGGCGACGCCTACGGCGAAAACCCGGTGCTGGAGTTCTGCCAGTACCTCTGCCCCAGCCGCCGGTTCGACAGCTTAGAGGGGCTGCGCGCCTGCGTGCAGGACGCTGCGGCCCAGGCCCGGCGGTACTTTGCCGGGCCCGGGCGGTAAGCGCGGGCAGCTTTCGGCGGCGTTTTGCCCGGCCCGGGCGGCAAGCGGCTCCGGCTGCCAGCGCCGCCCACCCGCAAATACACGCCCCTATAAAAACGGCTGCGCTGTCTAAGCGGTGGTGGGACAAGAAAACAAGGATCCCTGATAAAATTCGATTTACCGATCGAACCGCCGCATATGTGCGCTTTTCAAAAGGAGGTGCGGCCCATGCCGTCTTCTGTGCAGGCCCCGGAGCACCCCTCCCCGGCCCCTCTGGCCGGGCCGATGGCTTCGGCCGCTCCGGCGGCTTCGGCTGACCCGGCCGCCCCGGCGGCCTTGGCGGATCCCCCCGCTCCGGCGGCTTCGGCTGACCCGGCCGCCCCGG
>CAJTVI010000032.1 GCA_910579545.1 uncultured Oscillospiraceae bacterium | reverse complement strand
GACGCGCTGCCGCGGGGCGGGATGCAGGCCCACGCGGGCTGCACGAAATCGGCAGACAGCTGCCGGGAGTGAGGGCGGCGGACGGTCGCTGGAAGCACGGCCGGCGGGCATTTGCAGGGAGTGCAAGTGCGGGCGGGCCGGCGCGCCTGTGGCCCGCGGCACAGGCGGCGGCACGCCTTTGCCGGCCTCAGCCGGCAGGAGGGCCGAAGGCCTTTTGGGCGGCCAGGAGGATGCCGGCGCGGCTGTGGCCCGCGGCACAGGCGGCGGCACGCCTTTGCCGGCCTTAGCCGGCGGAGGGGCCGAAGGCCTTTTGGGCGGCCAGGAGGATGCCGGCGCGGCTGGCCGCAAAGTTGAGGCCGCCCTGCAGGTAGGCGGTGTAGGGCGGGCGCAGCGGGCCGTCGCAGGAGAGCTCGATGCTGCTGCCCAGGGTGAACGCGCCCGCCGCCATGACCACCTGGCTGGTGTAGCCCGGCATGGCGTAGGGCTCGGGACGCACAAAGCTGTCGATGGGGCTGCCGGCCTGGATGCCCTGGCAGAAGCCCACCAGCGCCTCGGCGCTGCCGGCATCGAAGCTGGTGATGATGTCGTTGCGGTCGGCGTCCGGCGCGGGCAGGGCCGGACGGCCCAGCAGCCCCAGCAGGGCGCTGGCGTAGACGCTGCTTTTGAGCGCCTCGGCCGTGACGCCCGGCGCGTAGTAGAGCCCGAGGTACATCTGCCGCAGCACGTCCAGGGTGCAGCCCAGCTCCCGCCCGGTGCCCGGCGCGGTGAGCCGGTGGCCGCAGCGCTCCACAAGGTCGGCCCGGCCGCCGATGTAGCCGCCGGTGGGCGCGATGCCGCCGCCCGGATTCTTGATAAGGCTGCCCACGATGAGGTCCGCCCCGGCGCTGGTGGGCTCGGCCGTTTGGGTAAACTCGCCGTAGCAGTTGTCCACAAAAACGATAATATTTGGGTTGGCCGCGCGGGCCGCGCGGGCGATCCGGCCGATCGTTTCAAGGCTCAGGGCCGGGCGGTTTGCGTAGCCCCGGCTGCGCTGGATGTGGCAGACCGCCGCGGTTTTGGCCTTTTGGGCGATGAGGGCAAGGTCGGGGCCGCCGTCTGGCAGCAGCGGGGCCTCGTCGTAACCGACCCCGTACTCGGCCAGGCTGCCGCAGCCCGCGCCCTCCCCCCCGATGCCGATGACCCCGGCCAGGGTGTCGTAGGGGCGGCCGGTGGCGGCCAGCAGGGTGTCGCCGGTGCGCAGGCAGCCGAACAGCGCCACCGTGAGCGCGTGGGTGCCGGACAGAAAATGGCTGCGGCAGAGCGCGTCCTCGGCCCCCATCACCCGGGCAAAGAGGGCGTCCAGCTTGTCCCGCCCGGCGTCATCGTAGCCGTAGCCGGTACTGCCCACCAGATGGGTGGCGGCCACGCCGCAGTCGATAAAGGCGCGCAGCATCTTGAGCTGGTTGTGCTCCTTGATCCGCTCGATGCGGGCAAAAGGCTCCTGGCAGAGGGCCATGGCCTGCTCGTCCAGCCGGCGCATGGGCTGGGAAACCGGGAAAAATTCCTCGATCATCTTTTTCTCCTTTATGTCGCCGCTGGGGCGGGCGGGGTTTGGGCCGCCGGGGCGGGGTTTGGGCCGCCGGGGCGAGGTTTTGGGCCGCCGGGGCGGGTGGCTTTTGGGCCCACCGGGGCGGGTGTAAAATTATTGGCGGGGCGGTCTGGGGGTGGGCAGCCCCGCCCCTGCCGCGCAGGGGCAGGTCGTTTTTGTTTTATTTTTGCAATCTAAAAACGCGAAATATCGTATATCTTTAGAACTGTGCCGGACAGGGCTCAAACGCCGCGGTTTTGAGTCTCCTGGGCGGGCGCAAGGCAGAGCCAGCCGCCCTGGGGCTGGAAGCCGAGGCGGGTGTAAAAGCCGGCCCGCTCGGGGCGGCAGAGCAGCCAGACGGCGCTGCCGCCGTGGTGCGCGATGGCGGCGGCGGTCTGCACCAGCCAGCCGCCCAGCCCGTGGCCCCGCAGGCCGGCCCGCACCTGCACCGCCGCAAGGCTCACCGCATGGCCGTGCACCCCGGTAAAGGCGGCAAGGCCGGCGGCGGGCTGCCCCTCCGGGCTCAGCAGCAGGGCGGCATACCCCAGCCCCACCGCGGCCCGGGCGTCCAGCTCGCGGGCAAAGAGGGCGGCTGCCTGCCGGCCGGCATCCGGGACATTGGGGGCCGGGGCGTTTTGCGCCGCCGGGGCGGCGGGCACAGGCGGCGCGGCGGGAACAGTCGGGTCGGCAGGGCCTGGCTTGGCCCCCTCCCCTGCCGGGGCGGCGGGAACAGGCGGCGCGGCGCAGATGTGCGGCGCGTCCCCCATCGGCGCATCCTCGTCAAAGGCCCCCTCCCGCAGCAAAAAATCGGCCAGCGGCCCGGCGGTTTTGAGCCCGGCCAGCCGCCAGCCGTCGGGCAGGGGCGGCGGGGCGGGGGTGTCCGGACGCACGGGCAGGCAGAAGCCCCGCATTTGCGCGGCGGGCGCAAAGCCCTGCGGCAGCGGTCCGCCGTCGGACAGGGTGAGCCGCCGGGCATGGACGTACCGCAAAAAATCCCCCCACTCGCCGGGGTCGTGGCCGCCGCAGGCCCAGGCCGCGCCGCGCCGCAGGGCCAGCGCGAAGGGCGGCTCATCCGGGCCGGCGGTGAAAAAGTGCCAGCCGCCCGCCCCCCGCGCCTGCCCCTTGCCGAAGGCGTACCAGGCCGAGACGAGCTCGGCGCCCGGCAGCGGCTGGGCCTCGGCGGCGGCCAGAAAGGCCCGTTCCGCCCCCCGGCCGGCGGGGTCCTGCCCGTCCAGCGCGCGGATCACAGGGCGTTGACCAGCCGCTTGAAGTGCCGGCCCCGCTCCTCGAAGTTGGGGTAGAGATCGAAGCTGGCCGAGGCCGGCGAGAGGATGACCTCGTCCCCCGGCTTGGCGGCCTGGCGCGCCAGGGCCACCGCCTCCTCCATGCTGCCGGCGTGCAGGAGGGTGAGCCCGGCGGCGGCAAAGCCCGGCTCGGCCCGCACTGCCGCCTCGATGCGGGGGCCGGTGGCCCCCATGAGCACCAGCACCTTGACATGGGCGAGGATCTCGGGGGCGAGCGGCTCGTAGGGGATGTGCTTGTCGTACCCGCCGGCGATGAGGATGAGCTTTTGCGAAAAGCTGCGCAGCCCCGCGATGGTGCGGGTGGGGCTGGTGCCGATGGAATCGTTGTACCACTGAACACCGTCCAGCAGCCGCACCGGCTCGATGCGGTGCTCGACCCCGGTAAAGCTGGAGCCCACCGCCGCGATGGCCGAGACCGGCACCCGGCCCCAGACCGCCGCCGCCGCGGCCAGCAGGTTTTCGATGTTGTGCAGCCCCCGCAGCTTGACCTCGCTTTGGGGCAGGATGGGGGTGACCCTGGTCCCGCCGGGCGCGGCGGGGTCCGGCTCGGCCATGCAGAGCATGCCGTCCGCCCGCAAAAACGCGCCGTCGGTGGTCTCGCGCAGCCGGGTAAACCAGACCTGCCGGCCCTTGCAGTCGGCCTGCATGGCGCGGCTGACCTCGTTTTCGTACCCCAGCACCGCGCGGCAGCCGGCATCCTGATACAAGAGGATGTTGCGCTTGGCGTCGATGTACTCCTGCATATCCTTGTGGTGGTCCAGGTGGTTGGGGGTGACATTGGTGACCACCGCCACCTTAGGGCTGCGCCGCATGCTGATAAGCTGGAAGCTGGACAGCTCGACCACCGCGGCGTCGGTTGGCGACACCTCGGCTAAAATGGGCAGCAGCGCCCGGCCGATGTTGCCGCCCAGATGCACGGTGCGGCCGGCCTTTTGCAGCATGGCCGCGATGAGGCTGGTGGTGGTGGTTTTGCCGTCCGACCCGGTGACCGCGATCAGCTCGCAGGGGCAGTACGCAAAAAAGAGCTCCATCTCGCTGGTGACGAGGGCGCCGGCGGCCTTTGCGGCCTGCAAAGCGGGGGTATAATATTCAAAGCCGGGGGTGCGCAGGATGACGTCCTGCCCGGCAAAGCCGTCCATGTACCCTTCGCCCAGGCTGAACGAGATGCCAAGGCCCGCCAGCATCCGGCCGGTCTCGCCAAACTCCTCTAAGCTGTTTTTGCGGTCGCAGAGGGTGACCTGCGCCCCCATCTCGACAAACTGGGGGATCAGCTCCCGGTGGCTGACCCCCGCCCCGATAAAGGCCACCTTTTTGCCCCGCACAAGGGCGGCCAGCGCGTCGCGGTCCGATTGCATAAGGCCCACTCTCCTTTTTCTGATCAAGCGGCGCAGAAAGCGCCTTTTCTATTATAATCGGTTTTGGCGGGCGGCGCAACGCAAAAGGGGGTGCGGATTTTTGACGAAAGCTGTGAAATCTGGTATATTTAAGATTCAGATACAATTTTTGGGCGGGAATGCAACACTGCGGCCCGCCCCGGGCATAGAGTAAAGCAGGGCCGGTTTGCGGCGGGGACGCAGGGCCGCGGCCCGCTTTTGGGGATGAAGAGGAGAGACGGAGCGTGCGCAGGATACGGCGTGTTTGGATAAAACTGTTGGCGGGGCTGTTTTGCGCGGCCGGGCTGGCGGGCTGCGGGGGCGGCGGCAGCAGCTTTACCTGGCGGGCGGCGCGGGTGCCGGCCAACCTGGACCCGCAGCTGGCGGCCGAGAGCCCCGAGATCATTGCGGTGACCCATCTGTTCAGCGGGCTGTACCGGCTGGACGCCGAGGGGGTGCCCCAGCTGGACTGCGCCGAGAGCGCCGAGGTATCGGCGGACGGGCGGGTGTGGACCTTCCGGCTCAGGGCGGGGATGCGGTATGCGGCCCGCCGGGGCGAGGACGCGGGCTATGCGGTGACGGCCGAGGATTTTGTGTTTGGGCTGCGGCGGGTGTTTTTGCCCGAGACGGCCAGCCCCTACGCCGAGGTGTTGGGGAACATTGCGGGCAGCGAGGAGCTGCTGGCGGGGGGCGACCCCGGGCGGCTGGGGGTGCGGGCGCTGGATGAGCTGACCCTGGAGATCACCCTGCGCGCGCCGGACGAGGGGTTTGCCGAAAAGCTCTGCCTGCCGGGGGCGATGCCCTGCGACGAGGAATTTTTTGAGGGCACCGGCGGGGCCTACGGGCTGGGCATGGGCACCACCATTGGCAACGGCAGCTTTTATCTGTACAACTGGACCGAGAGCGGCCTGTTTTTGCGGCGGGCGGCGGTGGGCGGCCAGATCGGCAGCCTGCGGATCGTGCTGGCGCAAACCGAGGCCACCGCGCCGGGCAGCGCGGAGTCCGGCGCGGGGTCGGACGGGCAGCAGCGGCCGGCGCAGCCGGGGCCGGTGGAGCTGATCACGGGCGAAAAGTGCGACGCGGCCCTTTACGACGGGCCGCTGGGCACCGGGCTGACCGAGCTGCCCTACACCACCACCACCTGGGGGCTGGTGTTCCGGTGCGATGAGGGGCCGCTGGCCAGCGCCCAGCTGCGCCGGGCGCTGGGGGCGGTGGCCTACGGCCTTGCCCTCCAACTGCCGGAGGGCTGCGCGCCGGCCGAAGGCCTGACCCCGCCGGACATGGATTACGGCGCGGGCCGAACCCTGCCGGCGCTGGGGGAACCGGTGCAGCTTTACCGGGAGGCGCTGGCCGAGCTGGGCACGGCGCAGGTGACCGGCCTGACCGTGCTGGTGCCACAGGGGTACGCCCAGCTGTTTGGGCAGGTGAACCAGGAGTGGCAGCGGCAGCTTTCGCTGTTTTGCAAGGTGCAGGAGCTGCCGATGGAGGAATTGCAGCAAAGGCTGGCGGCCGGGGATTACGAGATCGCGCTGGCCCCCTTTGCGCCCCAGAACAGCAGCCCGGCCAGCCTGTTGCGGCAGTTTGGGCCGGATGGGGTGTGCGCCCTGGACGCGCCGGCGTTTGTGCAGGCGATGGCCGAGGCGGAGGGCCTGACCCCCGGCGGCGCCGGATGGGCCGGCGCGATGGAGAACGCCGAGCGCATTTTGCTGGCTGAGTGCCCGGTGCTGCCCCTTTTTTACCAGACCAAGGCGCTGCTGGTGGCGCCCGGCATCGAGGGGGTCGTGTTCAGCCCCTTTGCGCCCAGCATTGACCTGACCTGGGCGGTGAGGGGGTAACGCGGGTTGGGCTTGGGCCAATCTGGGGGGCTCGCCCCCCAGACCCCCATCATGGGATATGATATAAGATATAAAATGAGGGCGTCCTGCGGGACACCCTCGTTTTGACATATTGGGATTTAAGAAACGCTGCGTCAAAGCGAACGACATTTCGGCAGCGGACGGCATGGGGTCCAGCGGACGACATGGGGCCAATTTGAAATCACTTTCGTCGGCAGCAAGGCGAACGACGCAAAGAACCGTCCCCTGTGTCGGCAGCGTCCGGCGGCGCACAAGCTTTGCGGCTGCGCCCCCGCCCCTGTGTCGGCAGCGGGCGGCGACACCCTTGCCTTGCCCATCTTCATTTCCCCCGCCGCACGATAGTTCGTGCGGCGTAAAGGGGGTCTGGGGGCCGTTGGCCCCCAGATTGGCCTTGACGTGTCGGCCATTGGCCCTGACCTGTCGGCGGCTTAGTCCAGGCTGACCAGCTCGTATTCCTTGCTGCCAACGCCCAGGGCGGCGGCAGCGTCGATGGTGTGGATCCCCTTGCGGGATTCCACACGCTCGATGAAGTGGGCGCGGCCGGGGTCGTTTGACTGGTAGATGAGGTCGAGGCAGGCCTGGTCGAGCGCCACCGGATCCAGCGAGGAGAGGATGCCGATGTCCTTCATGCAGGGGTCCTCGGCCACGGCGCAGCAGTCGCAGTCCACCGAGAGGTTGCAGACCATGTTGACATAGGCGGCCTTGCCCTTGAAGCAGTCCGCCACGCTGGCGGCGGCGTCGGCCATCGCCTCGCAGAAGGCCAGCTGTTCGGCGCAGTTGTCCCACAAGATATTCTGGTCGGTGACCTTGCCGCCCGAGTGGATCCAGCACTTGCCGGCCGAGGAGGCGCAGCCGATCGACAGCTGCTTGAGCGCCCCGCCAAAGCCGCCCATGGGGTGGCCCTTAAAGTGGGAGAGCACCAGCAGCGAATCGTAGTTTGCGAGGTTTTTGCCCACTAAGTTGGTCTTGAGCACCTTGCCGTTTGGGATGGCCAGCTCAAGGTCCGGGCCTTCGGCGTCCAGCAGGTCCACCGTAAAGTTGCGGGTCCACTGGTGGGCCTCCATCAGCTTGCGGTGCCGCGCGGTGGTGTTGCGCGCGCCGTCATAGGCGGTGTTGCACTCCACCACCGTGCCCTTGACAAGGTCCACCATCGGCTTCATAAAGGCTGGCCGCAAAAAGTTCTGGTTGCCCTCTTCGCCCGAATGCACCTTGACCGCCACCTTGCCCGGCAGCTCGATGCCCAGCGCCTTGTACATGGTGATGACCGCCTCGGGGGTGAGGGTTTTGGTAAAGTAAACCTTTGGCTTTTGCATGCTGTTTTTCTCCTTTTTCGCATTTTTGGGGGAAGCACCCCGATACCGGGCCGTGCCGCGGCAGGCCGGTTGTTCAAAACCGATCGTCCTTACAAAAAGTATTGTACGGGCACGGCGGCAAAAAGTCAAATGCCTGGAACGCATCCCCCGGTATACCCAAATGGGATGGGAAGAGCGCGGGGCTTATTGCAGATACTTTTTGAGAAAGCGGCAGCCGTAGGCATACAGGGTGATCCCTTTGGGCTGGTCGAGATAGCAGCCCTGCCCGGTCATGGCGTCCGCCAGCACCGGCAAAAAAATGTTGAACCCGGCCAGGCCGCCGAGAGTGCGCTCCAGCGAGAGCAGGGAGCAGGCCATCGTCCGCAGCGTCTGCCGGTCTTCCCCGGTGATGCCGGTTTTGTACAAAAAGGCGATCAGGCAGGCCCGTTCCGGCCGGCCATGGTCTGCTTCCATCTGGCTGAGAAGGGCGTCGCTGGTATCGGTGAGCACGGTGCTGTCGGCCAGGGCAACATAGTACCAGAAGGCGTCCTTCAGGCCGGAGGGATGCCTTTTGCGATACAGCCCGGAGGGGGTTTCCTCAAACCCCAGCCGCACCAAAAGCTGCTGTATATGTGCCTTTTGGGCATTGGGCAGGGTTGAAAGGGGCGCTTTGCCAAGCTTTTGGCGTTTTGCCTCATACTCCAGAACCATGGCGTCCGGCAAAACCCGGAACCAGACCACCAGCGCCGCGGCCATCAAAGCCACAAAGAGGGCAATAACCAGCCAAACCTTTTGCCCATTTATGCCGTCCAGAAATGCCGGGACCAGCAGGCACAACATTCCCAGCGCAAACAGGGCTGTACCCGCAAAAAGCATAGCCTGAACCTGTTTTTTGCTTCGGGGCGGACGTTCAGCCTGCCCCGCTGGCTCCCTTTGGCCCATTCCGCCGCGCCTCGGCTCCCGCTTCATCCGCTCGACCCCCTGCCGTTTTTTTACCCAAAACGGCCCCATGCATTTTTGCATGGGGCAGAATGGGGGTCCAGGGGGGTGTGCCCCCCTGGATCAGCCTTTTACCCTGGATCGGCCTTTTACCGCCCCTGCTTTTTGAGCAGCTGCTGGATCTTTTGGTGGGGGTCGATGATGCTGCCGACGCTGAGGTCGTGGTTGATGGCGGCAATGAAATAGGCGATGTACTTGGAGACGTCCACCTCGCAGAACCACTCCCGCTTTAAGAGCTCGGGGGTGCGGTAGGTGAGGTTGGTGCTGAAGACGGCCGTGATGACCCCCTCGGCATAGGCCTTGTCGAAGGCGGACAGCCCGCTGGTAAAGAGCGGGTAGGTGGCGTTGGCAATGACCCGCTTGGCCCCGCGCTTTTTCATCTCGTAGGCGATGTCCAGCATGGAATCGCCCGAGGAGATGATGTCGTCCGAGATAAAGACGGTTTTGCCCTCGACGCTCTCGCCTAAGTACTCGTGGGCCACGATGGGGTTGCGGCCGTTGACCATGCGGGAGTAGTCCCGGCGCTTGTAGAACATGCCCAGGTTGACCCCCAGCACGCTGGAATAGTACATATTGCGGTCCAGCGCGCCCTCGTCCGGGCTGATGACCATGAAATGCTCCGGGTCGAGATGCAGGTCCGGGATGCGGCGCAGAAGGGTCTTGAGCACCTGGTAGGTGGGCATGACGTTGTCGAAGCTGAGCAGCGGCACCGCGTTTTGCAGCCGCGGGTCGTGGGCGTCAAAGGTGATGATGTTGGTGACCCCCATGGCCTGCAGCTCCTGCAGGGCCACCGCGCAGTCCAGGCTTTCGCGGGAGGAACGCCGGTGCTGCCGGCCCCCGTACAGGTTGGGCATGATGACCGTGATGCGGTGCCCCTTGCCGGCCGCCGCCTGGATCAGCCGCTTGAGGTTGGCGTAATGGTCGTCGGGCGACATGTGGTTTTCGTACCCGAACAGGGTGTAGGTGACGCTGTAGTTGCCGGGATCCACCAAAAAGAAGAGGTCGTCCCCCCGCACCGTGTCGTAAATGATGCCCTTGGCGTCGCCGGACTGGAACCGCGGGCAGTCGCTGGGGGAGATAAAGGTCTTGCGCCCGGTGTCCCCCACCTCGGCCGCCCAGCGCAGCAGGTGATAATCGATCTTGGCCGCCAGCTCCTCCGCGCCCGGCGCCGCGATCAGCCGAAGTTCCGCCACGCTGATCTCGGGGTTGAAAAAGTCCTTTGCCTGTGCCATTGGTACCCTCTCCTTCCGCCTTTCGGCCCCGCCTTGCCCTTTTTGCGGGCCGGGAAGGCCCCGCCCGCTTCTTTTTCCTTCTGCCTTGATTTTACCATAAAAGGGCAAACCTCTACAAGAAGGCTGCCCATCCTGCGCCGTTTTTTATTGCTTCTGTACATTTTGCGCCCTTTTTTGCGGGGCGGCATGGTGCTTTTGCCAAGCCGCGGCAAAACAAACAGCCCCCGCCCGGAGCTTTGCTCCGGGCGGGGGAGGCATGCAGGCTTTATACCAGCTCGATGATGGCCATCTCGGCAGCGTCGCCGCGGCGCGCGCCGGTTTTGACGATGCGGGTGTAGCCGCCCTGCCGGTCGGCATACTTGGGGCCGTACTCGTCGATGACCTTTTTGGCCACCGTTTCCTTGGTGATGTAGCCAAAGACCTGGCGCTTTGCGTGCAGGTCCTCCCGCTTGCCAAGGGTCACCATTTTTTCGGCCATGGAACGCACTTCCTTGGCACGGGTGACGGTGGTTTCGATCTTGCCGTTTTCAAACAGGTAGGTCACCATGGCCCGCAGCATGGCGCTGCGATGGTCGCTGAACCTGCCGAGTTTCCGTGTACCGGGCATCCCGTTTCACTCCTTTGCAGTCTAATGGCCGGCCCGCGCAGGGGGGCCGGGGATCCTATGGACCTTACTCGTCCTCCTTGGTGAGGGTAAAGCCCAGGGAATCCAGCTTTGCCATCACCTCTTCCAGGCTCTTGCGCCCGAGGTTGCGCACCTTCATCATCTCGTCCTCCGACTTGTTGATGAGGTCCTCTACCGTATTGATGCCCGCGCGCTTGAGGCAGTTGAAGGAGCGCACCGAGAGGTCCAGCTCCTCAATGGTCATCTCGAGGGCCTTTTCCTTGCCCTTGTCGTCCTTTTCCACCATGATCTCGGCGCCCTGGGTCTCCTCCGAGAGGTTGGCGAAGAGGTTGAGGTGCTCGGTGAGCACCCGCGCCGCAAGGCTTACCGCCTCCAGCGCCGAGATGGTGCCGTCGGTCCAGACCTCGATGGTAAGCTTGTCATAGTCGGTGATCTGGCCCACGCGGGTATTTTCTACGGTGTAGTTTACCTTTAAAACGGGGGTATAGATGCTGTCGATGGGAAGCGTGTTGATGTCGCTCTTTTCCATCACAGCCTGCTTGTTGCGCTCGGCCGGCACATAGCCGCGGCCCTTGTCGAAGGTGAGCTCCATCACGAGCTTGCCCCCCTCGGCCAGGGTAGCGATATGCCAATCGGGATTTAAGATCTCGATCTCATCGCTGGGCTTGATGCTGCCGGCGGTCACCTCGCCCTCGCCCGTGGCCTCGATGCGCACGGTTTTGGGCCCGTCGGAATAGAGCTTTGCGGCAATGCCCTTGAGGTTGAGCACGATCTCGGTGACGTCCTCCTTGACCCCCTCGACCGTGGCAAACTCGTGCACAACGCCGTCGATCTTTACGCTGGTAACCGCAACGCCGGGAAGCGATGAGAGCAAAACACGCCGCAGGCTGTTGCCCAAGGTGGTACCAAACCCACGCTCCAGCGGCTCCACGACAAACTTGCCGTAGCGGCCGTCCGGCGAAAGGCTCGCGGTATCGATCTTGGGTCGCTCGATTTCCATCATATTCAAAAACCCTCCTGGATAGGCCGGCCGCCCCGCGGCCGGCCAGGTTGTTCGCGTTCCCTACGCCTTGCCGGTTACTTGGAGTACAGCTCGACGATGAGATGCTCCTGGACCTCGAAGTCCAGGTCGCTGCGCTCGGGCAGACGCTCCACGGTGCCCTTGAGGGGGTTCTGCGCGTCCCGGGCCAGCCACCCAGGCAGGGTTACCAGCGGCGCGTCGGCGGCGGTGAGCTTGGCGAACTTTTCGCTCTGGCGGCTGCGCTCCCGCACCTCGATAACGTCGCCGGCCTTGACCCGGTAGGAGGGGATGTTGACCTTTTTGCCGTTGACCGTAAAGTGGGCATGGTTGACCAGCTGGCGGGCGTCGCGGCGAGTCTGGGCGTAGCCCAGGCGGAAGACCACGTTGTCCAGCCGGCGCTCGAGCAGCTCGATGAGGTTCGAGCCGGTGATGCCGGGATGGCGGGCCGCCTCCTCGTAATACCCATGGAACTGGCGCTCCAGCACGCCGTAGATGAACTTCATCTTCTGCTTCTCTTTCAGCTGCAGCGCGTACTCCGACTGCTTTTTGCGGAAGTTGCCCGTGCTGGCGTTGCGGGTGGTGGTTTTTTTAGCGTAGCCCATCACAGCAGGAGAAATGCCCAGGGCTTTGCAGCGCTTTGCGATCGGCTGAGAATTTTTAGCCATAAGTGTGGTTTCCTCCTTTCATCAGATGCGGCGGCGCTTGGGAGGGCGGCAGCCGTTGTGGGGCACCGGGGTCACGTCCTTGATCATGTTGACCTCGAGGCCGGTGGCCTGCAGCGCGCGGATGGCCGCCTCGCGGCCGGCGCCCGGGCCCTTGACATACACCTCCACCGACTTCATGCCGTGCTCCATGGCGGCGCGGGCGGCGGTTTCGGCGGCGGACTGGGCGGCAAACGGGGTGCTCTTGCGGGAGCCGCGGAAGTTCAGCCCGCCCGAGCTGGCCCAGGAGATGGTGTTGCCCTGGGTATCGGTAATGGTAACGATGGTATTGTTAAAGGTGCTTTGGATGTGCGCGGCGCCGCGCTCGACATTTTTGCGCTCGCGGCGCTTGG
This sequence comes from uncultured Oscillospiraceae bacterium, assembly GCA_910579545.1. GTDB lineage: Bacteria > Bacillota > Clostridia > Oscillospirales > Ruminococcaceae > UBA7177. The sequence goes on along the minus strand of CAJTVI010000032.1, from coordinate 15,067 downwards.
GACGCACGGCGCCCTTTTTAGCAGCAGCTTTTGTGGCCATATGTTTTCCTCCTCCTGCTTATTTCTTCTTGTTGGCGACCGTGCGCTTCGGGCCCTTGCGGGTGCGGGCGTTGGTCTTGGTGCGCTGGCCGCGGACCGGCAGGCCCTTGCGGTGGCGCACGCCCCGGTAGCACTGGATCTCGACAAGGCGCTTGATGTCCAGCGCCACGTTGCGGCGCAGATCGCCCTCCACGATGACGTTGTTCTTGTCGATGTAATCGCGGATAAGGCCCTCCTGGTCGTGGGTCAGGTCCTTGACCCGGGTATCGGGGTCGATCCCGGTGCCTGCAAGGATCTTTTTGGCGGTGCTGGGACCAATGCCATAGATATAGGTCAGGCCTACTTCCACGCGCTTTTCGCGGGGCAGGTCAACGCCGGCAATACGTGCCATACTTCAAAAAACCTCCTGAATGAGTACATCCCATGTCCTGTGTCGGGGCCTGCGCCGGGAATCTACGCACTTGGCCCCCTGGCGTTTTGGGCAGCTGCCGCGCCCCGCCTGCCGCGGCGTACCGGGGCGGGTGTTGGCGGCGCGGCGGCTTTTTTAGCCCTGACGCTGCTTATGCTTGGGGTTTTCGCAGATGACCATCACGCGGCCCTTGCGCTTGATGACCTTGCACTTTTCGCAGATGGGTTTGACCGAAGGTTTGACCTTCATGCTGATGAACCTCCTTTTAACAGGGCGGGCCGGGGGCCTGCCCCTGGTGGCGTTTGGCCGCCCCGGGCGCTTATTTGGAGCGCCAGGTGATGCGGCCCTTGGTGAGATCGTAGGGTGACATTTCCAGGGTGACCTTGTCTCCGGGGAGGATGCGGATAAAGTTGGTGCGCAGCTTGCCGGAGATGTGGGCCAGCAGCTTGTGCCCGTTGGCCAGCTCGACCCGGAAGGTCGCGTTGGGCAGCGCCTCCACGACGATGCCTTCCACTTCGATAACGTCTTCTTTAGACAAGCGATTCCCTCCTTGTGGGGTCCGGCGGGCTTGCGGCGTCAAAGGCCGCGATTGCCTTGCGGAGCGTTGCGTCATCCGCCAGGCTCTCGCCCGGCAGGACGGTGGCGATGGGGGCCACATGTTTCCTCTTTTTGCGCTTGGGGCGCTGCAGCCTGCGCAGGCTGCCGTCCGCCAGAAAAAGCATCTGGCCTTCCACTGCCAGCACGGCGAAGGTGCGGGCTGCGTCCCGCCCGGCCCGGGAGCGGACAAGCTGGCCTCTTACCAAGTCCATCTCATTCCTCCCAGTCCAGGGTCAGGATCTGCGGCCCGGCGGCGGTGATGGCGACCGTGTGCTCAAAATGGGCCGAGAGGCCGCCGTCCGCCGTTTTCACCGTCCAGCCGTCAGACAGGGTTTTTACGCTGTAGTGCTTTTGGTTGACCATCGGCTCGATGGCGATGGTCATGCCGCCCACCAGCCGCGGCCCGTGGCCGGCATGGCCAAAGTTGGGCACCTCGGGGTCCTCGTGCATCTCGCGGCCCACCCCGTGGCCCACATAGCTGCGCACCACCGAGAAGCCGTTCTGCTCCACATAGCTCTGCACCGCAAAGCTGATGTCCCCCACCCGGCTGCCGGCCTTTGCCGCGGCAATGCCGCGGTGCAGCGCCTCGCGGGTGACGTCCATCAGGCGCTGGGCCTCGCTGTCCACCCTGCCGCAGGCAAAGGTGCAGGCGTTGTCCCCGTTGAAGCCGCCGTAGACAGCGCCGGTGTCGATGCTGACGATGTCCCCCGGGCGGATGACCGCCTTGCGGGAGGGCAGGCCGTGGATGACCGTGTCGTTGACGCTGATGCAGGCCGAGCCGGGAAAGCCGTACAGCCCCTTGAACCCGGGCTTTGCCCCCTGTTTTTTGATAAAGCGAAAAACGATCTCGTCCAGCTCGGCGGTGGTGATGCCCGCCTCGATGGACTGGCCCGCCAGCTTGAGTGCCTGGGCGCTGATGGCGCAGGCCTTGCGCATGGCCTCAAGCTCGTGGGCGGTTTTGAGCTGGATCACCGTTTACCCCTCCAATGCCTTGAGCAGCAGGGCGGTGGTCTCGGCGATCTCGCTCTGGCCCTTGACCTCGACCAGCTTGCCGCGGGCGCGGTAGAAGCCGATCAGCGGCTCGGTGAGGTCGTGGTAGACCTTGAGCCGCTCGCGCACGGTGGCGGGCTCGTCGTCCTTGCGGACGATCAAAGCGCCGCCGCAGCGGTCGCAGAGGTCGGGCTTGTGGCTGGGCTTGAAGGTGGTGTGGTAGGAGGCCCCGCAGGCCGAGCAGACCCGGCGGCCCGAGAGCCGCTGCATGATCGCCTCGTCCGGCACCTCGATGTCCACCACCTTGTCGATCTCGACCCCCATCTGCTCGAGCGCCTCGGCCTGGGCCACCGTGCGGGGCACGCCGTCCAGGATAAAGCCGTTTGCGCAGTCGGGCTGGGCCAGCCGCTCCTTGATGATGCCGATGATCACCTCGTCCGGCACAAGGGCGCCCGAGTCGAGGTAGCTTTTGGCCTTGGCGCCCATCTCGGTGCCCTCCTTGACGGCGGCCCGGATGATGTTGCCGGTGCTGATGGCGGGGATCTTGAGCTTATCGCAGATGATTTCGGCCTGGGTGCCTTTGCCGGCGCCCGGGGCCCCCAACAGGATCAGTTTCATGCGGTTTTTCCCCTTTCCATAAAGGGCGCAGGGCCCCCCGCCGCCCCCTTTTGCAAGGCCGGGCGGCGGGCCGGTGCGCCAAAAGTCAGGTCATTCGAGGAAGCCCTTGTGGTGGCGCATGAGCATATAGCTCTCCATGCTGCGGCTGGTATCCAGCGCAACGCCCACCACGATCAAGAGGCTGGTGCCGCCCAGCTGGATGTTCATGCCGGTGATGCGGGCCAGCAGGATGGGCAGGCCGGCCACCAGCATCAAAAAGACCGCGCCGATGAGGGTGATCTTGCTGAGGCACTTGGCGATAAAGTCGCTGGTGGGCTTGCCCGGGCGGATGCCGGGGATGGCGCCGTTATTCTTGCGCAGGTTGTTGGCGATCTCGACCGGGTTGTACTGGATGGCCACATAGAAGTAGTTGAAGGCCAGGATCAGCAGCATATAAATGACCATGTACACCATGCTGGTGTAGTTGAAGGTGTCAAAGAAGGCCGCCCAGAACTTGTGGGCCTCCCGGTCAAAGCTGATAAAGCTGCCGATGGTGCTGGGGATGGAGCAGAGCGCCGAGGCAAAGATGACCGGCATGACCCCGCTCATGTTGACCTTGATGGGGATGTGGCTGGCCTGGCCGCCGTACATCTTGCGGCCCACCACCCGCTTGGCGTACTGCACCGGGATGCGCCGCTCGGCGTTGGTGAGCACCACCACGAACACCACCACGGCCAGCGCCAGGACGGCCAGCAGCGGCAGGTAGATATAATACTGCGGCTCGCCCCCCTGGGCCCGGGTGAGCATGTTGCCCACCGTGCCGAAGAGGTTGCCCCAGCGGGAGATGATGCCCGCGAAGATCAGCAGCGAAACGCCGTTGCCAATGCCCTTGGAGTCGATCTGCTCGCCCATCCAGGTGACCAGCAGAGCGCCGGCGGTAAAGCAGAGGATGATGACCGCCATGCTGAACCAGGACTGCCAGCCGCCCGAATACTTGAGCGCGCCCATGTTGCGCAGGATGAACCAGTAGCCGATGGACATGACCAGCGCGATGCCGCCCCCCACATACCGGGTGATGCGGGTGATCTTGCGCCGGCCCTCCTCGCCCTCCTTGCTCATGCGCTCAAGGGCCGGGATGGCCACCGTGAGCAGCTGCATGATGATGGAGGCGTTGATATATGGGGTGACGCCCAGGGCAAAGATGGCGCACTGGGAGAGCGCGCCGCCGCTCATCATGTTGAGGTAGGTGAGCATGTTGCCGCTGTTGAACATCGTCTCCATGGCAAAGGGCGCGATATAGGGCACCGTGACGTTGCAGCCCAGCCGGAAGAGCACTAAGATGAGGAAGGTGTACAGAAGCCGCTTGCGCAGCTCCTCGATCTTCCATGCGTTGCGGAACGTATCGAACACCTTAGATCACCTCGGCCTTCCCGCCTGCCTTTTCGATTTTTTCCTTGGCAGAGGCAGTATAGGCGGCTGCTTTGACGGTGAGTGCCTTGGTCAGCTCGCCGTTGCCCAGGACCTTGACGCCGTCCAGGGTCTTTTTTACCAGGCCGGCGGCCTTGAGGGCCTCGGCGTCCACCACGCTGCCCGCCTCAAAGCGGGCTTCCAGTTCGCTGATCTTAACAGTAGCATATTTGGTGGCGAAAATGTTGTTGAAACCGCGCTTGGGCAGCCGGCGCTGCAGCGGCATCTGGCCGCCCTCGAACCCGGCCTTTTTAACGCCGGACCGGGCCTTCTGGCCCTTGTGGCCATAGCCGGCGGTTTTGCCGTTGCCGCTGCCATGGCCGCGGCCCTTGCGGAACGCAGGGGTACTCGCGCCCTCGGCGGGCTTTAAATCATGAAGCTTCAATGTGCTTGCACCTCCTTGCTGTTACGCTTTGGTGACGGCGACCATGTGGGCGATCTTGGCGATCTTGCCGGCGGTCTGGGCATTGTCCGGCTGCACGGCGGTGTCGCCGATCTTGCGCAGGCCGAGGCTGGCGGCGGTAGCGATCTGCTTGTCGCTGCGGCCGGACAGGCTCTTGATGAGCCGCACCGTGACCCCGGCGGGTTTTTCGGCCTTTTTGGCAGCCGGCTTTTTGGCGGCCGGCTTCTTCTCGGCGGTCTCGCCCTCGGCCTTTTTGGCCGCCGGCTTTTTGGCGGCCGGCTTTTTCTCGGCGGTCTCGCCCTCAGCCTTCTTCGCCGCCGGCTTTTTGGCGGCCGGCTTCTTTTCGGCGGTCTCGCCCTCGGCCTTTTTGGCGGCCGGCTTTTTGGCGGTGGGCTTTTTGGCCGGTTTTACTTCCTCGGCGGCAGCCTGGGCCGCTGCCTTCTTTTCGGTTTCTGCCATTGCTGCTGCCTCCTTATCCAAAGATTTCCTTAACGGTCTTGCCGCGCTTTTGCGCAACGCTCTCGGCGCTCACAAGGCTGCACAGGCCGTTAAAGGTGGCGGTGACCACGTTGCAGGGGTTGTTGGAGCGCAGGCACTTGGTACGGATGTCCTTGATGCCGGCGGCCTCCAGAACGGCGCGCACCGGGCCGCCGGCGATGACGCCGGTGCCTTCGGGGGCCGGGCGCATCAGCACGCGGCCGGCGCCGAACGCGCCGATGACCTCGTGGGGGATGGTGGTGCCCTTGAGCTCGATCCTGCGCATGTTCTTTTTGGCGGCCTCGATGCCCTTGCGGATCGCCTCGGGAACCTCGCCGGCCTTGCCCATGCCAAAGCCGATGGTGCCCTTGCCGTCGCCCACAACCACCAGCGCGCTGAACTTCATGACCCGGCCGCCCTTGACGGTTTTGGAAACGCGGTTGATCGAGACAACCTTTTCGATCATGCCGTCGTCCACTTCACGATTTCTTCTCTCCATGTGGATCCTCCTTACAGCTCAAGGCCGCCTTCGCGGGCGCCCTCGGCCAAAGCTTTCACGCGGCCGTGATACACAAAGCCGCCCCGGTCGAACACGACGGTCTTGATGCCCTTTTCAAGGGCCTTTTCTGCGATCCGCTTGCCGACCTTGCCGGCAGCCTCGATGTTGCCGCCAAAGCCCTCAAAGTCCTTGTCCATGCTGGAGGCGCTGACCAGCGTTACGCCAGCCACGTCATCGATGATCTGGGCATAGATGTGCTTGGAGGAGCGGAACACGTCCAGACGGGGGCGCTCAGCGGTGCCGCTGATCTTGCCGCGCACACGGCGGTGACGACGAAGCCGCGCTTCGTTTTTGTCAGGCTTATTGACCATTGTTCTTCACTCCTTCCCTTATTTGCCCTTGCCGGCCTTGCCCTCTTTGCGGATGATATGCTCGCCCGCATAGCGGATGCCCTTGCCCTTATACGGCTCGGGCGGGCGCTTCTCGCGCACCTCCGCCGCAAACTGGCCGACCTTTTGCTTGTCGATGCCCTTGATGAGGATGGTGTTGGGATCCGGGGCCTCGATGGTGATATCCCCGGTGTCGGACACGATGACCTGGTGCGAAAAACCTAAGTTCATCACAAGGTCCTTGCCCTGCTTGGCCACACGGTAGCCGACGCCCTGCACCTCTAACTTTTTCTCAAAGCCGTGCACAACGCCCTCCACCATGTTGTTGATGTTGGTGCGGGTGAGCCCATGCAGGCTGCGGGCCTGCTTTTCGTCGTTGGGGCGGGTAACCAGAAGCTCGTTGCCCTCGACCTTGACGGTCATGAGGGGATGGTAGCTGGAATGCAGGCTGCCCTTGGGGCCCTTCACGGACACGGTGTGTTCGGCCTCGTCGACCTTGACCTCAACGCCCGCGGGAATGACGATGGGTTTTCTTCCAATTCTCGACATTGTCTTTTACTGCCCCTTTCTTACCACACAAAGGCGAGGACTTCCCCGCCGACATGGGCCGCGCGGGCGGCCTTATCGGTCATGACCCCTTTGGAGGTGGAGATGATCGCGGTGCCCAGGCCCTTCATGACCTTGGGCATATCCTCGCAGTTGGTGTAGATGCGCAGGCCGGGCTTGGAGACCCGGCGCAGCCCGGCGATGACCGGCGCGCCGTTTTGCTGGTACTTGAGCGCCACGCGCAGCATCCCCTGCTTGTCGTCTTCAATGACCTGTACGCCCTTGACGTAACCCTCTTCCACCAGGATCTTGCAGATCGCCTTTTTCAGGTTGGAAGCCGGAATATCCACCGAAGGGTGTTTGGCACTGCTTGCGTTGCGGATGCGGGTGAGCAGGTCCGCGATGGGATCGGTGATTTGCATGCCACTAACCTCCTATTTTCATACCGCCTCTTAGCCGGTGTTTGCGGCGACGCCGGTGCATCGGCTTTTTAGGCGGTGCTTGCATACCGCCTCTTAGCCGGTGTTTGCGGCGACGCCGGCGCATCGGCTTTTTAGGCGGTGCTTACAGTCAAGCCGCTCTTTTTACCAGCTGGCCTTTTTTACGCCAGGGATCTCGCCCTTGTAGGCAAGCTCCCGAAAGCAGATGCGGCAGACGCCGTACTTGCGCAGATAGGCGTGCGGGCGGCCGCAGATCTTGCAGCGGTTGTAGCCGCGGGTAGAGAACTTGGGCTCGCGCTGCTGCTTGAGTTTCATGGATGTTTTTGCCACAGTGGTTCCCCTCCCTTAGTTTGCGAAGGGGGCGCCGAGAGCCTTGAGCAGCTCCTTGCCCTCTTCGTCGGTTTTGGCGGTGGTGACAAAGCAGATGTCCATGCCGCGCACCGCGTCGATCTTGTCGTAGTCGATCTCGGGGAAGATCAGCTGCTCCTTGATGCCCACGGCGTAGTTGCCGCGGCCGTCGAACGAGTTGCCGTTGATGCCGCGGAAGTCGCGCACACGGGGCAGCGCCACGCTGAACAGCCGGTCCACAAACTCGTACATCCGCTCGCCCCGCAGGGTGACCTTGGCCCCGATGGGCATGCCCTCGCGCAGCTTGAAGTTGGCCACGCTCTTTTTTGCCTTGCAGACGATGGCCTTCTGGCCGGTGATCTGGGCAAGGTCGGAAAGGATGGCGTCCATGATCTTGACGTTGTCCTTGACCTCGCCGCAGCCCACGTTGACGACGACCTTGTCGAGTTTGGGGATCTGCATCACGCTCTTATAGCCAAACTGCTTCATCAGGGCGGGAGCAACTTCGTTTACATACTTTTCCTTCAGACGTGCCATTTGCTCTTCCTCCCTCCTTACAGCTCGGCGCCGCACTTGCGGCAGACGCGCACATTTTTGCCGTCCTTCACGGAATGGGCCACGCGGGTGGCCTTGCCGCACTTGGGGCAGACCGGCATTACCTTGCAGGCGTACAGGGCGCCCTCGGCCTTTACGATGCCGCCCTGCTCGCCCTGGCGGCGGGGCTTGACATGCTTTGTGACCATGTTGCGCCCCTCGACAATGACCTTGCCCTCCTTGGGGCTCACGGCCAGCACCTTGCCGGTCTGGCCCTTGTCCTTGCCGCTGATGACCATGACGGTGTCGCCGGTTTTAACATGAAGATTGTTCACTCTTAAAACCTCCTTACAGCGATTCCGGGGCAAGCGACAGGATCTTCAGGTAGCCATGCTCGCGCAGCTCGCGGGCCACTGGTCCAAAGATACGGGTGCCTCTCGGGTTTTTATCCTCACGGATGATAACGGCGGCGTTCTCGTCGAACCGGATATAGCTGCCGTCCTCGCGGCGCAGCCCATGCTTGGAACGCACGATCACGGCCTTGACCACGTCGCCCTTTTTGACGGTGCCGCCGGGCGCGGCCTTTTTGACCGAGGCCACGACCACGTCGCCGATGTTTGCATATCTCTTGCGGGAACCGCCCAGCACACGGATGCACATCAGTTCCTTGGCGCCCGTGTTGTCGGCTACTTTGAGATAAGTTTGCATCTGAACCATCGCTCAGATCCTCCTTTCAAAGAAACAGCCTTATTTGGCCTTCTCGATGATTTCGACCAGGCGCCAGCGCTTGTCCTTGGACAGGGGCCGGGTTTCCATGATCTTTACACGGTCGCCAATGCCGCACTCGTTCTTCTCGTCGTGGGCCTTGAACTTTACGGTACGCTTCATGATCTTTTTGTACAGGGGATGCTGCACGCTGTCGCGGACAGCCACCACGATGGTCTTGTCCATCTTGTCGGACACGACCGTGCCGACGCGGGTCTTCCTCAAATTGCGCTCCATCGTTTACCCCCCCTTATGCTTTCTCTGCAAGGACAGTCAGCACACGGGCGATGTCCTTTTTGACGATCTCGATGCGGCCGGGATTGTCCAGCTGGTTGATGGCGTGCTGAAAGCGAAGGTTGAACAGCTCTTCCTTCAGCTCAGCCAGCTTCTTGTTCAGCTCAACGCCCGACATTTCACGCAGCTCAGCAGCTTTCATTACGCTCAAACCTCCTCTGTGGCTTCCCGCGCGGCAAACTTGCATTTCACGGGGAGCTTGTGCATCGCAAGGCGCAGCGCCTCGCGGGCGGTGGCCTCGTCGACGTCGGCCAGCTCAAAGAGCACCCGGCCGGGCTTGACCACGGCCACCCAGTACTCGGGGCTGCCCTTGCCGGAGCCCATGCGGGTCTCGGCCGGCTTTTCGGTGACCGGCTTGTCGGGGAAGATCTTGATCCAGACCTTGCCGCCGCGCTTGATATAACGGGTCATGGCGATACGGGCGGCCTCGATCTGGCGGCTGTCGATCCAGCCGGGCTCGGTGGCCACCAGGCCGTACTGGCCCTGGTTGACGGTATTGCCGCGCATGGCCTTACCGGTCATGCGGCCGCGGTGCACGCGGCGGTATTTAACGCGCTTGGGCAGTAACATTACCGGTTGCCTCCTTCCTTGCGGTCCCCACGGTCACGGCGGGGGCGGTCCTCACGCGGGGGACGGGTCTCCTCGGCGGGCTTGGAGCCCTTGAGCACCTCGCCCTTGTACACCCACACCTTGACGCCGATCCGCCCGTAGGTGGTGGCGGCCTCTGCAAAGCCGTAGTCGATGTCGGCGCGCAGGGTCTGCAGCGGGATGGTGCCCTCGTGGTAGCTCTCGGTGCGGGCGATGTCCGCGCCGCCCAGACGGCCGGAGACCTGGGTCTTGATGCCCTTGGCCCCGCGCTGCATGGCGCGGCCCATGCACTGCTTCATGGCGCGGCGGAAGCCGATGCGCCGCTCGAGCTGGCCGGCGATGTTCTCGGCCACCAGCTGGGCGTTGGTGTCCATGTTGCGCACCTCGACGATGTTGAGGTTGACGCTCTTGCCGATCATCTTTTCGAGCTGGAGGCGGAGCTTTTCGATCTCGGCGCCGCCCTTGCCGATCACCATGCCGGGCTTGGCGCACCAGATGCTCACCTTGACCCGGGGCGCGCCGGACTGGCTGTCCACCGTGCGCTCGATCTCGATCTTGGGGATGCCGGCGCCGAAGAGCTGCTTTTTCAGGGTCTTGCGGATCTTGTGATCCTCAACGAGGGTGTCGCCGAAATCCTTTTTGGAGGCAAACCAGCGGCTGTCCCAATCCTTGATAATGCCCACGCGAAGGCCGTGGGGATTTACTTTCTGGCCCATTGTTTCCCTCCTCCTCTTATTCTTTCTCTTTGAGGACCACGGTGATGTGGCTGGTCCTCTTCAAAATGCGGAACGCGCGGCCCTGTGCCCGGGGCATGATGCGCTTGAGGGTGGGGCCGGGAGTGACAAAGCACTCGGCGACGTACAGGGCGTTTTTATCCATGTTGTGGTTGTTCTCGGCGTTGGCCGCGGCCGACTTGACCAGCTTGAACAGCGGCTCGCAGGCGGCCTTTTTGGTATACTGCAAAATCGCCAGCGCCTTGTCTACCGGCTGGTTGCGGATCAGATCCAGCACGACCGAAACCTTGCGGGGGCTGATGCGGGCGTAGCGAAGATGTGCCCTTGCTTCCATGTCGTCTTTCTCCTCTCTTACTTATTGGTCTTTGCGCCCGCGTGGCCCCGGAAGGTGCGGGTGGGCGCAAACTCGCCCAGCTTGTGGCCCACCATGTCCTCGGTGATATACACGGGCACATGCTTGCGCCCGTCGTGCACCGCAAAGGTGTGGCCCACAAAGTCGGGGAAGATGGTGGAGGAGCGGCTCCAGGTTTTGAGCACCTGCTTTTTGCCGGACTCGTTCATGGCCTTAACGCGCTTGAGCAAAACAGGAAGGACGTAAGGCCCTTTTTTAACACTTCTACCCATGTCTTTTCTCCTCTCTTAACCGTTGGCGCGCTTGACAATGAACTTGTCAGAGCTCTTTTTGTGTTTGCGGGTCTTGTAACCCATGGCCGGCTTGCCCCAGGGGGTGACCGGGCCGGGACGGCCGACCGGGCTCTTGCCCTCGCCGCCGCCGTGGGGGTGGTCGCAGGGGTTCATGACCGAGCCGCGCACGGTGGGCCGCCAGCCCATGTGGCGCTTGCGGCCGGCCTTGCCGAGGTTGACGTTCTCGTGGTCAACGTTGCCCACCTGGCCGACGGTCGCGATGCAGACCAGCGGCACGTTGCGCATCTCGCCGCTGGGCAGGCGCACCAGGGCGTAGCCGTTCTCCTTGGCCATGAGCTGGGCCTGGTTGCCGGCCGAGCGCACCAGCTGGCCGCCCTTGCCGGGGTAGAGCTCGATGTTGTGCACCACGGTACCAACAGGGATGTTGGCAAAGGGCAGCGCGTTGCCGGGCTTGATGTCGGCGTTGGGGCCGGCCATCACGGTGTCGCCCACCCTGAGGCCCTCGGGGGCCAGGATGTAGCTCTTGACCCCGTCCTCGTACACGATCAGCGCGATGTGGGCCGAGCGGTTGGGATCGTACTCGATGGTCTTTACCGTGGCCGGCACGTCGAACTTGGAGCGCTTGAAGTCGATCACCCGGTACTTGGTGCGGTTGCCGCCGCCATGGTGGCGCACGGTGATGCGGCCGGTGTTGTTGCGGCCGGCGGCCTTTTTCATCGGCTCGAGCAGGCTGCGCTCGGGGCCGGCCTTGCTCAGGCCGCTGTAATCGGTCACGGTCATGCCGCGGCGGCCCGGGGTCGTGGGCTTATACTTTTTGATCGCCATATCGGGATTCTCCTTTGTTGTCTTATGAATTATTATCGGGGTCATATCCCCATACGCAGGCCCTCGGCGGGCCTTTTACGCGGGACGCGGCCGGATCTTGTCAGCCGCCCCCCCGCTTTACACCATGGACTCGAAGAACTCGATGGTCTTGGAATCCGGGGTGAGGGTAACGATGGCCTTTTTGCTCTTGGCGGTGTAGCCGGCATGCAGGCCCTGGCGGCGGTAGCGGCCGCGCACGCTGATGGTGTTGACCTTGGCCACCTTGACCCCAAAGATGCTCTCGACCGCCGAGGCGATCTCGACCTTGCCGGCATTGGGAGCGACCTTGAAGGTGTACTTTTTCATGCCGATGCCCTGCATCGAATTTTCGGTGATGACCGGGGCCAGGATGATGTCTTGTGCGGTTTTCATTCGCCCAGCACCTCCTCAAGTTTCTTGGCGGCGTCCACGCTCAGGATGAACTTGTCGGCGTTGACGACGTCGTAGGTGTTGACGCTGGTGGCCACGGTGGTCTTGACGCCGGGGATGTTGGCGGCGCTCTTGACGAACTTCTTATCGGCCACGTCGCTTACGATCAGGTTCTTTTTGCCGGCGTTCACGGCGGCCAGCATCGCAACGACCGCTTTGGTCTTGTACTCGTCGGCGGTGAGCTTGTCGAGCACGATCATGTCGCCCGCGGCGGCCTTGGCGCTGAGGGCGCTCAGCACGGCCAGCCGGCGCACCTTTTTATTGATGCGGTAGCTGTAATCGCGGGGCTTGGGGCCCAGGGCCACGCCGCCGTGGGTCCACTGCGGGCTGCGGGTCGAGCCCTGCCGCGCATGGCCGGTGCCCTTTTGCCGCCAGGGCTTGCGGCCGCCGCCCGAGACCTCGCTGCGGGTCTTGGTGCTCTGGGTGCCCTGGCGCTGGTTGGCCAGGAAGTTGACGACGGCGGCGTGCACCGCCTGCTCGTTGGGGGTAATGCCAAAGACGGCGTCGGAAAGCTCTACGGTGGAAACCTTCTTGCCGTTCATATCCAAAACGTCAAACTGTGCCATTTCTGCTTTCCTCCTTTACGCCTTCACGCTGTCCTGGATGCAGACCACCGAGCCCTTGGGCCCGGGCACCGCGCCCTTGACGGCGATGAGATTGTTCTCGGCGTCCACCTTGACGACCGTGAGGTTCTGGATGGTGACCCGCTCGGCGCCCAGATGGCCGGGCAGCTTTTTGCCCTTGTACACCCGGCTGGGGGTGGAGCAGGGGCCCATGGAACCGGCATGCCGGGAAACCGGGCCGGTGCCGTGGCTCTCGCGCAGGCGGTGGCCGTTCCAGCGCTTGATGGTGCCGGCGTAGCCCTTGCCCTTGCTGGTGCCCACCACGTCGATGCGGTCGCCCTCGGCAAAGAGGTCAGCCTTGAGGATGTCGCCCACCTTCATGCCGCTGATGTCAGAAAGGCGGAACTCCCGCAGGGTCTTTTTGGGGGCGACGTCCGCCTTGTCAAAGTGGCCCTTGGCGGGCTTGGAGACCTTTTTGGCCGGGACCTCGCCAAAGCCCAGCTGCACGGCCTGGTAGCCGTCGCTCTCGATGGTCTTTTTCTGCACCACGGTGCAGGGGCCGGCCTCGATGACCGTGACCGGTACGACCTTGCCGTTGGCGTCGAAGATCTGGGTCATGCCCAGCTTTTTGCCGATGATGCCTTTTTGCATTTTGTTTTCCTCCTTAAAGGTTATTGGTTGACGCGGCTTTTGGCAGCGCCAACATGACCTCTCCGTACAGTGTGGAGCTTTTTTGAGATGCCGCGCTGTGTCCTTCTCTTGGCCCCTGCCGGCAGTTGGCGGCTCGCGGCCGCCCTTACCGGGCCTTTATATATAAGGAAAAGGGGCGCTGGCGAAAGGGGTTACAGCTTGATCTCGATGTCCACGCCGGCGGGGAGCTGCAGGCTCATGAGAGCCTCGACCGTCTTGTTGGACGGTTTCAGGATATCGATCAGGCGCTTGTGGGTGCGGTTTTCGAACTGCTCGCGGCTGTCCTTGTACTTGTGCACCGCCCGCAGGATGGTGACCACCTCCTTGGTGGTGGGCAGGGGGATGGGGCCGGACACCCGCGCGCCGGTGCGCTTGGCGGTTTCGACGATCCGCTCTGCCGCGGCGTCGATCAGCTGGTGATCGTAGCTCTGCAACCGAATCCTGATTTTCTCCTTGACTGCCATGTTTTGTTCGCCTCCTATAATTTGTTGCTGGATCTTAGGCGAGCCGATAAATTACCGTACACGGCGCCGGGTGTTCCACCCTTTTGCATGAGAAAAGCCGGTGAACCGCCATGCAGTTCGCCCGGACAATCCTTTTGGCAAATGCGGGGCCGGTTGCCCGTCTGCGGCAGGCGCCGCGGGCAGGGCCCCAGGGCGGACATTGGTTCGGGGCGGCAGTGCGCCCGGAACGTATCCTTTGCCATCAGTAATTCTTTCGCCCGGTTCTTGATCGGACATACTCCGCGGAAAAACCCGTATCGCTACGGCAACCTCCCGCATCAACGCATATCGTGGCCTTGTGCTCTCCGGCTCAAAACCGCGGCCAAAAAACCCGCGTTTTAAGGTGCTTTGGGCACAGAGCCATTCGCAGCCGAGGTTTATTGTAGCACACCCGGCGGCGTGTTGCAAGAGCTTTTGGGCAAAAAAGAGAAATTTTTTCGGGATTTTCTATGAGATGCCCAAAAGCGGGGGGCGCCTAATGGGCCGATCTGGGGGCCAATGGGCCGATCTGGGGCTAATGGGCCGATCTGGGGCTAATGGGCCGATCTGGGGGCCAATGGGCCGATCCGGGGGCAATGGGCCGATCCGGGGGCCAATGGCCCCCAGACCCCCATTATGCCGCCCAATGCATTGGGCGGCGGGAAAATGAGGATGGGCAGGGTGAGCGGGATGCCGCAGATGGGCGTGTGACGGAAAAAGCCGGTGGTTGGCGGCCCGCTGCCGACACAGGGGACGGTTCTTTAGTCGTTCGCCTTGCTGCCGACGAAAGAACCGTCCCCATGTCGTTCGCTGCGCCCATGTCGTTCGCGGGCTTTTGGTCACAGGTAGGGCAGCACCTCGCTCATCATCCAGCCGTAGAGCGCCGCGCCTACCAGCAGGCAGAGCAGCAGCGAAACGCCCATCACAATCAGCATGGCCCGGGCCCAGTTGCGCTTGGAGGGCTTTTGCCCCGCGCCGAAGGCCCAGACAAAGGGCAGCACCAGGTTGGCGATGGGCACCAGCATCAGCAGATAGCTCACCAGCCATTCGCCCAGGCTCACCGTTTCGGGCGAGTCGATGCCGCCGGCGTATTGGTGGTAGGCCGGGTAGGCCGGGCCGGAAACCGGCGGCTGGGGCGGATAGGCCGGGGGCGGCGGCACATAGGGGCCGGGCTGGCCGGTATAGGGGCCGCCGGGCGCGGGGGCCTGATAGGCGGGGCCGGCGGCCGGGGGCTGGCAGGCCGGGCCGCGCGCATAGGCCGGGGCGGGCGGCGGGGCC
>CAJTVI010000031.1 GCA_910579545.1 uncultured Oscillospiraceae bacterium | reverse complement strand
GGCAAAAGCTGTGGTGGAGGAACTGCGTTCCATGAAACTGAAAGAGGCCGCCAGGAAGGTAGAAGATGGCATTGAAGAAACGCTTACCTACTGTGATTTTCCCAGCGAACACTGGACCCGCATCCGTACCAATAATGTCATAGAACGGCTCAACAGAGAAATTCGCCGCCGCACCAGGGTGGTAGGCTGTTTCCCGGACGGCAACTCCGCTCTCATGTTGGTCTGTGCCAGGCTGCGCCATGTGGCCGGTACGCAGTGGGGCAACAAGAAGTACATGAATATGAAGCATTTAGAGACAATCCGGGAAGATGTCTCTATTGCCGGCTGACTTCTTTCTCCCAGAGTCTCCAAACTTAAAGTGCGAAAAACTCTTGACACTACCCGAAAATGTCTGATTTGTAGCTTATCAGCGGGTAGCGTCAAGCTAACTACCCATTGAAGGGCAAAATTCTCGTATCCGGGCGCGGAAAGGGCAAAAATATTGCCGCCGCAAAGAAAATGGCGGCAGGCCAAAAGCATTGACCTGTCGCCATTTGTTGGCGGAGATGGAGAGATTCGAACTCTCGCGCGCTGATTAGGCGCCTACCGCATTTCGAGTTTTGCGCGGCATGGGCCGGGCAAGACAAAATCAGGCTGGAGCGGGTCATTTTGTCCGCGCGTTTTGGACGGCGCGGCACGGTGTAGCGGGGCTTTTGCGGGGACAGGACGCCAAAAACTGCGTGGGTACGAGTGAAGCGGAAACGCCCGGTTTTGGGCCAAAAAAGACACCATTTTTGGAAAAATGCAAGAACAGGCGCAAGACAGGCGGGCAGACAAACGGCCAACCCAGCCAACAGCTTAGACCGGTTACGCTGGCATCCTTCGGCGCGAATGCAAGAAAAAGGCCCCAAGAACAAAAAATCAAGTAAGCTATGATCCTCCGGGTCCAAATTTATTTTTTGGAGGATCACATAATGAGCAACACACAAAAACAGTCAAGCCCCGGGAACATCCACGCGGCAGATATGGCAGCTGCCGCAGCAGGTAAGCCGCTGGCCGCCGCAGCTGCCAACAGATCATCTGATCGATTGGAAAAACAGATTGCTGCCCAGTTGGCCGGGTATCCCGACCCGATGAGCCGCACCGACCTGCGCCGGGCCTGCCGCATCGGTACCCGCACCTCGCTCTATCTGCTGCAAAGCGGCCTTGTACCCTGCACCCACACCGGCAAAAAGACCCGCTGCTATAAAATCGCAAAGGCGGACGCGGCCGAGTACCTGCGCCGCCGTGAACAAGAGCCGGAATATTACACCGCCCCCAGCGGGTGGTACAAGAACTATCCTGACCGCCGCCCGCCTGCAAAGCCGCTTGTGCAGAGCATCAACTGCGAGATCGTCAGCCGCCTGCTGATCCGGCGGTATTTTGAGGAACAGCTGGCCGGCAGCCCCGATGTGCTGACCGCCGCCCAGATCGCCCGGCTCACCGGCTACAGCGCAAAGACCGTTTCCCGCTGGTGCAGCGCGGGCCGGCTCAAAAGCATCCTGCGGCAGCCGAAATTCATGGTGCCCAAGGTCTGGCTGCTGGAGTTTCTGGCCTCTGATGATTACAACAACATCTGCCGCAAGAGTGGGAGGCATTATGCGATGATACGGGAGATCAGCAAATAACAAAAAGAACGCCTGCCCCCGACACAACCGGAGGGCAGGCGTTTCGCTGCGCATGGAATGACTCGTCAAGATAGTGCAAATGGCGGAGTGTATACTTGTGCTTTACAACTGATGCCTGATAACCCACTGGAGCAGATCATCCTGCGCACTGTCTCCCGCCGCAAGGGAAAGGATCATGCCGGAAAGCTCATCCTGCGTATATTCCAACTCGATGCCATTCAAGGCGAGAAATACGAGCATCGCATGGGCGCCAATGCGCTTGTTGCCATCTATGAATGGATGGTTTTTCACGAGGCCAAAACACAGCCGGGCCGCCTTTTGCTGCAATGAGGGACAGACTTCTTCGCCGGCAAAGGATTGGAACGGGGCATACAGGGCCGATTCCAGCATTCCCTCGTCCCGCAGCCCGTCAATACCACCGGTCTCGGCAATCAACTGGGAATGAAGCAGGAGAAGCTGGCTCTTGGATAAAATGATCATTTGGCAAGCTCCCGATATGCCGCCTGGTTTTTCCGGATCAGCCGCATGGAAATTGCAGCGACATCCTCATCCGCAGCAACGGCTTCTTCCTCTGCACTGCGGAACTCCATGACCATATACCGCGGAACGTTGTTTTTCAGGATCACAACCGGCCCACCCTCGTCCACAAGCCGGGCCACCCGTGAGAAGTTCTGGTTCGCCTCGGTGATGGAAACCAGATTCTTTGTGTTGACGGTCATG
The DNA here is from genome assembly GCA_910579545.1 of uncultured Oscillospiraceae bacterium. GTDB lineage: Bacteria > Bacillota > Clostridia > Oscillospirales > Ruminococcaceae > UBA7177. The sequence goes on along the minus strand of CAJTVI010000031.1, from coordinate 25,237 downwards.
CAAATCCCTCCTTGCTCCGATATGATTCTATTATATGCGATAATTAGGATAAATTCAACCTATTTTTCGCAGAAAATAAAACGTAATAGACATGCTGGCATCATGATTTCTCAAGTAATTATTCCTTAGCAATATTACTGCTCTCGCATTTCCCGATAGATTACCTCTGCCAAGGCACTCATAATGGCATTATACTTGTTTCGGTTCTCAAACAGCGCCGTATAGGTATCCTGGGATTCTATGTAGCTGTCTTGAGCGGCATCCCCAAACGCTTTGGGGAAAATACTCTCAGCAAAGATCTGCGGATCGGAGGTTTTGGCCATGCTGGCCAGCCGCTTGTTTGCCATAAGTCTGGTGTGAAGTGCGTTCAGCAGGACTCGGTCGCCCTCGGTAAAGGCACCCTTGTACTTCTCGTTGATCTTCGCGATGATCTCATCCAGTGGCTCTTTGGGGTCATGTCCCGCGGCGCTTTTTTGCTTGGCGGGTTCATAGACCCCCTTTTCTTTCTGAAGTGTAATCGCGCCCTCAAAGGTCTTTTGCAGTTTGTAGTATTCCAACTGCAGCTTCCCTTCCAGGTCAACAGGATCGGCCGGTTCTGCAGGGAGCAGATGCAGCAGGTAGGAGCAGAAAACAAATTCTTTATGCAGTTCCTTATCAAACATCCGGGTAACCTGGGAAATGTAGCTGTACCATTTGACCAGACTGCGGACCTGCCGCCGGAACTGGTAACGCTCGTCAATGGTTTTTTGGTTATAACGATCCGTCGGCGGTTTCAAAATACTTCCCATCCGCCCCATAGATTTTGTATCCTGTTTTCCCGGCTTAAAGTATTCTTTTGCAAACGCCTCAATATCCGTATCGGAGTAGACAGCAAAACCCCGCAGTTCTTTCTGCGTCTGATAAATCAGGTCTACGTTCACTTCCTGTTGGAGTATGGTCTCCTGATAAAAGGGCTGGAACGCCGCTTGCATGTCCTCCTGACTGTTCACGAAATCCAGCACAAAGGTATCTTCCTTGCCGGGGCAGGTGCGGTTCAGCCGGGAAAGGGTCTGCACCGCCTTTACGCTTTTCAGCTTCTTATCTACGATCATAGTGTGGAGCAGCGGTTCGTCAAAGCCGGTCTGATACTTTTCCGCCACAATCAGGACGTTGAAATTTTCGTGGAATTCCGCTTTGGTCTGTGCCTCGGCAATGTGGCTGCCGTCCCGGCGGAGGTTCAGCCTGGGCTCGGTATACTCCTCATCCCCATCCTGAACAGCCCCGGAAAAGGCAATCAGGACATCCACATCGTCATATTTCTGGCTTTCAATATACCGCTTGACCTCATGAAAGTACCGCACCGCCGCCAGCCGGGACGAGGTGACCACCATCATTTTGCCGCGCCCGCCGATCTTATGCCGGGTGGTTTCCCGGAATGTCTCCACAATAATTTGGGATTTCTGGCTGATATTATACGGATGCAGCTCTTGATATCTGCGAATCACCTTCGCCGCCCGGCTGGCAGGAAGGTCGGGGTTGTCCTCCATTGTTTTGGCAATTTTGAAGCAGGTTTCATAGGTCATGTAATTCTGGAGCACATCCAAGATGAACTTTTCTTCAATGGCCTGCCGCATACTGTAGATATGGAACGGATGGAAGCTGCCGTCCTCATGCTCTGTGCCGAATAGCTCCAGCGTTTTATCCTTGGGCGTTGCGGTGAACGCGAAAAAGGATAGGTTTTTGTGGCGGCCCTGGGAGATGATCTCGTTCATCAGCTTGTCGTCCGGGTCAAGTTCTTCTTCGGCCTTGCCCTCCAGCTCGGCGTACTCCCGCAGGGCCTCCTCGGTATCTGCCAGCGCGGTTTTCAGCTTGAGGGCGGCGCTGCCGGTTTGCGAAGAATGCGCCTCGTCCACAATGATGGCAAAGCAGCGCCCGGCGGCCTTGTCCACCTCCTGGAAAATCACAGGGAACTTTTGCAGCGTGGTAACGATGATCCGTACGCCGGCGTTTAGTGCATCCCGCAGATTTTTGGAGGTTTTGTTCTCACCGATGGTCTCCACCGCTCCAAATGTATGGTCAAAGCCGGAAATGGTTTCCTGAAGCTGCGCGTCCAGCACGGTGCGGTCGGTGACTACTACCACGCTGCTGAACACAGGCCGGTCGTCCTGGCCATGCAGCGAGGCCAGCCGGTAGGCCGTCCAGGCGATAGAGTTGGACTTGCCGGAGCCTGCACTGTGCTGGATCAGATAATTGCGACCCGCTCCGTGGGCATATACATCGGCAATAAGCTTCCGCACCACGTCCAGCTGATGGTACCGGGGAAAGATCAGCGCCTGCTTTCGGACGGTTTTCACAGTGCCGTCCGGGAGCTGCTTTTTCTCTTCGTTCACCTGCAAATGGAGAAATTTTTGCAGGATGTCCATCATGCTGTCCTTCTGAAAGACCTGCTCCCAAAGGTAGGCCGTGGGGTAGCCGTCCGGGTTAGGCGGGTTGCCCTTGCCGCCGTCCTGTCCGGCTCCGTTGGAGCCCTGGTTGAAGGGCAGAAAGAGGGTATCTTTTCCAGCCAGTTTGGTGGCCATCCAGACCTCGGTGTGATCCACACAAAAAAAGCTAAGAATTCGCTTGTTGAACTGAAAGCAAATTTCCCGCGGATCGCGGTCATACATCCATTGCCGCTTGGCGTTTTCCGCCGTCTGCCCGGTGTACTGGTTTTTTAGCTCAAAAGCAAAAACCGGGATGCCGTTGAGGGCCAGCACCATGTCCACGGATTTCTTTGTGTCGGCAGAGTAGTACCACTGGCGGTAGCAGTCGATCCGGTTTTGCGCATACCGCTCGGCGGCTGCCTGATTCAGCGAGGACTCCGGTTTGAAGCAGCAGACACGGAAGGCGATGCCCCGGTGCCTGAACCCGTGGCGGAGAACAGAGAGAAGCCCGTCCATCTCGCAGGCGGCGTTGAATGCCATACAGAATTTCCGCACGGGATCAATCTGATTTTGTTTTTCAAACCGGCTCCATTCTTTGGGCTGGGTGGCCTGGATAAAACCGATCAGGGTGCTGACATACAGGCCCAGGTTGGGATCGTATGTATCCGCGCCTTTGGTGTAGCCGCCAGCGGGGGAGAGAAAGGCGGCTTCGATGTCGTATTCAAAGCGCTTTTCAGTGACTTCCATAGTGACACTCCTTGTCTAAAGTAAACCACTGCTTCTCCATTGGTATTTTCTTTTCAACCCAACAGAAATCAACGTTTATAAGGTGAAAGGCATGGATACGATTCTTTTCATCAAAATAGGATAAAATGATTTCATCGAATTCTTTTTCATTAGGGGACAGGTCTCTTTCCTCCAGTATAAACTCCACATCAAAGCGGCAAGCGCTATTTGGAGGAATTACAAACGTGTAAGCGCCATTATCACCTAATGAGAAATGTTTTTCACCAGTGCCAATACCTTGAATTTGTGTAAATGAAGCAATTCCTTTCTTGCTTAAATAGGCATATAAATTCACATTTCGGACAATACGAGAAACTCCGCTGGTGTTCACAATATCCAGCCAAAGCGGAATCCGCAAGTATAACCCAGACCCCATTTGACTCCGGTAATACCCGCACGCTTTATCATCAGAGCTCTTTGAATATACCATTTTCGCAAACAAAGATACTTTTCCGGATGTTTGCAGTTTTCGGGTTAGCCAAATGGCAATCAGTGTCGCCAACGAACCAATCACAGCACCCGAAAGTCCTATAATTCCTGATACAATAGCACTTTGCATGTCAGGAGATAAACTCTCAAAACCCATTTCTTAATCTCTTTTCTCCTTTCTTCGTAGGAGTTTTCTCTGAGGACGCATATCAACCGGCTGAATTGAATCCGAAATAAACTTTTCCATAAGTTGAAGTGTCAACTCCCGCTCTTTTTTTGCGTTGGTGACTGCGTCAGAAATTCGATTGGTAATTTCCGAATGATTATATGGGATAGATTCTCCATCTTCTCCATTTGACAAATAGATAACATGTTTATTGCAGTATTCTTCATAGTCAGTGAATATCTGTTGTGGACAGTCAGGTCTACTCATGTCAGCTATAAATCTTTCGAGTTGCTCTTTCGTCTCGGTCGTATACCCCCCTGCACCATCACGCTCTTTGACCTCAGCATAGAACATATCTAAATCATGTTCAGCATAAACCTTCTTCGTATGATAATCTTGCCAAACCTTATAATGTTTGAAAATTTCATCATTAAACAAAACTCGCAAAGTCAGCTCTGACACAGATTTTCCAGATTGGATTGTTTCTGCCAGTTCAACACGTTTATCCAACAAGTCTACATTTTTTGACTGTTCCTGCATCTCCAGCGCAGATTTTAGCTGCTTAGATGATTTTCTGTTGGCGGCTAATGCTACAATAACTGCAAGTACGGTGGCAATTACCCCGATTTCATCCCACCCAATTGGTAATTGGAAACAAATAATATCTTTAATGCACATTTGGAGCAACTCCTTTTCCCCAGCCATATATTCACAAATGAGTGATTTTCTGTAGTTCTCCAATGCTGTCAAGAACTGCTCTTTTTCTAAATGATCCTGTCCTCGCCTCACTATTAGAACATTCCGTTTTGATGTCTCTGAATGTAATTCCATATAATCGCACAAAATTCCGCATTGGCAGCAGCTTGGTAAGGAGGTTCAATTTTATCCATACCGTCCAAGTAATCTTTTAGAGCTTTTGCGGTATCTTGAACCTGCTTCACTTGCTGAAAGTGATGCTGTTGCTGCACTTGCTGCTGAATGTATTGTTGGTTAAACATTTCATATAGCGGATTCATTTTTTCTACCTCCTTTTATTGCCGAAAGTAATTCAGCATATCCGTCTTCTCTGGTTAAGTCTACATAGCGTAACTCTTGAAAATTTGTAGGCAAATACGGATTACCATTTCTATCAAACTCAACCACAACAGGTATTACTCTTCGTTGCAATGGGGCGGACTTTATCTCAGAAATGATGATGCCAGCCTCATACCCAACACCACCCTGTCGATTATTTGCCTTATCTGCATAATCCTTGTTGGATACAACAATTATGTTATCAATATCCTCATTCGCCAACGCCTGCTCCATGAAATAGTTGATGTTCTGTCCAGGATGTAAATCGTCTTTATCATATATAACAATAATTTCATCATTTCGCAGCTTAGAAACCAATTCAAATACGGTCTCCTGATTTCGAATTGGTGTCCAGCTATAAGAAATAAACACTTTGGGGAACTGTCGCTTCGTTGAAAAGTAGGGCTTGACCTCATCAAAAGTAACGTTTTTAATTGTCCAATGTGTCCGAGTCATTTCCCATGTGCCAAAATCAAGCAACTGTGACATTCCGGAAAAAGTTTCATAATCAATTCTTTCATCAGTTAGCTCATAATCAATTTTTACATCGTTCTGGCGAACCGAGATGTCAAGTATTTTTCCTATACGTGCATCTTTTTCACAATATTTCTCATATGCAAATATGCATGGAATGCTTTTGAGAAATTCGATTGATTGAGAATCTAAAGAAGCATATCGATCTTTATATTCAGGCAAAATATATTCTGATAGACAGCGGCCTTTAGGGAAAAACGATGGGCTGTTTTCCCACTCGGATTCATTGCTGGACATCAGCAGGTTAATCATATTGGTCTACCTCCTTTTTCCCTGTCACATATTCATAAATGAGCGATTTTTTGTAGGTTTCCAGCTCTGCCAAAAACCGCTCTTTCTTCTGAATGAGCGTATTCACCTCGCCAACCTTATCTCCGAGGTTGCACACAATTTCTCGCTGCTCTTCCATAGGTGGAACAGGGAATTTGAAAGAAAGAAACTGCTCCGGATAAAGGCGGAGCCGAGATGCTGTTATCCCTGTAGAGCAGGCATTATACATATCGACAAGCGGACGGATTCGCAGAAGATAATCCAGATACTGAGAATCAAACGCTTCGCTACGCTGGCGGTAAGTATTATATGAAGGACTAATTACTCCGTGATACGCTGACACCCCGATAGCTCCCTGCCACATCCACATGGTATTTGTCGCAATGTCACCGACATGACAGACCTTATATCCGACCAGTGATTCAGACATGAACATGTTTACATTCTTCTGACTTCTGGGAGTAATACCCGTAAGATGGGATACCGTAAGAAGCTCTTCATTGCCTGCCTCTGATCGTTCATTGGTTTCGTAGAATAGCCGCTTTCCCCAATAGATTTTCCACTCGGCAGGAATTTCGCTGATCCACTCAATCCCGCTCTCTTTCATCGGCCTATCCCCTCGCACGCCCTTGGTGACGGCCTGCGTGATGATGGCCTGTTTCAGCTTCTTGTACTCCTCGATGGAGGTGCGGGTTTTGTCCAGAACAGCGTCAATTTCGGCGCATTGTGTATCAAGATACTTCGCAATTATTTCCTGTTCACTGACTGGGGGAACAACAATTTTGAAATTCATCAGGTTAAATTGAGATAATTTTGGTTGTGCTGATCCTGTAATATAAACGCTATAGTCCCCCGTTTCTAACAAATATGCCATATAAGAATAGCTGTTATCTGGCTTTACCTTTAAGATATGTGCATGATTATTAACCCAAAACTTCCCAGAAGCACGATAAATAAGCGGCAGATTGCGCATTCGGAGGTTAGCGCCATCTTCACCAATTAGTAGCACTGTGTCATCGACATTATATTGATCCATCTTGTCAATGACACCAGATGCTCCGTAATAGTCATATAAACCCAACTTGTTATCACGCTTTTCTGCGCTGATCGGTTCTCGCAGATTATCTAAATTAAGAAACTCATTTTTGATTCGAGAGATAGCCCAACTTTTCGGTATCTCCCCAATCCACGCAACCCCGCTGTCTTTCATCTCCCGAGCCATCACTTGCCCTCCTCATAAAACAGCGCCTTCAGGCTGGCAGCAATATCCGCCTCCAGTACGGTGATCCGCTTTACAATATCCTCCACCGGTTCCGGGGGCTGGTACTCGTAGAAATACCGGGTCATGGGAATCTCATAACCCACCTTGGTTTTCTTTTTATCGATCCAGGCATCGGGCGCATAGGGCAGCACCTCCCGCCGGAAATAGCAGTCGATGTCCTGTACCAGCGGCACATTTTCTGTATCCCGCAGGGCGGGGTCGGCCACCGGCTTGCCCTTTTTCAGCACAATCTCCCCCTGCTCATCCCGCAGGGGCCGCTCCACCACGATTTTGTTGTAGCCAAACTCCTCCGAGCCGAATACCTTGCTCTCGCAGTACACGCTGCCCTTATCGCCGTACACAGCGCCGTCCCGGTACTCGCCGTAGGCCCGCACGATCAGCCCCCGGCACAAATCAGTGATGTCGTTGCGCTTGGTGCCGATGTTTTTCCGCCGGGGTTCACAGCAGTGGGAGGCATCAATGAGCTGTACCTTCCCGGTTCGGTAGTCCGGCTTGTCCTTGGACAGAACCCAGATATAGGTGCTGATGCCTGTGTTCATAAACTGATCGGTGGAAAGCTGGATGATCGCGTCCAGCCAGTCATTCTCTAAAATATATTGCCGGATATTGGATGGGCCGCTGCCGGCATCCCCGGAGAACAGCGGGGAGCCGTTCTGGATGATGGCCATTTTGCCATTTGGGGCCAGCTTGGACAGACCGTTCAGCAGGAAAAGCTGTTGCCCATCGCTGATTTTGGGCAAGCCGGGGGCAAAACGACCCCGCTCACCCAGCGCAGCTTCGGCCTCCACCGCTTTCTGTTCCCGCTTCCAGTCGATGCCAAAAGGCGGGTTGGAGATACAGTACTGGAAGGTAAAGCCCTTGAACTGGTCGTCAGAGAGGGTGTCGCCAAAGCGCATATTGTTCGGGTCGCCGCCCCGGATCATCATGTCGGCCTTGGCAATGGCAAAGGTGGCAGGGTTAAATTCCTGACCAAAGCAGGTTACCTCAACATCTGCGTTGAGCGCATGGATGCGCTCTTCCATGCAGGAGAGCATCTGCGAGGTGCCCATTGCCATATCGTAAACGGTGACGTTGCCAGCTTGGCTCAGATCGGCATCGGACAGGAGAATATCGGTCATCAGATAGATGACATCACGGCTGGTAAAGTGGGCTCCGGCCTCTTCATCATAGGATTCGGAGAAACGCTTGACCAGGTCCTCGAAGATGTAGCCGCAGTCTACGGCGCCGATCTTGTCCGGGCCGAGATAGCCTTTCGGGCTTGCAAACTCCTTGATGACCAGATACAGGGAATTGCACTCAACCATACGCTTGATGATGCTGTCAAAGTCAAATTTGGCAAGGACATCCTGTACGTTGGAGGAAAAGCCCGCCAGATAGTCCCGGAAGTTGGCCTCGATGTTGTCCGGGTCGGAGAGAAGCAAATCAAAGGTGAATTTACTTGTGTTGTAGAACTGGTAGCCGGAGGCACGGGTAAGGAAACCATCAATCACGGCAAGGTTTTTCACCTTGGCATACTGCTCCTGAACAGCGGCATGGGTGGGCAGCAGACAGTCATGCAGTCGCTTTACCACGGTCATTGGCAGAATAACAAGCCCATACTCGTGGGGCTTGAAATAGCCAAAGAGGGCATTGGCGATATTCCAGATCACGGTGGCCTTTTCCTGGATGTTGATGCCCACCTCGGCAATTTTGTCGTTGCTCATGGCCGGTTACCTCCTGAGGTCGAATATGATCCCATTTATTATACCATTTTCTGACATTTCCGACAAAAAGAGAAAACAGATGGGGTTACCCTTGGCGCCGGTGGGTTGGGCAGGCGCCTGATCAGGCGCCCAAATGGTGTCAAACCAGCACCAGAAAAGGACATTCCGAACCTTTAGGCGCCTAATAGGGCGCTTAAGGGATGGAGAGATTAGAAAAAACCGCTGGGAAAAGTATGCTTAGGCGCCCAATCAGGCGCCCAGCGAAAAGCTGCCGCAGAGAATGCGTATCCCTATACCGCGTCCTTGTCCGGCCAGCAGAGCTTCCACTCGAAATACTGCTCCCGGGTGATTTCCCCATGATAGAGCGCGGCCTGCATCTCACCCCATTTACGGAAGAATTTGTCCAACAGGCCGTTTTCGGTCCAGAGGACGGTGGGCGGGGCAAAGCGCATGGGGATGGTCAGATCACCGTGCAGCGGGGCGTCGCAGTCGGCATAAGGGGAGGTATCCTGCGCCCGGTCCGGGTCGTCAAATTCAATGGTGGTAAAATGAAAAACGCCGGGCATTTCCTCCTCGACCCAGAACAGCGTCTCCATCACGCTGCCCAGGTTTCCGGCGTTTGGCTCTAATAGGGCCAGCTTTGAGACGCGCAGGGCCTCTGCCATCTTTTCCAGCAGCGGGGCCTTCGGCTCCCGGTACCCCATCTCATACTGGGCGATGCGATTGGCTGTCAGGCCCACTGCGTCGCCCAGCTCTTTTTGGGTCATTTTGCGGTGCTGACGGATGCGCCGGAGTTTCTCACAGGTCCTCATAGCATCGCCCCTTTCCGTTTGATACCCCCATTGTACCCTGCTAAAAAGCCCTTGTAAAGAAAAATATTAACTTTTTTGCGAAATAGTATTGACAGGCCTGTTTTTACACACTATAATAGAATTAACAAATTTGCGAAAGCAAATGAGAGCAAGCCTCGCCTACTGGCGGGGAGGCAGCTTGAAAACTGAATAACCAGCACAGCAGGTACATTCCCGTGACCGGGAGCGAACCCGGCGAGAGCGCCATGACACGCGGGCGGCGAGAGCCGCCGCGCCGAGCGACCACCTTTCGCCGGGAAAGGAGCCGGGTATTCTTGCCCCAAAAGGGGCAGGGCCGCCCGCGGCAGGCTTCCCGCCATGATCGGAGCGCGGGGGAATAATGATACTCCTGCGGCCCGGCGCGACAGACCGGGTGGCCATCGCTTGGGTTGTAAGCAGTAAGACCCTTGCGGAGCCAGTGAGCAGCCGCTGCCAGCGGCTCACCTGCTGTGTTCCCGGAGATGTTTTAAGCCCGTAGGGCTTGGAAGGTCTCCAACACCGGGGGTGCGGGCGGCAAATACGGTGGTTGAGAAAGAAAAACGGGGGAGAGCGTATTGTCTCTCCCCTCACGATATTGGAACAGCGTTTTGACGTTATAAAGCGGAAATTTACAATCCATTCATTCAATCTCCTATATCAGAACCTGAAAACTTATCATTTGTTTTAAAAGGCAGCCCTCGTCTTGTATTGGCCTTAACGGCCGATGCGAGGCGGGGGCTGCCTTTTTGCGCCCAAAAACCAGGACAGCGAGAGGAGGTGATCCATGAGCGCAAGTGAACTCAAAGCCCTGTATGCCGTCATGTTTGCAGGCTATCCGGACATCGTGTCGGTAAAGCAGCTGCAAGCCATGCTCGGCATCAGCCGCCACACGGCGTATGACCTGCTGGCGGAGGGGGAGATCCGAGGGCTGAAAATCGGGAACGCCTACAAGGTCCCCAAGATCAACGTGATCCGCTATGTGCTGGAAAACGGTGTGCAGCGGCCGGCGGACGCCTGACCGGCAGCTGCCAGCCCATGCTTCCAGGCAAGAGGCAGCGCCGCTTGTCCTGGCAAAATCGCCCTGTCCCGGGCAGGAAAGGAGGGGTGGCAGTAGACCCCGCCGCAGGCCCCGCAGGGGCGTGTGCCGCCCATTTTGGGGCCTATGCGCGCGGGCAAAACCTGAGACCAAAGTCCAAAAACCCAAAAAGCAAAAAAGGAAAGGAAGATGCCATGAACAACCATAAGAAAATGAGCGACCCGTACTCAACGGCCTGCTGTGCAGGCAATTTGCACGGCGGCCCCATCGACGCCGACACCCTGCTTGCCACCCCTCTGCCGCCGGTGCGCTGGCTGATCCCCGGCCTGCTGCCCGCAGGGCTGTCCCTGCTGGCCGGGGCAAGCAAGGCGGGCAAAAGCTGGCTGTGCCTCTGGCTCTGCCTGCGGCTCGCGCAGGGCGGCAGTGTCTGGAACCGGCCCGTCCAGCCGCAGACGGTGCTTTACCTCTGCCTTGAGGATACCCTTGCCCGGGTACAGGCACGGCTGTTCCGGCTGGCCGACCTCACCGTGCCCAGTCGGCTGTATTTCCAGACCCAATGCGGCGGCATCGGCGCCGGGCTGGAGCTGCAGATCGGGCGATTCCTCGGCCAGCACCCGGAAACAGGGCTGGTCGTCATCGACACCCTGCAAAAGGTGCGCACCGCCCAGCCGAATACCGGCGCCTACGCGGCGGATTACCAGGATATGACTGCGCTGAAAGCTCTGGCCGACCGGCACAACATCGGCCTGCTGCTGGTACACCATCTGCGCAAACAAGGTGCGGCCGACCCGTTCCAGCAGATCTCCGGCTCGAATGGCCTGATGGGCGCGGCCGATACCATCTGGCTTTTGCAGCGCCCACGCATGAGCGACACTGCCCGGCTGCTGGTGACCGGCCGGGACATGGACAGCTGTACCCTTCACCTGCAGGCCGAGGACTGCGTCTGGCGGCTTTTGGAGGAGGAATCGGCAGAGGAACAGGCCGAGAAGGCAATTCCGGCTTATCTGCGGCAGGCAGCGGAGTTTGTGCGGCGGGCAGGTTGCTGGCAGGGAACGGCGACCGAGCTGCTCGCCGCTGCCGGGATCACCGGGGTGCAGCCGACCCAATTCGCCCGCAAGCTGGCGGAGCATTACTACCCCGTGTTTGCAGCGCAGGGCATCCGGTACGAGAGCCGCCGGACAGCCGCCGCGCGGCAGATGAGGTTCTGGTGTGACGGCAATGACGATGATGACAGCGCGGATTTGGTATCCCATATCCCGCAAACATCGTCATCGCCGTCATCACTGTCACAGGGCGGCGCGGAGATGTCTCCCGGTAACGAGCATGGGCTTTGTGTTGCCAAAAGGCAACCCTTCGCCGCGGCGGGCGACGCCGCCGGTACGGGGAGCGCCCCGAACCCCCGCAGCAGGGTTGGTGCCGAGGAACAGTTGCCCATTGGGCAGCTCTTAGCCCATCGACCGAACCCCCTTTGCCCAGGGGAGGGAACAGCTTGAGGAAAAGAGAAGCCGGCATCAATGTCCGTGTGACCCCGGCCGAAAAACGCCGCATTGAGCAGCGGGCAAGCCACACCGGGCTGACCCTGTCGGAATACCTGCGCAGGCGGGCGCTGGGGTACGCCCCGAAGTTCCATCCGCCGCGGGAGTTTTTCAGCCTGCTGGCCTATCTCGAAAATCTGACCGACCAGTTGGAGCAGTACGACCCGCCGCTGGCAAAGGAGTACCGGTATTGCGCCGAACAAATCAAAGAAATTGTGTTGTGGAAGGGGGAGGACGCCGATCGCAACGACGAAGATCTGGGCGGTGCGGGATAACCTGAAACGCCTGGTGGACTACGCCGCCAACCCGGACAAGACCGAGTACAGCGGCCTTGCAAAAGCCCTGCACTATGCCGAAAACGACGCCAAAACCGCATTCAGTGAGAGCGTACAGCTGGTGTCCGGCATCCACTGCCGCCCGGCGCGGGCCTGGGCGGAGATGCGGGCGGTGCAGGAGCAGTTCGGCAAGACCGGCGGCGTTGTGGCATACCACGCTTACCAGAGCTTTAGGCCCGGCGAGGTGACGCCGCAGCAGTGCCACGAGATCGGGCTGGAGCTGGCGGGCAAGGTATGGGGGCGCCGGTTTCAGGTGTTGGTGGCCACCCACATGAACACCGGCTGCCTGCACAATCACTTTGTGATCAACGCGGTCTCTTATGTGGACGGCAAGAAGTACGAGCAGAAGCGCAGCCAGTACCACGACCTGCGCCGCGCCTCGGATGCGATCTGCCGTGAAAAGGGGCTGTCGGTGATTGAACGGCCGGGCGGCAAAACGCCGCGCCCGATCTACGAGGCCGAGAAAAGGGGAGAGCCGACCCGGTACAATGCGATGCGGCAGGCGATCCGGCAGGCTGTTCAGGAGAGCAGCACCGAGCGGGATTTTGCGCGGGCGCTGACGGCCCTCGGCTACCGCTGGCGGCGGGAAGAAAGCCGCAAGTATGCCACCCTGCAGGCGGTGGACGGCGGCCGCCCGGTGCGTGTTTACCGGCTGGGAAAGGGATACGACTGGCCGGACATCCAGCGCGGCCTGACGGCAAACCTTGTTCAATACGGCCCGCGGCTTTACAGCTTCTGCAATGACCCACGGTACGGCCTGCGGGAACCGCCGGAGCCGGTTGTGCGCCGTATAAGGCGGTACCGCAGCCGCAATCTGCTGGCCGCAAAACGCAAAGGGAGCCTGTACGGGCTGTACCTGCACTACTGCTATCGGCTGGGCATCTATCCCCGGCGGGCGGCCCCGCAGATCAACTGGCCGGAACTGCGGGCGCAGTGGCGGGACATCGAGCAGGTGTGCAGGGAAATGCGGTTTGTCAGCGAACACTGGTTTGCTGATTTGAGCGCGGTATGCGCCTATCGTGAAGCGGTGAGTGTTCGGATAGCGGCGCTGCAGAACAAGCGTGCCGGCTGTGTGCGGCAGCTGCGCCGCAAGGTTCCGCCACCCGGTTTGGAACAGCAGCGGGAAGAATTGACTGCCCGGATCAGGGCGCTGCGGGCGGAATGTTCCCTCGCGGAAAGGGTCATTCAGCGGGTACAAAATGCCGGGGAACACCGCAGGGCCATGCAGCAGCTGAACGAGGAACAGGCACAGGCAAAGCTGCGCCAAAAACAAAAAAAGTACGAACAGGCAAGATAGCTTGCCATGCAGCCGCCAGCACGGGGTGTCACTGCCCGGTGCGGGCGGTTTCGTGCATTTGTACCCGGTTTGAGGGCGCATCCTTGTGCAGTTTCGTGAATGGCTTTCGGCAGAGGTTTCGGGTATCCTTGTGTCGGACCCGGAGAGACAAAACTCTGATTTAGCCGGTGTGTGGTCTGGCAGTGGCGTCAGAATGACTCCGCCGGTTGGCGCAGAGGATTCCACCAAAAGGAGAGATGCCAATGGTTGCAGGACGTCTACAGGAGAAGAACGGATATTACTACATGGTGCTCAGCTACACCGGCCCGGACGGCAAGCGCAAGCAGCCCTGGGTGGCCACCGGCCTGCCGGTCAGGGGCAACAAAAAACGGGCGGAGCAGCTGCTGCGTGAGCTGCGCAGCAGTTTTACCCCGCCCAAGGCCAAAAGGAAAGAGGAACTAAGCCCGGATATGCTGTTCAGCGACTATATGCTGTATTGGCTCCGGATCGTGCGCCTGGCGGTGCAGGAAACAACCTGGTCCTCCTACTGCTTCAATGTGAAAGACCACATCGTGCCCTATTTCGAGCCGCTGGGCGTGACGCTGGCGGGCTTGCAGGCGCGGCAGATCCAGAGCTTTTACCTGCGTGAGCTGGAGACCCTCAAGGCCACCAGTGTGCTGCGGCTGCATGCAAACCTGCACAAGGCGCTGAAGTACGCGGTGCGGCTGGACCTGATCCCCGGCAACCCGGTGGACAAGGTGGAGCGGCCCAAGCCTGAGAAATACATGGCGGCCTACTACACCGCCGAGGAGCTGGAGCAGTTGTTTGCGGCGGCGCGGGGCCACCGGCTGGAACTTATCATCCAGTTTGCGGCGTTCTATGGGCTGCGCCGGGGCGAGGTGCTGGGCCTGCGCTGGGACGCGGTGGATCTGGAGGCGGGGACACTGACCGTCTGCCATATCGTCACCAACGCCAGCATTGAGGGCAAACAGGTATTGGTACAGGCCGACCGGGCCAAGACCAAGTCCAGCCTGCGAACCCTGCCGCTGGTGGACGCCTTTGCCCAGCGCCTGCGCGCACTGAAGGAACGGCAGGAATACAATGAGCAGGTCTGCGGCAGCTGTTACAACCAGAAGTATAAGGGGTACCTGTTTGTCAATGAGATGGGCGACCTGATCCTGCCAAACAGCGTGACCGATGGCTTTGCCAAACTGCTGGCCGAAAACGGGCTGCGGAAGATACGCTTTCACGACCTGCGGCATTCCTGCGCCAGCCTGCTGCTGAATCAGGGGGTGCCGATGAAGCAGATCCAGGAATGGCTGGGCCACAGCGACATCTCCACCACCGCGAACATCTATGCGCACCTCGACGCACAGTCCAAGCAGCTGAGCGCCGAGACGATGGAACAGGCGCTGGTGCTGCCGGACAGCGGAATCATGCGGCAGTGGTGAAAATGCAGAGCCAGGTTACCCGGCTCTGCATTGAATCCTCACGCCTCTTTCTGGATTGCTTGACTCAGGACCTGCTGCAAAAGATGATCGGTTCCCTGATACGCCTGTATGCTGGCGATTATGAGAAGATCCATATCGATTTGGGAAAAGTCCAGACGATATCCTGTGTGACGGCACAGCTGGGATAAAAAGAGCCGCTGCGTTCGTCCATTTCCTTCCCGAAAGGGATGCAGCTCATTGGTTCTTTGGTAAAAATCGGAGAGTTGTGCCACAAATTCTGTTTTTGGAAGGCCGGAAAAGTACGATTTTTCCCGCAGCCTGTGAAAGATCTCCTGTGCCATGTGATTGATCTCTTTTGCAGGGCAGAACCTTGTACCCTTTTTGGTCAGATCGATCATACGAACTTGTCCTGCCCAATCGTAAAGATCGGAAAACAACCATTGATGGATTGCCCGATAGTGTGTAAAATCGAAGGTTTCCATTTTTGGCTCAGTATCCCACATAGCTGCCTTGGCCGGAACAACAACTGCCTCGATTCTTGCAAGTGTTTCACCATCCTGCAGGCCATACTTGTTAATCAGGACGGTCGTACCCTCATAGCAGCCATCCTGTAAAGCATCCAAAGTATATGGCATAACGATCCCTCATTTTTCCTGCGCAAGAAGCTCCTTTATCAGTGTATCCACATCCACTTCGCCATTCATCAGGCGTCGGCAATTCCGCACTACCTCTGGCGAAACGGAAAAGCCCTCCATAGACGAGGATACCAATGCATTTTTAAGTGCTTCCTCTTTGGTGATTGGTGCCATAGCTGCCGCCCTCTCTCGATAAAAAGGAGGGGGCAAGGACAATCCTGTCCTTGCCCCCCGCTGGCGGAGATGGAGAGATTCGAACTCTCGCGCGCTGATTAGGCGCCTACCGCATTTCGAGTGCGGACCCTTCAACCGCTTGGGTACATCTCCATATTCAGTTTGCTGGGCGCTGCCCCTTTTGGGCGATGGCCGGCCGCGCGCCGGCCTGCCGCACGTTCCCGCCGCCCGGCTTTCGAATGCCGCCGGCGGGCTGCAAATTATTATACCAAAAAAACCTTGCGCCGTCAAACAGTTTTGGCGGCGGCCGAGGGCCGCGCCAGCAGCTGGGAAAAAGGAAAGCCAGCCGGGGAAAAAGGAAAGCCGGCTGGGGGAAAGGAAAGCCGGCTGGGGGAAAAGAAAGCCGGCTGGGGGAAAAGAAAGCCGGCTGGGAAAAGGAAAGCCGGCCGGCGGCCAGAGAAGGGAAGGGCCGCGGCGGCCGAAAGACAGGGAAACCGCCCGCCGGGCCTTTTTTGTGTGCCCCGGCGGGCCCGGGGGCCTACCCCTCGCCGCGGGCCTTGGCGCGGGCGGCCAGCAGGGCCTCGGCGGCGCGCAGCTGCCGCCGCACGCTTTCGGCGCTGGGGCCGCCCGCGCAGGCGCGGCCCTCCACGCAGCGGTCCAGCCGGATGGCCTCGTAGACGTCCTCGGCAAAGGCCCCGCTCGCCTGCCGGTAGTCGGCCAGGGGCAGGGTCTCCAGCGTCTCGCCCCGCCGGATGCACAGGGCCACCAGTTCGCCGGTGATCCGGTAGGCGTCCCTGAAGGGCACCCCCTTTTTGGCCAGATAGTCCGCGCAGTCGGTGGCGTTGATAAAGCCCCCGGCGGCGGCCGCCCGCATCGCCTCGGGCCGCACCTTAGTGCTGGCCAGCAGCGGCGTGAGGGCCGTCAGGCAGAGCGAAAGGGTGTCCAGCGCGTCAAAAATGGCTTCCTTGTCCTCCTGCATGTCCTTGTTGTAGGCCAGCGGCAGCCCCTTCATCACGGTCAGCAGGGCCATCAGGTCCCCAAATACCCGGCCGGTTTTGCCCCGCACCAGCTCGGGCAGGTCGGGGTTTTTCTTTTGCGGCATGATCGAGGAGCCGGTGGTAAAGGCGTCGTCCAATTCGATAAACCGGAACTCCCAGCTGGACCAGAGCACCAGCTCCTCGCACAGGCGGGAGAGGTGCATCATGCAGATGGAGGCCGCCGCGGCCAGCTCGATGCAGAAGTCCCGGTCGGATACCCCGTCCAGGCTGTTTTCGCCCGCCCCGGCAAAGCCCAGGGTGCGGGCGGCGGCCGCGCGGTCGATGGGGTAGGTGGTGCCGGCCAGCGCCGCGCTGCCCAGCGGGCAGGCGGCGTTCATGCGGGCGATGGCGTCGTCAAACCGGCCCAGGTCCCGCAGCAGCATCTGCACATAGGCCATCAGGTGGTGGCCAAGGGTCACCGGCTGGGCCCGCTGCAGGTGGGTG
This sequence comes from uncultured Oscillospiraceae bacterium, assembly GCA_910579545.1. Taxonomy (GTDB): domain Bacteria; phylum Bacillota; class Clostridia; order Oscillospirales; family Ruminococcaceae; genus UBA7177. The sequence goes on along the minus strand of CAJTVI010000031.1, from coordinate 7,838 downwards.
TAGCCGGGCATCACCGTGCCGGCGTGCTGCCGCGCAAGGCCGCACAGCACCCCGGCCAGTTCTTCGATCTGCTTTAACAGCCCGGCCATCCCGCGGCGCAGGTGCAGCCGCAGGTCGGTGGCCACCTGGTCGTTGCGGCTGCGGCCGGTGTGCAGCCGCTTGCCCGCCTCCCCGATGCGGGCGGTGAGGGTCTGCTCCACAAAGGTGTGGATGTCCTCGGCTGCCGGGTCGATGGCCAGCGCGCCGCTGTCGAGGTCGGCCAGGATGCCCTCCAGCCCCTCTAAGATGGCGTCGGTGTCCGCGTAGCTCAGGATGCCCTGCGCCCCCAGCATGGCCGCGTGGGCCATGCTGCCCGCGATGTCCTCCCGGTAGAGCCGGGCGTCGAACCGGATGGAGGAATTGAAATCGTTGACCCGGCTGTCCACCGGTTTGGTGAACCGCCCTTTCCACAGCTGCTGCGCCATAGTACCCTTCCTTTGGTGCCGGCCTTACGCGTCCCAGTTGGCCGAGAGCTTGGCCCGCTCCCGGATGGACAGCCCAAACAGGTTGATAAAGCCCTTTGCGTCGGCCTGGTCGTAATCGTCGTCCTCGCCAAAGCTGGCGGTCTGCTCGTCGTAGAGGGAGTATGGGCTGAAAAGCCCCGCGCTGGTCATGTTGCCCTTGTACAATTTGAGCCGCACCCTGCCGGTCACGGTTTGCTGGGTGGAATCCACAAAGGCGTCCAGCGCCTCCCGCAAAGGGGTGAACCAGAGGCCGTTGTACACAAGGTCGGCGTATTTTTGGGCGGCCAGCTCCTTAAAATGGCTGGTCTCCCGATCCAGCGTGATGCTCTCCAAAAGGCTGTGGGCGTAGTAGAGGATGGTGCCGCCCGGCGTTTCGTAGATGCCGCGGCTCTTCATGCCCACCAGCCGGTTCTCCACAAGGTCCAGAATGCCGATGCCGTTGGCCCCGCCCACCGCGTTGAGCCGCTCCAGCAGGCTCACCGCGTCCAGCGCCTCGCCGTCCACCTTGGTGGGGACCCCCTTTTCAAAGGTCAGCTCAAGATAGGTCGGTTTGTCCGGGGCCTGCTCGGGGGCAAGGCCCATCTCCAAAAAGCCGGGCCGGAGGGTGGGCGCCTCGTGCGCGGGGCTCTCCAGATCCAGCCCCTCGTGGGAGAGGTGCCAGAGGTTTTTATCCTTGGAGTAGTTGGTGCTGCGGTCGATCTTGAGGGGGATCTTGTGCGCCTCGGCGTACTCGATCTCCTCCTCCCGGCTGCGGAGCTCCCACTCCCGCCAGGGGGCAATGATGGCCATCTCGGGCGCAAAGGCCTTGATGCCCAGTTCAAACCGCACCTGGTCGTTGCCCTTGCCGGTGCAGCCGTGGCAGATGGCCTGCGCCCCCTCGGCCCGGGCGATCTCCACCAGCCGCTTGGCAATGGCCGGCCGGGCAAAGCTGGTGCCCAGCAGGTAGGTCTCGTATTTGGCCCCGGCCTTGAGGGTGGGCCAGATATAGTCCTCCACAAAGGATCTGCGCAGGTCCTCGATATACAGCTTGGACGCGCCGCTGGCCAGCGCCTTTTCCTCCAGGCCCTCCAGCTCGCCGTCCCCCTGGCCCACGTCGGCGCTCACCGCGATGACCTCGCAGTTGTTGTAGTTCTCCTTGAGCCACGGGATGATGATCGAGGTGTCCAGCCCGCCCGAATAGGCAAGCACGACCTTTTTGATCTCGGACTTGTTCATGTTGGATGCTCCCCCTCCCGCGGGGCCTCCCGCCCCGCGAATTGAATAAAAATACAAGATATAGGGTTCATTATACAAAATATCCGGGGGTTTGCAAATCCGAAACCTGCACAAAGATTTTTGAGCTGCCGCTTTCTTTTTGTGGAAAAGTCAAATTCTCAGGTTCCCGGCCGCCCGGCGGCATCCCAGGCGGCGGCGAGGGCCTCTTTTTGGGCTTTATTCAGTTTTTTCACCGCCGCCTCCCGGCGCAGCGCGGCCGCGCGGTCGGGCTGGGGCTCGGCCCAGGCCAGCGCCACCGCCCGGAAGGCGCGGGTGTACCGCGCCCCCCGCCCGGCGATGTGGGCGGCGGCCCGCCCGGCCAGGTCGTTGGTCCAGCCGGTGTAAAGGCTGCCGTTGCGGCAGCGCATCATGTAGACCCAGGCTTTGGGGGCATCGGTCATGGCGTTCGGTCCTTTCGGCCGGGAAAATTGGGCAAAAACTGGGCAAGGGGCAGAGGCGGGCAGGGCCGGGGCGGGGGAGCCGCCGCGCAAGGCACGCGTGGCCCCCGCCCCGACCCCTTTTGGGGCTCTCCCCCGTGTTCTTAGACGCCCAAATTTCCTCAAAATGGGCGGCCCAAAAAATTTGGTAAAAAACTCAGCCCAGGCCCAGGGTCTGGCGGCAGGCGGCCAGCACGGCCTCCTTGGTGTCGCCGGTCACCAAAAACCGGCTGGCGTGGCAAAAGCGCAGCCCGGCAATGCCGCTGGCGGCCTGCAGCTCCTCGTCGGCAAGGCCGGCCCACCCGGCGGGGAAGGGCCGCTTGGGGGCCTTGCGGCGGGTGTCGTTGATGCACTGGGCCGCAAAGCCGCCCCGCAGGCTGGGGTAGACCACAAACAGCGCCTCGGTGCGGTAGAGGGCGTTTTTCCAGGGGGCGTAGCAGGGCAGCACCACAATGCCGTCCCGCATGTTGGCGTAGGCTTTGCGCACCAGCTCGTCGGCCCGGGTGATGGCGTTGGCCTCCTCGATGCGGCGGCGCAGGATCACCCCCGCAAACTCCACCGCCCGGGCAAAGCAGGCGTCCGGGTCGTCCTTTGCGTCCCAGAGCGGGTTAAAGCTGCCGATGGCGTCGGCCAGGCTGTCCGGCGAGCCGGTGTTGTCGTTGAGGTCCAGCGGCTGGATAAAGTTTTCGTCGATCAGCCGGGCCTGGTGCTCGCCCACCAGCTGCGCCCCCAGCACCTTCCACAAAAGGCCAAAGGCGGCGTAGGGGGTGCCGTTGCGGCGCACCGCCCGGTCGGCCGAGTGGTGGTCGAACATGCCGCCGCCAATGTCAAACACGAGGCCGTCAAAATCCGGCGGCACGCTAAGGCCCCGCTGGATGGTGATGTCCGGCCGGACCAGCCTGAGCAGGGCGGCGCTGAACACATCGTCCGCGTGGAACTTGCCGCCGTGGGTAAAGGCGCGGGCGGGGATCTTCATCCGGTACTCCTCCTTTGTGCCCTGTGCGGGCAGGGTGGCGGGCAAACAGGGGCGATTCCAGGGGGATGCATCCCCCTGGACCCCCATCCCGCCGCACGGGATTTCCGTGCGGCAAAAGGGGGTATGGTCCGGCGTTCCGTGTTTTTTGCGCCGGCAAAACTCCAGAAACATCGCATCCATAAAATGCAAAAAGGGGGGCATGGAGGCTAAGGCCCCCATATTGGCCTTAGCTTTGGCCCGCGGCAGGGCTTTTTGGTTTATTGCCAAGCTTGCGCTCTGCCCCTGGGGCTCGTGTTATTATACCATAGTTTGCCCGGCGGCGCAAAACGGCGCGGGCCGGAGCAGCTGGCGGCCCTTCCCCCAGCGCGGGACAGGATGAGAAAAGCCTTTTGCCGGCCTCCAAAGGGATATGCGCGGCGGCCGGGGCCATATACATAAGGTTGTGCCCCTGACCCCGCCCAAAACGCGCATGCCGGGCACATCCCCTTTTCCGCCGGCCGGCGTGTGCGCCCTTGTTAAGGAATGTAAAAGATTCCCGTATCGTGCGGCGCGGCAAAATGTGCTATAATAAAAGCTGTCGAACCATGCGGCAGCCGCGCGAAACCTGCAAGGCCCCGCGGCCGCAGCTTTTTTGACGGGATGACACCAAACATACGGCAGCGCGCGCCGGGGCTCCGCCCCGGCCGCCGGGCTGCCCGCGCGGGGCGCGGCAAACCCTTTGCCGCGCCGCCCGGATAAGGAGACACCATGAAAACAAAAACAAGACAAAGCATCCTTGGCCCGCTGCTGGTCTGCCTTTTGGCGCTGGCCCTGCTGGCCGCCCTGGCGGTGCTGCTGGTGCTGCTGATGCAGCCCGCGCCCGCCACGGCCGTTCTCTCCCAGCCGGTGCGGTTTGCCGCCGAACTGGACGAGGGGTGGGAAAACTGGTTTTTGGCCGCCCACACCACCGAGGAGCAGCAGCAGTACCTGGACGAGACCCTTGCCGCCGCAAAGCAGCAGGGGGCCGATACCCTGCTGTTTACCGGCCGGGCCGGCGGGGGGCTGCTCTTCCGGGTCAAGGACGAGACCCTGGCCCCCCTCCCCTCGCTCACCGCCAACGACACCCTCTTCCACCACTTTGACGCGGTGGATTACCTTGTACGGCAGGCCAACGAGGCCGGGGTGCAGCTGGCGCTGCTGGCCACCGACGAGGCGGGCAACCCCCTCACCACCGACACCAGCGGCCTTTTGGCCGGGGCGGTGCGCACCCTGGCCGAAAAATACCGGCTGGCCGTGTTTTTGCCCGACCCCGCGCCGGATGAACAGGGCATCCTGCGCTATTCCGACGGCACCCGCACCCTCCTGCGGGCGGACGAAAGCCCGGCGGTGCTGGCCGGGGTGCTGCGGGGGCAGGAGGGCGCGGGGGCGGTGCTGGGCGACCTGACCGCCCTCAAGGCGGACAACGCCAACGCCCAGATGCTGCGCCAGTTTGCCCAGAGCGACCAGCAGGCCCAAACCGACGGCGGGGCCCAGCCGCTGCTGGCCCAGCCGGTGGCCCAGACCCTGGGCGTCAGCTACCCGGCCGACGGCGCGGTGATCTACACCGACCGGGTGTTCATCATGGGCACCAGCGACCCCGGCCAGACCCTCACGGTCAACGGCCAGACAGTCGAGAGGTACGGCGAGCGCGGGGTCTGGGGGCTGGAAGTGCCGGCGGCGATGGGGGCCAACACCATCCTGGCCGAGCAGGGGGGCCAGCAGGTCGCCATCAACTTCAACCGCCGGTCCTCCTCGGGCTGGAGCGGTTCGGCCCCCACCAGCGACGGCTCGGTGCCCGCGCCCTGGGGCACCAAGCTGCGGATCAACACCACCCTTGCCAGCGTGCTGAGCCAGCCCGGCAACCCGGACGCTATTGTAATGACCGCCTACGAGGGGGCGCTGGCCGAGGTGGCCCAAAGCCTGCCCATGACCTACGGGGGCAAGTACACCTTTGCTTACCAGCTGCAGAGCGGCGATTTTGTGCTGGCAAAGGACTGCGAGCTGGTCAACGAGCCGGACGCCGCCTTTACCGGGGTAACGGTGCAGGAGTTGGAAAACGGCGATGAAATATTGCGGTTCGAGGGCAGCGGCACCCCGCTCTACTACCATATCTGGGAGGGCAACGTCCTTACCCTGCAGTTCTATTCGGCCGGCTTTACCGGCCAGTGGCCGGATTCCACCGGCATGGTGCAGAGCTTTGAGACCGGCACGGTAAACACCGGCTTTTCGGTGACCATGACCTTCTCGGACGCCGCCCCCCTCTGGGGCTACCATGTGGACTATGTGGACGGCACCACCCAGATCTACTTAAAGCGCACCCCCCGGCGGGGGGAGGCCGCGGCCCCGCTGGCCGGGATCACCGTGATGCTGGACCCCGGCCACGGCGACACCGACACCGGCGCGATGGGGGCGGCGGGGGTGACCGCCCCGCAGGAAAAGGACGTCAACCTGGCGCTGGGCCTTGCGGCCAAGGCCCGGCTGGAGCAGCTGGGCGCCACCGTGCTCATGACCCGCGATACCGACGTCTTTTACACCCTGGGCGAGCGGGTGGAGATGCTCAACGAGGCCAAGCCGGACTTTTTTATCGCGGTACACCACAACAGCGCCGCCCTCGTTTCCGACCTGACCAACAAGGGCGGCATCGAGGCCTACTGGTTCTACACCGAGGGCAAGCCGCTGGCCGAAAACTTAGTGGCCGCGGTGGGCGGCGCGGTAAACCGCCGCCAGCGCGGGGTGTTCTACGATTACTTCTATGTTACCCGCTCCAACATCTGCCCGGCGGTGCTGCTGGAAACCGGCTTTATGACCGACCCGGTGGAGTACGAGAAGGTGGCGGACGAGACCACCATCTGGATCGAGGCCGGCGCCATCGCCCAAGGGGTATTGAACAGCCTGCCGGGGTAACCCCCCGCCTTTTACCACACGCCGCATCCAAAAAACCCCCCGCCCGGGCGGCCCTTGGGGCCGCCCGCGGCAGCCGCCGCGCGCTGGGCGTCGGGTCCGAGTGAGAGGAGGCAGCAGCATGGCGGACGGCAGGCTCTTTCGCATCCTGTACTACCTGGTGGAAAAGGGCGGCGCGACCGCGTCCGAGCTGGCGCGGGAGTTTGAGGTGAGCCAGCGCACCATCTACCGGGACATCGAGGCTTTAAGCGCCAGCGGCATCCCGGTGTATACCGAGCCGGGGCGGGGCGGCGGCATCCGGCTGCTGCGGGGCTATGTGCTGGACAAGGCGGCCCTCAGCGAGGAGGAGCGGCTCGAACTGCTCACCACCCTGCAAAGCATGGCGGCCACCGGCCGGGCGGCGGGCGGCGGGACCCTCACCAAGCTGTCGGCCCTGTTCGGGCTGGACGCGGGGGACTGGCTGGAGGTGGATTTTTCCCGCTGGGGCGATTTTTCCGGCGACAATACCCGGTTCGAAACCCTCAAAACGGCGGTGACCCGGCACCGGGAGGTGCTTTTGACCTACGAGAACACGGCCGGCCAGCGCAGCCAGCGCCGGGTGCAGCCGCTCAAGCTGGCCTTCCGCTCCAAGGAGTGGTACCTCAAGGCCTTTTGTTTGCAGCGGCAGGATTTCCGCATCTTTAAACTCAACCGCATCGCCGCGCTCACCCTCACCGACACGGTGTTTGTGCCGCGGCCCTGCCCGGCCGGCGAGATCGGGCCCCAGCCCCAGTTCCCCGAGCTGGCGCTGCGCTTCCCGCCCGGGCTGGGCTGGCGGGCCTGGGACGAGTTTGACCCGGCCCGGATCGAGCGCCAGCCGGACGGCAGCCTCATTGCCCGCGCCCGGATGCCGGTGGACGACTGGCTGCTGGGCTACCTGCTCTCGCTGGGGCCGCAGGTGCGGGTGCTGGAGCCGGCGTACCTGCGGGGGATGCTGGCGGACGCGGCCAGGGAGATCTACGAAAAAAACCGGGAGTAGGCGGTTGCAAAACAAGAAAACAAAGGGTTCAAAGCGTTCAAAAAACCTGCGGCCTTGTTTTCTTACAGAACCGCCTCATCGGCAGCCCTCCCATAAAAAACGCTGCTTCGCCGGTTTTTTAAGCGCGCGGCTTTTTTGCCGTTCCCGAAAGCCGCCCCGCAAAAAAATTGCAGACTTTTTCAAAAACCCTGACACACGGTGTCAGGGTTTTTGCTGTATCCTCAAAGCATAGCAGCGCAGCTATCAACCGAACAACAAAAAACAAGAGGATGCCGGCGTCTCAGGGCGGGGCGGGCGCGGGGCCCGCGCAGCCCGGCCGGGGGACGCCGGCGGAAAAGGAGAAGAAACCGATGGAACAGAATGGGATGAAATTTTGCCAGAGCTGCGGGATGCCAATGGGGGAGGAGGCTTTGTACGGGACCAACGCCGACGGCAGCAAAAACGAGGACTACTGCCGCTACTGCTTTGAAAAAGGGGAGTTTACCTTTCACGGCGGGATGGAGGAGATGATCGGGATCTGCGTGCCGCACATGACCGGGGCCAACCCGGGCATGAGCGCCGACCAGGCCCGCCAGGCCATGCGGGAGTGGTTCCCCACCCTCAAGCGCTGGAAAAAGTAAGCGCGGCCGGGCTCCGCAAAAATGGGGAATGTCCAAACCGGGGAGAGGGATCCGCTGGCCGGACGCGTGGGAGCAGTCTCTCAAGGCAACAGGACCCCTGCCCCGAAAGCC
>CAJTVI010000030.1:23703-28172 GCA_910579545.1 uncultured Oscillospiraceae bacterium | reverse complement strand
CTCTTTTCCTTTTTGCGAAACTTATTCTACCTTATCCCGGCCAAAAAGAGGGGACGGCTCTTTGTGTCGGCCGCTGTGCTGCCGGCGCAAAAAACCGTCCCCCATGCTGTTTGTTATGCTATTTGCTTAATATCTGGTTCTATAATCTATAATTTACTCAAAGGGAAAGGGGCTTTTGCCGGGGCAAAAGCCCCTTTTGCGCGGCATCAGCCGCGCAAAAGGGCCACCGCCACATCGTTGACGTTGGTGCCGGTGGGGCCGGTGGTGATCAGCCCATCCACCTTGCCCAGGGCGTGGTAGGCGTCGTTTTCGCGCAGCACCGCAAAGGCGTCCAGCCCGGCGGCGGCCAGGGCGGCGGCGGTATTGCCGTCGGCATAGCCGCCCGCGGCGTCGGTGGGGCCGTCGGTCCCGTCCGACCCTACGCTGAACACCGCGGCCCCTTCCATGCCCGCAATGCCGGGGGCGGCGGCCAGGGCCAGTTCCTGGTTGCGGCCGCCCAGGCCCTTGCCGGTCAGGTGCACCACCGTTTCGCCGCCCGCAATATAGGCAAGGCGGCGGCCGTCGGCCTGGTGGGTGCGCAGGATGCTGGCCAGCATGCTGCCGGCCTCCCGGGCCTCGCAGCTCAGCTGGTCGGTGAGCAGGATGGGCTCGTAGCCAAGCTTGCGGCACTCGGCCGCGGCGGCGGTGCAGAGTTCCCGCACGCTGCCGGTGATCTGGGTGGTCACGTTGGAGAGGGCCTTGGGGGTCTCCTGGCCCAGCAGCTCCATGGCCTGGGGCGAAAATTTCAGCCCATATTTTTCCACAATGGCCTTGGCCTGGGCGCAGGTGGAGGAATCCGGGTAGGCGGGGCCAGAGGCGATCATGTCCAGCGGGTCGCCCAAAATGTCGCTCAGCACGATCGAAAAGACCTGCGCCGGGGCGCACACCTCGGCAAACCGCCCGCCCTTGACCCGGGAGAGCCGCTTGCGGATGGTGTTCATCTCCACAATATCCGCCCCGCAGGCCAGCAGCTGGCGGGTGACGTCCTGCAATTCCTCCCCGGGGATCAGCGGCTGCTCAAACAGGGCGCTGCCCCCGCCCGAGAGCAAAAACAGCACCGTGTCCTTGGCCGAAAGCCCGCTTACCAGCTCCAGCGCCTTGCTGGTGGCGGCAAAGCTGTTCTCGTCCGGCACCGGGTGGCCGGCCTCGTAACAGGCAACGCCGGGGATCTCGCCCTTTACATGGTCGTACTTGGTTACCACTACGCCGCCGTCCACCTTGCCCAGCGCCGCCACCGCGGCGTTGGCCATCTGCCAGGCCGCCTTGCCGGCCGCCACCAGCAGGGTGCGCCCGCCCCGGGGCACAAAGCTTTTGAGCGCGCGCTGCACAGCCTCGTCCGGCAGTACTGCCTTGATGCTGGCCGCCACGATCTGGTCGGCGTCCTTGCGTAACGATTTATTCATAGCACCCTGTCCTTTCCCGCGGGGGCCGGGCGGGCCCGCCGCCCCGCGGATCGTTTTTTACTGCCAAAAAACCGGCGGGCAGGTTGGCCTGCCTGCCGGTTTTGGCGGGGTTTTTGCGGCCCTTGCAGGCCGCCTTGATTGGTTTTATCTTACCATGCAGGGCTTCTTGTTGTCAAACGTCCAGCCCGGGATCAGGTACTGCATGCCCACGGCGTCGTTGCGGGCACCCTTGCCGTAGCACTTGTCCATGTACAGCTGGTGGGCCTTCATCACCTGCTCGCGGTCCACCTCGATGCCAAGCCCGCCCTTTTTGGGCAGCTCGATGCAGCCGTCCACGATCTGCATCGGCTCCTTGGTCAGCCGCTCGCGGCCCTCCTGCCAGATCCAGTGGGTGTCGATACCGTTCATCTTGCCCGGGATGGCGGCGGCGCACTGCACCACCATGGCCAGCGAGATGTCAAAGTGGTTGTTGGAGTGGCAGCCCCACATCATGCCAAAGTCGTTGCAGAGCTGGCCCACCCGCACCGAGCCTTCCATCGTCCAGAAATGGGGGTCGGCCAGAGGGATATCCACGCTGCGCTGCATGATGCTGTGGTACATCTGCCGCCAGTCGGTGTTGATCATGTTGGTGGCAGTGGGCATGCCGCTCTCCCGCTTGAACTCGGCCATCACCTCGCGGCCGGAGTAGCCGTTCTCGGCGCCGCAGGGGTCCTCGCAGTAGGCCAGCACCTTCTTGAGGTCGGGTGCCACCTCCAGCGCCTCCTTGAGGCTCCAGCAGCCGTTGGGATCCAGATCGACCCGCGCGTCCGGGAAGGCCTCCTTGATGGCGGTCACGGCCTTGACCTCCTCTTTGGGGGGCAGCACGCCGCCCTTGAGCTTGAAGTCCACAAAGCCGTACTTCTCGTGGGTGGCCTTGGCCAGGGCTACGATCGCCTCGGGGGTCATGGCCTCCTCGTGGCGCAGGCGGTACCAGTCGCACGCGGCGTCCGGCTCCTCCTCGTACTCGAGGTCGGTCTTTTTGCGGTCGCCCACATAGAACAGGTAGCTCAAAAACTGTACCTTTTCGCGCTGTACGCCGTCGCCCATCAAAGCGGCCGCCGGCACGTCCAGGAACTTGCCCACCAGGTCCAGCAGCGGGGCCTCGATGGCGGTCACCACATGCACGCCCACCCGCAGGTCAAAGGTCTGCAAACCGCGCACATCGTCCTTGATGTTGGCCGCCAGCCACGCGCGCACCTTGTTCATGGTGGCCTTGTAGTCCACGATGCGGGTGCCCTCTACCAAGGGCTTGATGTCCTCAAGCGCCTTGGTGATCTTTTCGCCGCCGGGCACCTCGCCCACGCCCTCGACCCCGTTGGAATCGGTTAAAATAACGATGTTGCGGGTAAAATAGGGGGCATGCGCGCCCGAGAGGTTCAGCTCCATGCAGTCGTGCCCGGCAACCGGGATGACCTCCATCTTAACAACGGTTGGGATATTGCTCATCATGCACACTCCTTACATCAGTTTCATGTCCACCAAAACCTGGCGCAGCTTTTCCTTTTCATCGGCGGTCAACTCGCCAATGGGGTCAAGGCATTTGCCCACCGGGATGCCCTGCAGGGTCAGCCCTTCCTTGATGACCTCGGGGAAGGTGCCCATGTTGCAGGCGATGCGCAGCGGGGCCAGCTGGAACTGGGCGTCCAGAGCGCCCTTCCAGTCGCCGTCCACAAACTTGTCGTAAATGTCGGCCACGATGCGGGGGGCCACGTTGGCGCAGCTGGCCACCGCGCCCGAGCAGCCGTAGTGCAAGGCGGCGTAGATCAGGGTGTCGCGGCCCATCATCACGTTGAAATGGTCGCGGTAGGGGGCGGTGAGGCGCAGGTATTCCTCGGTGTTGGTCATGTCGCCGGTCGAATCCTTTACGCCGATGATGTTGCCGCAGTCCTTGGCAAGGCGGGCGGCGGTGGCGGGGGTGATGGTCACGTTGGTCTTGGGCTTGTTGTTGTACATGATCACCGGCATGGTGGTGGAGTCGGCGATCGTTTTATAGTAGGTGTACAGCTCATCCTGGGTCTGGCTCACAAACATCGGGGTCAGCACGCTCACGGCGTCGTAGCCGCCCACCCCTTCCACCAGTTTGATCAGCCGGCAGACCTCGCGGGTGGTGATGTGGGAGCAGCCGGCGATCAGCTGGATCGGCTTGCCGTAGCGGTTGGTCTTGCCGGCCACCGCGTCGCGCACTGTCTCAAGGATCTTGACAAATTCCTCGTCGCCCACCGCGTAAAACTCGCCGGTGGTGCCCAAGGGGAACAGCCCGTGGACGCCATTGTCCACCAGATGGACGGCCATCTTGGCCAGGGCAGAATAGTCCACCTTGCCGTCCTTGTCAAAGGGGGTGATGATGGGGGGGATAACGCCATAGGGTTTGTACATGGAAAAAGGCCTCCTTGCAGTTGTGGGCTGCCTGTGTGCGGGCACGGGCAGCAAGCCGGAACGGACTTTGACCGAAAAACACCGGCACGGCTTTTGTACCTTTGACTATACCGGTAAACGCCCGGCTTCACAATAGGCAAAATCATGAAGCGTCCGGGCGTTTTTTAGTTGGAATATGCATTTTTCATAACATGAAACAGCAATGGAATACAATGCAATATGTATTTCAGCTTTCTGCTGCCTTCCCGGACTGCGCGTCCAGCTGTACCGCGCCGGCAAGCTTGTGCAGATAGTCCAGTTCGGGCAGGGGGTCAAAGCCCAAAAACTCGGCGGTGGGCGCGCCCTTGAGCGAGACCGCCCGGCTTACAAACCGCCCCCGGATAAAAACGGTGAGGGTGCTGCCCTGCAGCGAGAGGGCGGGCTGGCCGGGGGTGTAGGCGGCCAGCTTTGCAAGCTGGGCCAGGGTGCGCGGGCCGGGCGCGGGGCCGGGCCCTTTATAATAGAGGAAGCCCTCCGGGCAGCCGGCGGGCGGGTCGGCCGGGTCCAGCAGGGGGCGGGCGGCGTAAAACTCCTGCCGGATGGGGGTGGGCACGGCGTCCTTGTGCAAAAGCC
>CAJTVI010000030.1:0-23681 GCA_910579545.1 uncultured Oscillospiraceae bacterium | reverse complement strand
GCAGGGTGATGCGCACCCAGCAGCCGGAGGTAAAGTGCACCCGCCGCTTGCCGTTTTTTACCAGCTGGAAGCTTTCGCCCAGGGTGGCGTCGCACACGGCGGCCTCATAGCCCCCCAGCCGCCCCTGGATGCCCTGGCGCAGCAAACAGCCGCCCGGCCCCGCGTCGTGGGGGATCAGCTCGGCGGCGGTGATGTCCGCCTCGGCGATCCCGCCGCCGCTCTTTTCAAACAACTCCTCCGTGCCCAGCCGCCTGCCCACCGTCTCCAGCAAATTTGCGCGGGCCGCCGCGGCCGTATACCGGTTTTGCAAAGGGCGCAGCCAGAGCAGCTGGTAGGCCACCGCCGCGGCCAACAGGGCCAGGGTGAGCCGGCGGTCAAAAAAGGCGCAGGCAACGGCCAGGGCCAGCAGGGGGATAAAGCCAAATACGCTCATGCGCAGCCGGCGGTACTGCTTTTGCAGTGTGTTCAGGGTTTGTTCCATAGCGTGTTCTCCTTAATTAATACAGATCTGTTGCGGCAGCGGGGCGGCAGACGGGCTTGCCGCGCCTGTTTTGCGGCCCATGGGCTTGCCGCGCCGGCCCCTTTGCAAAGCGATGCTTACCCCTGCCTGTTTTGCGTTAGGCGGGCTTTTCCGCCCTTGTTTTGGGCCCCTCTTTGCTCTTATTCACCTTAAATCAAAACCCGGCCGGCTGTAAACTGGCAATCCGCACAAGAAAGCAGACTGCCTTTTGGCAAAAATGCCCTCCGGCCCTCTGCCGCCGGCGCGCGTTTCATTTGCGCTCTGAAATGAAATTCAAATTTCAAATTTGAAATAAAAAAGTTCATATTCTGCTTTTTTATGAAAAGCTAAGAAACATCGTAATCTTTTTTGCCTTTTTGTCAATAGAGTTTGGGCAAAAATTCTGTTATTCTGCAAACAGAGCAAAAGGCACAGACCCATTGCAAAAAAAACTGATAAAGGAGAAGAACACATGAACATCAAAAAACTGTTTGCTGGCATCCTGGCCTGCGTAATGCTGCTCTCGCTTGCTGGATGCACCGTTGGCGGCGGCGCTCCCGCGGCCAGCACCCCGGCCGCCTCTACCGGCGGCGACGCCCCGGCCGCTGCCCCTGCCGGCGCTGGCGAAAGCAGCCTCAAGGGCCAGAACGTCCGTGTGGTGATCGGCTCTACCTCCACCTCGGGCGACTCCTACATGATCGCCGACCTGGTCACCCGTTACCTCTCGGCCGAGATGGGCTTTAACGGCAAGGTGGACGCCATCGGCAACGCCGCCGCGCTGGACGAGATCGCCAACGCCAAGGGCGACGGCAAGACCGTGATGATGTTCCACGACATGACCTTCCTGAGCGTGCTGTTCGGCTCTGTGGACGAGCAGTATGCCCTCGAGAACATGACCGTTGGCCCCCGTATCGGCCAGAACCCCGGCGCCTGCTTCGGCGCTGCCGCCGAGGCCCCCTACGCCAGCCTCAAAGAGGTCACCCAGTATCTGATCGACAACCCGGATAAGACCGTCTCCTTCAACATCGAGTCCGGCGCTACCAGCCATCTGTGCTTTGCCGCTTACTACCTGTGGGTGCAGGAGACCTACGGCGACGAGGTTGCCGGCCGCATCAAGGCGATCGTTGGCGGCACCACCGCCGAGAAGCTGCAGCGCCTGTGGGACCGCAACGCCGACGTGATCTACGGCGACACCTCCGCCTTTGCCCAGTACACCGAGGAGGGCGTGCAGGATCAGCTCAAGATGACCATGTTCGGTTCCTGCGGCGAGGTCAACGGCGTTGAGATCGACTCGATGGCCACCGAGGGCGTTACCTTCAACGGCGAGCCGTTCGTCTTTGCCAAGGACTTCTGCATGTACTTCCCCAAGGATATGGACGCTGCCGTGCTGGCCGAGTACGAGGCCGCCATGCAGAAGGTCACCGAGAACCCCGACTTCCAGGCTGATATGGCCAAGCTCTTCTACACCGCCCTGTCTGCCGACGAAGTGACCGTCGAGGCCTCCAAGGAGTTCATCTACAACAAGCGCGAGCAGTCCCAGGAACTGATCGACCGCAGCCCCAGCCTCGACTCCCTCACCTGATTTCCCCCCTCTGCATTTCCTCTCGGGCCGCCGGGGCAACGCCCCGGCGGCCTTCCGGGAGGGTTCTCATCCAAAAGCAGGTGCCGCCCCATGTATCAGGCGCACCTGCTTTCCCACAAGCCTGGCTCGTTAAATCCATAACCAGTCCATGACCGCCTTTTGCGGGGGATGCGGGTCCCCCCAAAAAGCGCGGCGTGTGCCGCAAGGCACATAAAAACCCCCGCCGCTAAAGCCCGTTAAAGACCATTTTTATATGGGCGCGCGGCTGGCGGGGCCAAAAAACACCTGTTCTTTTGGGGTCCCTTTGGGCAAACGCTTCCAAAGCGCCCTTTGGCACCGGCTTTGCCGTAAGGCGGCCAAAGCGGCGCGGCCAGCGGCCGCGCCGCCCCGGCCGCAGAGCGCGGGGCGGCGGCTTTCCGCCCCACAAAAAAGGAGAAATCATCCATGATCAATGTAGTCTACTCGACCGAACACTGGATCATGCCGATCATTGTAATGGGGATCCTGGCGATCCTGCTGGTTGCGGTTATCGTTACCGAGGGGCGTGCCCGGGTGCAGGCCGGCAAGCCCTTTTTTGCAAAGCCCGGAAGGTTTTTTAAAGAAAACTACGATAAGCTCAAGCTGTTTGGTACCCTGGTGCTCTTTGCGGCCTACATCTTCTGCCTGGACATCATCGGCTTTACCGTTACCAGCCTGATCTTTGTGTTCCTGTTCAACGTCCTTTACACCGGTTTTGGCAAAAAGCAGATGATCATGAGCGCGGTGATCACGGTCATCGCGGTGCTGCTCATCAGCGTGCTGTTCGGGGTGGTCTTCAACATCACCCTGCCGAGCGGCATGTGCTCCATCACCTTTGCCAACTTCGGCTTTACCATCTATTAAGAAAGGCCGGTGAACCAGAATGACATTACCGTTTGTGATCGGCTTTCCCCAGATCGTGGTGGCGCTGCTGGGCGTTATCGCGGGCCTTGTGTTCGGCGCCATCCCGGGCATGACCGCCACCATGGCGGTGGCCGTTTTCCTGCCCCTGACCTACGCCTACGACCTTGAAACCGCCCTCTACCTGCTGCTGGGCCTCTATGTGGGCGGCATCTCGGGCGGCTTGATCCCCGCCATCCTCATCAACATCCCGGGCACCCCGTCCTCCATCACCACCACCTTCGATGGGTATCCCATGGCCAAGCGCGGCGCGGGCGAGCGCGCGCTCAAGATCGGCATTGTCTCGAGCCTGTGCGGCGGCATCATCTCGCTGGCCGCCCTGGCCCTGTTTACCCCGCTGCTCTCGGCCGCAGCCCTCAAGTTCTCCAGCGTGGAAAAATTCCTTATCATCCTCTTTGCGCTCACGGTCATCGCGGCCCTCTCCAAGGGGCAGATGCTGCGCGGCATCTTTGCCGGCTTCTTTGGGGTGCTGGTCAGCCTGATCGGCATGTTCAGCGTCAACAACGCCTACCGCATGGTGCCCTCCTTCCTCAAGAGCAAGATGCAGGACGGCTTCCAGCTGCTGCCGGTGCTGATCGGCCTGTTTGCCATCGCGCAGATCTTTGAGGAGGCCGAGGAAGGCATGCGCTTTAAGGTGGAACGGCAGGACACCGACTCCTCCACCACCGAAAAGTTCTCCTTCAGCGACTTTAAGGGCCAGGGGGTCAACATCATCCGCTCCTCCCTCATCGGCACCTTTATGGGCGTATTGCCCGGTGTGGGCGGTTCGGCCGCCTCGATCCTGGCCTATGCCCAGGCCAAAAACTTCTCCAAGCATCCGGAGCTGCTGGGCACCGGCGCGGCCGAGGGCCTGGTGGCCTCCGAGAGCTCCAACAACGGCCTCACCGGCGGCGCGCTGATCCCGCTGCTCTCGCTGGGCATCCCGGGCGACTCCACCACCGCCGTGCTCATCTCGGCCTTTATGCTCCAGGGCATCCAGGTGGGCCCGCTCTTTATCACCCAGAACCCCACCACCTGGAACACCATCCTTGTGGCCCTGCTGATCTCGAACATCTTTATGTTCATCTGCATGTTCTACCCCATCAAGTGGATCAGCAAGATCATCTACATCCCGCGCCAGCGCCTCTACCCGGTCATCATCATGATCTGCGTGGTGGGCGCCTACGCCACCAAAAACGGCCGCATCTTTGACGTCTGGGCCCTGCTCATCTTCGGGGTCGTGGGCTACATCTTTGGCAAGATCAAGATCCCGGCCTCCTGCTTCCTCATCGGCTTTATCCTTGGCAAGGATCTGGAGAACTACTTCATCCAGTCCATCTCGGCCGCAAACGGCAGCCTGATCGTCTTCTTTACCCGTCCCATCGGCTGGGTCATCTGGCTGATGATCGCCGCCTCGATCGCGTATGCCATCTGGGACAACAGCAAGGACAAAAAGAAGAAGGCGGCCCAAAAAGCGTAACCCCGGCTGCAGCGATCCAAAACAGGCAGGCCGGCCCGCATGGCGGTTTTGGGCCGCGGCGGGCCGGCCGTTCCCTTGCTTTCCGGCTTTTTAAAAAGCCCTGAGAATCCCACGTAAAGCGGCGGCAGGATCAAAAGGCAGATCCTCCCGGCAAAGCCCGGGCCGCCGCGAAAGGAGCGTTTTGTATGAGTGCGCCTTTGATCATCCAGGTCACCGAGAGGGACAATGTGGCCATCGCGGTGCAGGACATCGCCGCCGGCGTGGAGGTGCGCCCCGGCCTTGTCACCCGCGAGCCGATCCCCCAGGCCCACAAGGTGGCCCTTTGCGACATTGCCCAAAACGGCGAGATCATCCGCTATGGGGTGGTGCTAGGCTACGCCAAGCAGGCCATCCCCGCCGGCAGCTGGATCAACGAGCATATGCTGCACCTGCCCCAAAGCCCCGCGCTGGACGATATGCCCTGGGGCACCAACGTAAAGCCGATGGCCGACCTGCCCGACCCGCCCCGCACCACCTGGATGGGCTACCGCAACAAGACCGGCCCCGCCGGTACCCGCAACCTGCTGGGCATCGTGACTACCGTGCAGTGCGCGGCCGGCGTGGTCAAGGTGGCGGTGGAGCGGATCAAAAAGGAACTGCTGCCCCAGTACCCCAATGTGGACGGGGTGGTTGCCATCACCCATCCCTACGGCTGCGGGGTGGCCATCAACGCCCCCATGGCCCCCATCCCCATCCGGGCCATCACCAATGTGATCCGCCACCCCAACTTTGGCGGCGAGATCATGGTGGTGGGCCTGGGCTGCGAAAAGCTCACCTACGACCGGGTGCTCCCCCCCGAGGACATCACCCCCGAAAACTGCCTGACCCTCCAGGACTGGAAGGGCCACGACGCCATGATGCAGGCCATCCTGGACATGGCAAAGGCAAAGCTTGAAAAGCTCAACCTGCGCCGCCGTGAGGAGCTGCCCTTAAGCGAGCTGCTCATCGGCATGCAGTGCGGCGGCTCGGACGCCTTCTCGGGCCTCACCGCCAACCCCAGCGCCGGCTATGCGGCGGATATGCTGGTCAAGGGCGGGGCCACCGTGATGTTCAGCGAGGTCACCGAGGTGCGGGACGGGGTGCACATGCTGGCCGCCCGCTGCGTGAGCGCCGAGGTGCGCGACAAGCTGGCCGCCGAGATGAAATGGTATGATGATTACCTCGACGCCGGCGGGGTGGACCGGGACGCCAACCCCACCCCGGGCAACAAAAAGGGCGGGCTTGCCAACATTGTGGAAAAGGCGATGGGCAGCATTGCCAAAAGCGGCACCAGCCCCATTGTGGAGGTGCTCTCCCCGGCCGAAAAGCCCACAAAGCACGGCCTGATCTACGCGGCCACCCCGGCCAGCGATATCGTGTGCGGCCCCAGCCAGGTGGCCAGCGGCATTGGCCTGCAGGTGTTCATGACCGGCCGCGGCACCCCCTACGGGCTGGACGTCTCGCCGGTCATCAAGGTGTGCAGCCGCAACGAGATGAAGGAGCACTGGTTTGACCTCATCGACATCTCGGCCGGCCCGGTAGCCACCGGCGAGGCCACGATCGCCGAGGTGGGCGCCGAGATCTTCAACCTCATCCTGGACGTTGCCAGCGGCACAAAGCAGCCCTACAGCGACCAGTACGGCTTCCACAACGACATGTGCATTTTCAACCCCGCGCCCATTACCTGACCGGACCGGCCTTTGCGCGGCGCGGCGGGGGGCAGGGGCGCCCCTTTGGGCGCACCCTCCCGCACTGCGCCGGCACAGCGCCGCGGGCGGGGCTGCCCGCGGCGCTGTCCAAATTTTTTTGAGAAAGGGGTGGGAGCAGCTTGGAGCAATTTTTCCAGATGGCGCAGATCCAGGCGGTGCTCTTTATCTACCTGCTGGTGGGCATCGTCTGCCGCAAAACCGAGCTGGTCAAGGGCCCGGCGCGCCAGAGCTTTACCAACTTCCTTTTGTACGTCTCGCTGCCCTGCATGGTGTTCCAGTCCTTTGACATCGAGTTTACCTGGGACACCCTGCGCCAGGGGGCGCTCAGCTTTACCATTGCCATGCTTACCGCCCTGGCGGCGCTGGTGTTTGGCAAGATCGTCTACCGCCCCTTTGCGCAGAGCGAGCGGTGCATCATGGAGTACGGCACCCTCGTAAACAACGCGGGCTTTGTGGGCCTGCCCATTGTCGAGAGCGCCTACGGCCAGGCGGGGCTGTTTTTGGGCAGCCTGTTCATCATCCCCAACCGCATCATGATGTGGAGCGCCGGCATCAGCCTGTTTACCGACGCTCCCCTCAAACAGCGGGTCAAAAGCGTCCTGCTCAACCCCGGCATCATCGCGGTGGAGCTGGGGCTTCTGCGCATGGCCTTCCGCCCGGCGCTGCCCGCGCCCTGCACCAAGGCGCTCTCCGCCTTTGGCAGCATGGCGGCCCCCTTAGGCATGGTGGTCATTGGCATGATCCTGGCCGAGATCGACATCCGCGGCCTTATGGAGCCCAAAGCCTTTATCCTGGTGGCGGTGCGGCAGATCATCTTCCCCCTGGCCGTGCTGGCCGTGCTGCGCCTTTTGGGCGTGGACGAACTCACCACCCGCATCTCGGTGATCATTACCGGGATGCCCATCGGCAGTACCACTGCCATCTTAGCGGATAAATACAACGCAAACGCGGCGTTTGCCTCCAAGTGTGTGTTTATCTCCACTGTCACGAGCCTGGTGACCATCCCGGTTCTGACCCTGTTTTTGTGAGGAATATTTGCATTATGGAAAAGATCGTTCTGGATACCGCCATCAAGTTTGGCGCCGGCCGCTACCGCCAGGGTACCGGCATCCTGGAGGTTTGCGGCGAGGAGGTTGCCCGCTTTGGCAAAAAGCCCTTTATCGTGGCGGGCCGCCGCGCCTTTGACGCGGTCAAGGACCGGCTGCTGCCCGGCTTTGAAAAGGCCGGCCTGAGCTGGACGGTGGAGATCTACGACGGCCAGTGCTCGTATGAGGCGGCCGAACAGATCGCCCAAAAGTGCACCGCCGCCGGCTGCGACGAGGTGGTGGGCGTTGGCGGCGGCAAGATCATGGACTTTGCCAAGGCGGTGGCCGAGTACGCCCACCTGGGCACGGTCAACATCCCCACCAGCATCTCCACCTGCGCCCCCTTTACCTGTATGAGCGTCATGTATACCCCCGAGGGCGGCAAAAAGGACTGCTGGCGCTACGAGCACGAGCTGGACGCGGTGCTGGTGGACATGCAGGTGATCGCCGACTGCCCCATCCGCTACAACGCCGCCGGCATCCTGGACGCGATGGCCAAGCGGATCGAGATCCAGAACGGCAAGCCGGTCATGACCCTGGACGACAACAAGTTTGACCTGTTCAGCGCCTTCCGCATGGCCCAGTACACCTACGAGGTGCTGGAACAGTACGGTCCCCAGGCCATCGAGGACAACCGCCAGCACAAGGTTACCAAGGCGCTGGAGGACGTCACCTTCATCAACGTGGCCGTTACCGGGGTGATCGCCAATATCACCAAGAGCTTCAGCCAGAGCGCCATCGCCCACTCGATGTACGATGGGGTGCGCACCCACTTTACCAAGGAGGCCGCCAAAGCCCTGCACGGCGAGATCGTGGCGGTAGGGCTGTTTGCCCAGCTGCACTATAACCGCCTTGGCGCCGAGCGGGACGCCCTCAAGGAGTTTATGCGGGGCATGGAGATGCCGCTCACCCTTGGGGAACTGGGGGTGGAGCCCACCGAGCAGAACCTCAAGACCATCGAGGATTACCTCATTGATTCGCCCTATGTGGCCCCCGGCGAGGAGAGCCTTGCGCTGCTGCACGAGGCAGTGCGCCAGATGGCCTGAAATCCGGGGCCCATAACCAGAAAAACTGGTATGGCAAATGCACCCCGCCGCGCCCCTTGCAAAAGGCGCGGCGAGGCAGGGGAGGGCGGAAAAACCGCCCTCCCCGCGCAGGAGCGCAGCCGTTTTGAAATAACAACATTATTTTAAAAAGGAGCGTTCTACCATGAATTACGAGCACGAATTTTGTTACAAAGACCCCGCCTACCGCAGCAGCACCCTCACCAACGGCCTGGCCCGCAGCGGCCAGCGCGCCCTGCTGTACGCCACCGGCATGGACGAGGAGGACCTCAAAAAGCCCTTTGTGGCGGTGATCGGCTCCTTCAGCGAGATGGTGCCCGGCCACACCCACCTGCGGGAGCTGGCCGACTGTGTCTGCCAGGGGGTCATCGAGGCGGGGGGCGTGCCCCGCCGCAGCGAGACCATCGCCATCTGCGACGGCCTGTGCCAGGGGCACAAGGGCATGCGCTACCCGCTGGCCAGCCGGGACCTGATCGCCGACTCGGTAGAAATGGTGGTGGAGGCCCACCACTTTGACGCCATGGTGCTGCTGCCCGGCTGCGACAAGATCATCCCCGGCATGCTCATGGCCGCCGCCCGGCTGGACATCCCGGCCATCGTGATCCCCGGCGGGCCGATGTTGCCCGGCAACGTGGGAGGCAACCCGCTCTTCTGCTCCAGCGAGCTGCGGGAGTTCCCCGGCCGGGTGGAGGCGGGCATCATCACCCCGGATTACATGAAAGCCGCCGAGCGCGCCGCCCTGCCCACCGTGGGCAGCTGCGCCCATCTGGGCACCGCCAACAGCATGTGCATGCTCACCGAGGTGCTGGGCATGGGCCTGCCCGGCGTGGGCACCGCCCCGGCCGTGAGCAACCGGCGCAAGCGGCTGGCCCGCGCCAGCGGCCGCGCCGTGATGCAGCTGCTCAAAAAGGGCATTACCCCCCGGCAGATCCTCACCCGCGAGGCGCTGCTCAATGGGGTGGCCGGGGCCATGGCTACCGGCTCCTCCACCAACCTGGTGCTGCACCTGATGGCCATCGCCCACGAGGCGGGGGTCGAGCTGAACCTTTCCGACTTTGACGCCATCAGCCGCGAGGTGCCCTTTATCTGCAACCTGCAGCCCTCGGGCAAGTACCCCATCGTCTCGCTGGACGCAAGCGGCGGCATCCCGGCCGTGCTCAAAACCATCGAGGCAAAGCTGCACACCGGCGTTATGACCGTGACCGGCCAGACCCTGGCCCAGCAGCTTGCGGACATCACCCCCAAGCCGGACGATGTGCTTAAGACCCTAAAGGCCCCGCAAAAGGCCGAGGGCGGCATTGCGGTGCTGCACGGCAGCCTTGCGCCCGAGGGCGCGGTGGTCAAGCAGAGCGGGGTTAAAGAAAGCATGTACCGCTTTACCGGCAAGGCCCGGGTCTTCAACTCGATGGAGGAGGCCGACGCCGCGGTCAGCGGCGACACCATCCAGCCCGGCACCGTGCTGGTGATCCGGTACGAGGGCCCGCAGGGCGGCCCCGGCATGCGGGAGATGCTCTCCACCACCGCCCTCATCATGGGCCGCGGCATGGACGAGGAGGTCGCCCTGGTAACCGACGGCCGCTTTTCCGGCGCCACCCACGGCCCCTGCATCGGGCACATCAGCCCCGAGGCCGCGGCCGGCGGGCCGATCGCCTTTGTGCAGGACGGCGACGAGATCGCCATCGACATCCACGCCCGCACCCTTGAGCTGCATGTAAGCGAGGAGGAGCTGGCCCGCCGCAAACAGGGCTGGCAGCCGCTCAAAAAGCCCCGCGGCCCGGCGCTGGCCAAGTATGCCAGCCTGGTCACCAGCGCTTCTACCGGCGCAATTTTGCGGCTGGAGTAACCGGCCCAAAGCGCAAAACCGCGCCTTGCAAGCACACAAACGCCCCCTCCCGGCCCTTTTGGGATGCCGGGAGGGGGCTCTTTGTGCAAAACAGGCAAAAGCGGGCAGGCCCCGGCGCGCAAAGGCGGCAAAAGAGGGCAGGGGAGCCTTCCGCCGGCCCCGACGCGCGGCCGGCAGCCGCGCCGCCCCGGCTCAATAGGTAAAATCCGCCTCGATGCCGTACTTTTTGATGTACCGCCAAAGGGTGGTCTTGCTTACCCCCAGTTCGGCGGCCACCTTTTCGCGGTTGCCGCCGTACTGGCGCAGCAGTTCGGCAATGCGCACCGCCTTCTGGTCCTTGTACAGCACCACCTTTTCGGTGCCGGGCAGCATCCGGGGGGCCACCTGTTCCAGCTGGGCGCGCAAAAAACTCTCGTCAATGTTGCGCTTTTCGGTCAGCAGCACAATGCGCTGGCAAACCGAGTTAAGCTGGTTGAGGTTGCCGGGCCAGTCGTATCCCAGCAAAAACTGCCGCGCGCCCTGGGTCAGGTGGATGTAGCGCTTGTAACTCTCCTGCCATTCGTTCAGGTAGTGGTCCATCCAGGGCAAAATGTCGTCCCGCCGGCGGCGCAGGGGCGGCACCTCCATGCTCAAAACGCTCAGGGCGTAGTACAGATCGCTGCGGAACTCGCCCCGCTGCACCCGCGCGGGCAGGTTTACGCTGCTGGCCGCAATCACCCGCACGTTTACCCCCACCGGCCGGTTGGAGCCGTTGTGCAAAAACTTGCCCTGCACCAGGCTCAGCAGCTTATATTGGGCCTCAAAGGGCAGGGTTTCCACATGACTCAAAAACAGGGTGCCGTCCCGCGCAAGCTCGGCCATGCAGGCGGAGGAATCCTTGCGGGTGGTGTAGTTGCCAAACAGCATGGTGTCCAGCGTTTCGGGCAGCCAGGCGCTGCAGTCCAGCGGCACAAAGGCGTTGGCGCGGGCCAGGCTCTCGTTGTGGATGCACTGGGCCAAAATCGATTTGCCGCTGCCCTCCTCGCCGGTCAGCAGCACCGGGGCGGTGTACTTGGCGATTCGCTTGCCCAGCCGGGTGGTGGCCTCGGCGTCCTTGCTGTGCAGGGGCAGCTTGTCAAAGGTGTATTTGGCAATATAGCCGCGCTGGTACAGTTCCCGGCGCAGTTCACTGTCCATCTCAATGATCCGCTTGCCCTCCTGGAAGGTCAGCAGCGCGCCCTCGATCACCCCATCCACCCGGATCGGCGCAAGGTTGATCACCGCCGCCTTGTGGTGGATGTCCAGCACAAAGGCGTAGGCCTCCTTGCCCAGCACCAGGGTATCGTCCAGGATCTTCTGGTTAAAATTGGGGATGATCTCGGTCACCGGCCGGCCCACCAGTTCGCCCGGGATCCGCTCCAAAAGGTCGTAGCCGGCCCGGTTTACCCGCTGCACCACCCCCCGGCTGTCCACCTGCATGATGCCGCTGAAGGTGTAGTTGAGCATGGTGTCCATCTCGGCGCTGTTCTTTTTTTCCATGTCGATGGCGTAGCAGGTGGCGGCGGCGGTTTGCAGGGCGTTGCGCATGCTCTCCTCCCCGGCGGGGATAAACCGGCAGGGCAGTTCCCGCCGGGCCGCCTCCTCGCAAACGATCTCGCCGCCGATCACCGCGCTGCACCCGTCCCGCACAGCCAGTTCCACCGCGCCCAGCAGTTCCTCGCTGCTCTCCACCATATAGGTGCGCAGGTCGATGCCAAACAGGGTGTTAAAATGGGAGGTGTCGCAGAGCATGTTGGCAAAGCCGATCAGCCCAATGCGGGGCCGCTCACAGCCCAGCTCCTCCTTGAACTGAAGCATCACAAGGCCCAATTCCTGAGTAGTTACGCACAGTTCCACCAGCGGCAGCTTGACCGCGTGCCGGATGATGCTGGCCTGCGCGCCGCGCGCAATGATCAGTTCGCAGCCCTGCAGTTCCAACTCCCGCGCGCGGCTTGCCACCGCCTCGGTGCGCAGGTATTCCAGGCAGATCACTGTCATATGCCGGCTCACGCCTGCCAGCAGGGGCGCCGCAAGCTCCCGCATCTCGGCAAACGGCACCAGAATCGCCACCCTCGCCATGATCGTTCACCCCTTTTTTGGATGCCCCCGCGGGGGCTTTTTAAAGATGGTTTTTCCGCGGCGCGCCCCTTACAGGGCGCGCCTGCTGCCGCCGGCCCGCCGCCGGCAGCCGCGGGCAAAGGCGTTCCCCTTACAGGGTGCGCGCGTCCTCCCGCTCGCCGCCGTCCAGCCGGATCCAAACCGCCGGGCGGGCGACCCTATTGTTGTCCCGCCACTTGTCATCGGTAAATTTCCCGCCCCGGTCCACCGCGCCGTCCGCAAGCCGCCAGACGCTCTCCCGGGTGGTCAGCAGGTCCATCCAGTAGTCCTTACTGCGCTCGCCATCGGGGTCGTTTTCCTGCCAATACTGTGAGGAGGAATGGATCACCGTGAGGCTGCCATCCTCTTTGCGTTCCGTTTTAAGACCTTGGTTCGTCGCCTCGCACTGCCGCGCGTACATCGTGGCCGAGCATATGGGGTCGGCCAGCTTCTTTTTGACCAGATACTCCTCAAACTCGGCGCGCTCCAGCGAAAACACCCTGCCCTCCACCATCTGCCGCAAAGAGGGGCGGAAGATTTTTTCGGTTTCCAGGTCGGAGCGGCTCTCAAGATCCCACCGCGGCGACAGGTAGGCGGTGCCCCGCTCGCTGAGCAGCAGCACCCGCTCCTCCTCCACCTTCAAAACGTTCCAGCACAGCGGCCGGAAAAACCCAGGGCAAAAAGCGGCGGGCCCGTGGGAGTAGGGAACGCCATGCTCCTGCGGGTAGCTGCCCAGCTGCACCGTTTTGCCCGGCCAAAGGGCGCTTTTCCATTGGGCAAACCAGTCTGCCGCCAGCTTTTGATCCGGCTTTTGCAAAAACGGGATGCCCTCGCGGTAAAGGCCGGCCAGCGGCAGCATCATATCGGGGTCGGGGTGTTCCTCGCCGGCAAACCGCAAAAGGGCAAAGGCTTCCCGGTTCAGCTCTGCCTCAAAAAAGGCGAGCCCCAGGGTGGCTGCGGCGGCGCGGGTATGCCCCCACTTCAGCTGGTCCTCGGCCTCGTCTGCGGCCTTGGCGCGGAAATCTGCAAAGCAGCGCGCGGCCTCCAGATAAAGGCCGAGCGCCCCGGCCGGCGTTTTGCCCTGCTTTTCGCCCAGCAGGTATACCTCGCCCTGCCGTGCAAGCCCCCGCGCCCCGGCTTCCTCGTCTGCCACGGGGGCGTCCTTTGGGTTTTTACGGGGTTTTGCAAGCTGCGCCGCCTCCTGGTAGAGCGTTACCGCCCTGTCAAGGTCCCGGGCAAGGCCCGGCCCGCCGGCAAGGTACAGATCGCCCAGCTCGGTCAGCGCAGCCTTGTGCCCCCGCTTTAGGGCGGTATCGTACCACCCGGCGGCCTTGGCAAGATCCGCCTTGGCGCCCCGCCCGGCGGCGTACAGCCGGGCGCAGCGCAGCGCCTCGTCTACCGCCCCCTCTTTCTCCGCCCAAAGGCAGCAGCGCAGCCGCTCATCGTCCGGCACCCGCTCGGGGCTGCCGGCCTCATCCCAGTAGTTCATATCGTAGTACGCATAGGCGGGGTCCGGGGCTTTCTTGTGCCGCTCCCGCTGCTCTCTGCGCCATTGGTCGATCTCGGGGTCGCTGTAAAGGGACGAGTTCAGCCCGCCGATCCACAGCGCGGCCAGCCGGGCCGGGCCGCTTTTTTCGGCGGCCTGCCGGTACCAGCCCCAGGCTTTTCGCAGGTCAGGCTCCTTCAGGCCGTACAGCCCCTCCCGATAGATCCTGCCGCAGATCAGCTGGGCCTTGGTGCAGCCGTCGCCGGCGGCCCGCTCCAGCATCCGGCGCACCCGGGCGCTGTATTTTGCATCATCGCGCATCCTGCTCTCATCCCCGGCCATCTCAAGCGCAAGGGTGCAGGTGCCGTCCGGCGTGGCGTACAGCCGCAGCCGCCGCGCGCACTCATCGTCCTTTGGCAGCTCCATTTCTGCAAGCTTTTTGATCCACTGGCGGCCCTTTTCCACATTTTTGCCGCTGTAGTTTTCGTCCATGTAATAGACGATGCAGGATTCAATGGCCGGCAGATACCCCTGCTGCGCCGCGGCCTCGTACTGGGTAATGCCGCCCCAGCCTTTTTTGTCGGCATGCTGCCCGCAATGCCACTGGGAGACAGCGTGGCCAAGCTCGGCCGCTTTAAAAAAGTAATCGTGGGCCTTCTCCTCATTGTGCGCCAGCCTGGCCTTAATGCCCTTTTGATACAATTTTTCCGCGCGTTCTTCCTTTGATTCAAACAGTCCCATAAGCTTTCTGCGCCCCTTTCTTTGGCCCAGACGGGCACGGGATACAATGTTCCGGCAAAACCTCATAAAATCAGGATACCATAAAACCCGCCCTGTCACAAGCAATTTTGCGCAGCCTCGCCGTGCAGGGCGCAAAAAAGGGGAGGGCCTGCCGAGCGCAGGCCCTCCCGATGGGTCCCTAATAAACGGTTTTTCAGCGGCCGATCTTGATATCGGTCAGGTACTCGTAGTACTGGGCAATGGCGCTGTGGTCCTTCTGGCCGCCCTCGTGGTTGTGCATCCACTGCAGGATCTCCTGCACCTCGGCGGTCATCGGCACCGGGGCCCCCACGCTGTGGGCGCAGTCCAGGGCGTTGTTCAGGTCCTTGATGTGCAGGTCGATCTTAAAGCCGGGCTTGTCGTTGCCCGCGATCATCATCGGGGCCTTGGCGTTCATCACGGTCGAGCCAGCCAGGCCGCCCTTGATCGCCTCAAACACCAGCTGGGGATCGACGCCCGCCTTCTGGGCCAGGGTCAAAGCCTCGGCCAGCGCCTGGATGTTGCAGGCCACAATGATCTGGTTGGCCAGCTTGGTGGTGTTGCCGGCGCCCACGTCGCCGCAGCGCACGACCGAGGCGCCCATGGTGTCCAAAAGGGGCTTGAACTTGTCAAAAACCTCCTGCTTGCCGCCCACCATAAACGACAGGCTGCCGTCGATGGCCTTGGGCTCGCCGCCCGAAACCGGGGCGTCCAGCATCTCGATGCCCTTCTCCTGCAGCACGGCGTAGATCTCCTTGCTGGCCACCGGGTTGATGCTGCTCATATCAATAAAGGTGCTGCCGGCCTTCATGTAGCTGGCAACCCCGCCCTCGCCCAGCATCACGCTCTTCACATGGGGGCTGTTGGGCAGCATGGTCAGCACCACGTCGCAGTTCTCGCCGATCTCCTTGTTGCTGGCGGTCTTGGCGCCCGCAGCCACAACCTCGTCCACATTGGCCTTGTTCAGGTCGCTGACGGTCAGGTCATACCCGCCCTTGAGGATGTTCTTCGCCATGGGCTTGCCCATGATGCCAAGACCGATCAAACCGATTTTCATAACAAACAACCTCCTGTACTGTTTTGGTTCATCTCGTATGGGTGTTTTGCTTTGGCTCTATTATAGAGGAGCGCCGCCCTGCGGGACAAGGCGCAGATTTTACAAAAACGCCCCTCATTTTTGCACCGATGCATGAAACGACCATAAAATGAAAAACAGCACTGTAAAATATGAAATATCTGTTTCAAAACCGCCCCGCCCGTCCCTTGCAATCCCCCCAAAGGCCTGCTATCATGAAACAAATTCAAAAAACCGAAAGGCGGGAAACACCATGAAGGAATTTGTTACAGCATCCGGCAAGGCGGCGGGCCGCATCGGGCAGGGCACCTGGTACCTTGGCGAACACCCGGCCAAGGCCGAGGCCGAGCGCAATGCGCTGCGCACCGGCATCGAGGCCGGCATGAACCTGATCGACACCGCCGAGATGTACGGCGAGGGCGCGGCCGAGGAGCTGGTGGGCAGCGCTATCCAGGGCTTCGAGCGGCAGGACCTTTACCTTGTAAGCAAGGTCTACCCCTTCAACGCCGGCCGGGGCAATATCTTTGCCAGCTGCGAAAACAGCCTGCGCCGCATGCGCACCGATTATCTGGATCTCTACCTCCTGCACTGGCGCGGCAGCGTGCCTCTGGCCGAAACGGTGGACTGCATGGAGCAGCTCAAGGCCAAGGGCCGCATCCGGGCCTGGGGGGTGAGCAACTTAGACGTGGCCGACATGCAGGAGCTGCTGGCCGTGCCGGGCGGGCAGGGCTGTGCCGCCAACCAGGTGCTTTACCATCTGGGCAGCCGGGGCATCGAGTTCCAGCTGCTGCCCCTGCTGGCAAAGCAGGGCATCCCGGTTATGGCCTACTGCCCGCTGGCCCAGGCGGGGCGGCTGCGCCGGGGGCTGCTGGCCCATTCGGCCGTGCAAAAAATCGCCTTTGCCCACGGGGTCTCGCCGGCGCAGGTGCTGCTGGCCTTTTTGCTTGCCCGGCCGGGGGTGCTGCCCATCCCGCGCACCGGGCAGGCCGTGCACACGGCCGAAAATGCCGCCGCCATGCAGCTGCAGCTCTCGGCGGCCGAGCTGGCCGCGCTGGACCGCGCCTTCCCCGCGCCCACCCGCAAGGTCCCGCTGGACATCCAGTGATTCGTCCGCCCGGCCCGGCGGCAGGGCTTTCAGCTCCCGGCCGGCCAGAACCGGGTCAGGCTCTCGTACACGGCGGGGTCGTCCCCGGGGGCGCCGCGCTGCCGCAGGGCCTCATAGCAGCCGCCAGGGTCGGCCGAAAAGGCAAGGGCGTTCTCCATGGCCGGCTGCATCAGGGTAAAGTCCTCGATCGCCACCCCGTTTTTGGCGGTGATGTCATCCATCGGGATCACCGCATACAGCCAGAGCGGCTCCAGCCGGTACTCCCCGCCCTGCGGGCGCACGGCCCACAGGATGTATGCATAGTGAAAAAGCTCGCTTTGCGGCAGCGTAAAAAAGAGGAATTCGATGTGGTAATAGCCGGTTTGCCCATCCTCCTCCTGCACCGGCAGCCACTGTGTAAAAAGGGTGTTTTGCCCTTCCGGCAGAACCAGGCGCTGCCATACTTCATCCGGCAGCGGGTGCATCTCGTTTCGCAGTGAGTCTTGATAGGCTGCGATCTGCAGCTCCCAGGGCAGGGAGGCCCAGGGCATCTCCGGGCTTTCCCCCCAGCGCAGCGGCGGACGCTGTACATAGCTGCCCGGCTCGGGGGTGGGGGCCGGCGGGAAATCGTACTCAAAGATGGAGTATTCGGTGGGCAGCGGCTCCAGCTGCCGCAGGCTTTGGCGGATCACCGGGTCCGCACCCTGCCGGGCCAGCTCGTAAATATGCAGGTATTCGCTGTAGGGGTCCCGCGAAAAGGCGACCATATCCTCGGCCCGCGGCGCGGCAATCGAGATGTGGCTTTCAATACCGCTGCTTCTCCTGGAAAAACCGACCGGCCAGTTGGCCGTATCGTAAAACCAGAGCGGGGTCTGACGCAGGGCCTGCCCGTCGTACCCGACCTTCCAGAGGATAAACGAGTCGTGGCAAACCCTGGCGGCGAAACTGGTGGGGTCGTGTTTGCTGAACCAAAAGGAACCCAGCACATAGAGGGAGGCCTCGCCGCTTGCGTCCCGGTACCAGCCGATATGATCTCTCGGACGCTCGCTGTTGCTGATATAGAGCTCGCCCAGATGCCGGCCGGACGAAAGCTCGTACACCTCCACCACCCCGCCGGCAGCTGCCTCAACCGTGTTCCGCAGCGGGAAATACTGGATCAGCGCCTCGGGCTCGCCGTCCCCGGTCAGGTCCATCAGCACCACGCGGCCGCGTGCCAGGCCGCAGTCCTCCGCGCCGATCCGCCGTACCAGCGCCGGGTGTGTGGCAAAAAACGTCTCGGCCAAACTCCGCCATTCCTCGCAAAGCGGGATCTCGCGGGTGTCCGGCAGCGGGTATTCGCCCCGCAGGTACCGGAAGAATCCGTAGTCATCATACGGGGTGCCGGTCTCATCCTGATAGCCGTAGGGATCGGGGATCTGCCAGGCATCTTCCCGCGAAAGAACCGGCAGCGGGGTGGGCGTCGGGCTGGGGCTGGACGTTGGCACAGGGCTGGGACTGGGCACAAGGACCGGCATCGGTTCCGGCGGGGGGCAGGGTGTAGGGGAAGGGGTGGCCAAAGCGCGGGCCAGCATAGCGCCCCGCAGGTGGGAATGCTTGTGCCCGCCGGTATAGGGCCGCAGCGCCTCTCCCCGGCCGCACCCGGCCAGCAGGCCGGTCAAAACAAGGGCGGCAAGGCCCAACGCCGAGCAATGCCTTCTTTGCATTGCCCGCGGCGGCCTTGCCGTCCATTTTGTGTTTTGGGGGGTTCGTGCCCGCTTTGGCCGCTCCATCCGGCCCCGCCTCCTCCCGCCGTTTTGCGCCCTGTCCAAAACCCCGCCGCCTTACCGCAAAAACAGCCGCAGCAGCTTGTCTTTCAGGGGGGTGTAGGGCGCGTAGCGCACCGGCATGTCCA
Organism: uncultured Oscillospiraceae bacterium; assembly: GCA_910579545.1. GTDB lineage: Bacteria > Bacillota > Clostridia > Oscillospirales > Ruminococcaceae > UBA7177. The sequence continues at coordinate 5,073 of CAJTVI010000030.1, read as the reverse complement.
TCCAGGTGTACTTTTGCACAATGCTCTTTTGGTGCGAAAAGGTCTCAAAGCTCTTTTTACCGTGGTAGCCGCCCATGCCGCTGCCGCCCACCCCGCCAAAGGGCATGCGGCTGGTGGCCAGGTGGATGATGGTGTCGTTGATGCAGCCCCCGCCAAACAGGGCGCGGCGCAAAAACAGCTGCTGCACCGCCTTATTTTGCGAAAAAACATACAGCGCCAGCGGATGCGGCCGGCTGTTTACAAAGGCCAGCGCCTCGTCTATCTCGTCAAAGGCCAGCACCGGCAGCACCGGGCCAAAGATCTCCTCCTGCATCACCGGGTCGTCCGGGCTTACCCCGTCCAAGATGGTGGGCTGGATGCGCAGGCTGGCCGCATCGCCCCGGCCGCCCAGCACTGCCTTGGCCGGGTCGATCAGGCCCATCACCCGGTCAAAGTGCTTTTGGTTGACCATGTGCACATAGCCCTCGTTGTCCAGCGGGTTTTCGCCGTACATGGCGGCCACCCACTTTTTTACGCAGGCAATAAACGCGTCCTTTACCCGCCGGTCCACCAGCAGGTAGTCCGGGGCCACGCAGGTCTGGCCGCAGTTCAAAAGCTTGCCAAACACCAGGCGTTTCGCGGCAAGGTCCAGCTTGGCGGTGGCGTCCACAATGCAGGGGCTTTTGCCGCCCAGCTCCAGGGTCACCGGGGTCAGATGTTTGGCCGCCCTGGCCATCACCTCGCGGCCCACGGTTACCCCGCCGGTAAAAAAGATGTAGTCAAACGGCTGGTCCAGCAGGGCCTGGTTTTCGGCGCGGCCGCCCTCCACCACCGCCGCCTCCTCGGGCGCAAAGCAGGCCGCCAGCAGCCTGCGCAGGATGGCCGAGGTGGCGGGCGAATAGGCCGACGGCTTTACCACGCAGCAGTTGCCGGCCGCGATCGCCCCGATCAGGGGGCAGAGGGTCAGCATAAAGGGGTAGTTCCAGGGGGACATGATCAGCACCACCCCGTAAGGCTGGCTCACGGTAAAGCTGCGGGCGTGGAACTGGGCCAGCGGGGTAAGGCGGCGCTTGTCCCGCATCCAGCCGGCCAGGTGCTTTTGGGCAAAGCTCAGCTCGGCCAGGGTCATGCCCACCTCGCACATATAGCTCTCGGTGGGGGACTTGCCAAGGTCGGCGGCCAGCGCCGCGTTGATCTCGGCCTCGTGGGCCAAAATGGCCTCCTTCAGCCGCCCCAAAGCGGCCCTGCGGGCGCTCAGGCCGAGTGTTGCGCCGGTGTTAAAATGGGCGCGCTGGGCTTTGACGAGCTCTTGGATCTCCATCGGGCAGCCTCCTTTGGCATCAGTTTGCGGTACACGGCCTCCAATTCGGCCCGGTCCATCAGCCGGGGCACCGGGTAAAGCGGGTTGCTCTCGGCGTCGGCGTGGCGGGCCATCTGGGGAATGTCCGCGGGCTGGATCTCGGGGATCGACTCCGGGATGCCCATGCTGCGGTTGGCCTCGCGGATCCAGCGGGTAAAGGCCCTGGCGGCCTGCTCGTCGGTTTGCTGCGCCCCGCACAGCCCGGCGGCCCGGGCCAGCCGGGCCAGCCGTTTCCAGCAGGCGGGGCCGTATTCCTCCAAAAAGCACGGCAGGATCACCGCGTTGGCAAGGCCGTGGGGCACCCCATACTGCCCGCCCAGCGAGTGGGCCACCCCATGCACATACCCCACATACGAGCGGGTAAAGGCCACCCCCGCGCAGTAGGCGGCCCGCAGCATGGCGCGGCGGGCGGCAAGGTCGCCGCCGTCGGCATAGGCCCGCGGCAGGTACTCCACGATCAGCCGGGCCGCCTCCTCGGCCATCCGCCGGGTCAGCCGGGTGGTGGAGCCGCCAATGTAGGCCTCCACCGCGTGGGTCAAGGCGTCCATGCCGGTGGTGGCGGTAATAAAGGGGGGCAGGCCCAGGGTCAGGGCCGGGTCCAGCACCGCGTAGTCTGGGATCAGGGCAAAATCGTTGATGGGGTACTTGTGCCGGGCCTCGGGGTCGGTGATCACGGCGGCCAGGGTGGCCTCGCTGCCGGTGCCGGCCGTGGTGGGGATGGCGATGGTAAGCGGGGTGGGCAGCAGAACCTTTAAAAGGCCCCGCATCCGGCGCACCGGCTTATGGGGCCGGGCAATGCGCGCGCCCACCCCCTTGGCGCAGTCCATCACCGAGCCGCCGCCCAGCGCCAAAATCGCCTGCGCGCCGCACGCAAGGTAGCACTGCCGGGCCTCCTCCACGTTTTGGATGGTGGGGTTGGGCACCACCGCGTCGTACACCGCGCAGCGGATGCCGGCCTCTGCCAGCGCCTGTTCCAGCGGCTGGGGAAGCCCCAGCGCGCGCACCGGCCGGTCGGTCACCAGCAGCACCGAGCCGATCCGCCGCTTTTGCAAAATCGGCGGGATGGCGTTTACGCTGTCCAGCGGGGTCGGCTCCCGGTAGGGCAGCAGCGGCAGCGCCAGCTTAAAAACCAGCTGGAAGCTGCGGCAGTAAAGCTTTTTTAAGGGATGCATTTTAGGTCACGCTCCTGATTCTTTTTGGGCAGGGGGCCCCGCACGGGGCAGGGGAGGGCAGGTTTGGCTGCGGCCCGGCTTGCCCTGCGCCCCAAAGCCCCTGGCCGGGGCCATGCTGAGCGCGGGGCCTGCCAAAAGGCCCATCCCGCTCAGAGGAACTCGGCCTCGGCCCGCTCTAAGTTTTCGGCAATGCGGGTCAGGGTGCGGTAAAACACCTCGATGTCCTCCTCGGGGATGCAGCCGCTCACAAACCGGTTGATGGACAGGATCAGCCCGTCGATCTCCCCGGCGGCCTTGCGGCCGGCGCTGGTCAGGCAATAGCGCTTTTTGTACCGCCCGTCCTGCGCGGCCGGCAAAGCGTAGTTCCGGCTTTGCAGCTCGCCCAGCACCCGGCACACCTGCGCGCGGTCCATGCCCTCCAGCCCGGCCAGCTCGCTCTGGGTCAGGCCGGCCTCGCCCGCCTCGGCCAGCCGGCACAGGCAGGCGGTGTGCGCCGCCGAAAGGTCGTACCGCTTCATCTTGGCGGCCTTGAGCCGCTGGATGGACTTGGACGCCCGGTTGATCAGCCCTGCAAAAAGCGCAAGGCGGCTGGTTGTTAACATCTCTGCCCTCCATGGGTTTGCGTTTGGCCGCGCAAAAGCCGCCCGGCCGCGCCGGTTTGTCACAGGCCCGCTTGCCTCATCGGCCCGCCAGCCTGCCGCCGGTCTGTTTGCCTGCCGTAAAAACGGCCGTTTCCCCCGGCCGCTAAACAGGATAGCATATTTTTGTTGAGCGGTCAACAAAAATATGTCCCAAAAAGCAAAAAAAGAATCAGCATCCAAAAAATGCGCCGGCATTTGCCGGCGCATTGCCCTTTTTAAGCGCCGCCCCCGCCCCGCGGCTTTGCACGGCCCGCAAGCCCCCGCTCGTACTCCTCCAAAGAGCCAATGGCCTGCCTGGACATGGGCAGGATCACAATGATGTTAAAAACCGTCATCAGCCCAACCCCCACGTCGCCCAGGTCCCACACAAAGGTGTAGGCGGCCAGCCCGCCCACAAACAGCATGGCCAGCGCCGCCAGCTTGTACAGGGTTTGGGAGGGCCAGTTGTCCCCAAACAAAAAAGCCACGTTGGAGCGCGCGTAAAACAAAATGCCAATAAAGGTGGAAAAGCTGAACAGCCACAGGATCAGCGCAATAAACACCACCCCGAACCGGCCTAAGTGGTACTGCATCGAGGCCTGCAACAGGTCCATGCCGGCCAGCCCGGCCACCTGTTCGGCGGGGGTCAGCAGGATGATAAAGGCGGTGCAGCTGCAAATTACGATCGTGTCGATAAAAACGCCCAGCGCCTGCAAAAGGCCGGTGCGGGCGGGGTGGCTGGTCTCGCCGGCCGCCGCCGCGCAGGGGGCCGAGCCGGAGCCCGCCTCGTTGGAAAACAGCCCCCGCTTTACCCCATTCATGATCACCGCGCCAAACCCGCCGGCCACCGCCTGCCGCAGCCCAAAGGCCTCCTGCACGATCCGGGCCAGAACGCCGGGCAGGGCCGTAATATTCATCCCGATCAAAATCAGGGTGATCACAAAATAGCAGGCCGCCATCACCGGCACCATCACGTCCAGCACCCGCACGGTGGCGTTTTTGCGCAGCACGATTACGGCGCACAGGGCCACCAGCACAAGGGTGGTCCAGAGCGGCGGCAGCCCGAAGGCGTTTTTAAAGGCGGAGGAGACCGAGTTGCTGATCACCTGGCTGATGCCGCACCAGCAAACCAGGCCGGACACTGCAAACAGCACCGCCAGCACCGACCGGCGGCCGGCCTTTTTGCCCCGCTTTTGCTCCACATAGCTTTGTATGTAATAGGCCGGGCCGCCCCGCCAGCCGCCGTACAGGGGGTCCTTTTGCTTGTAAAGCTGGGCAAGGGTGGCCTCGATAAAGGCGGTGGAGGAGCCGATGAGGGCGGTGACCCACATCCAGAACACCGCCCCCGCGCCCCCGGCCGAGATGGCGGCCACCACCCCGATCAGATTGCCCATGCCCACCCGGGTGGCGGTGGAAACGATCAGCGCCTGCACCCCCGAAATGGCGTCGCTCCCCGGGCGTTTTTCGGCGGTCACACGCAGCATTTCCGGGAACATCCGCACCGGCAAAAACCGGGTGCGCACCGTAAAAAACAGGCCGGCCGGGATCAGCAGCAGTACCAGCAGCGAAACGCCAAGGCTGCCCCCACCGGGCAGCGAAAGCACCAAAAGGTCCCCCCACAGCAGGTTGTAAAAGGCAGTAATTACGCTGGTGATCAGCCGCATGGCAGGGCCTCCTTGGGTGGGGGCGTGCCGCCCCGCAAGGGGCGCGCCCGGTAAAAAACGGTCGTGGTCAAACCCTGCTTTTAGTATACCCCAATGCCGCCGCCCGCACAACAGTTTGTTTACAAAACGAAAAGAATTTGTCCCCTCTGCCAAACCGCCGCCCCTAAGTTTGCAGTAAGGCCGCGAGTGTGCTATACTGTGTTTTCAAAGAGTAAAAGAGAGCAAAAGCCAAAGAGAAAAAGGAGGTCCGGCCCAAAGATGGATGCCAACAAACCCGC
>CAJTVI010000029.1 GCA_910579545.1 uncultured Oscillospiraceae bacterium | reverse complement strand
GGCCCTGTTGGGCCGGCAGCGCGGGGCGCCGCGGTGTTTGTTTTTTGGGGTACGCCCTACTTTTATAAGAGGGCCCCGCCGGGGCGGCGGCAAGGGCGCGGCCCCGGCAGTCAGGCCCGCTTCTGCTTTTTGTCCAGCCGCATCCGGTCGGCGATCATGGCGATAAACTCCGAGTTGGTGGGCTTGCCCCGCAGGTTGTGGATGGTGTAGCCAAAATAGCTGTTGAGGGTGTCCACATCGCCGCGGTCCCAGGCCACCTCGATGGCATGGCGGATGGCCCGCTCCACCCGGCTGGCGGTGGTGCCGTTCTGGCGGGCGATCTCGGGGTAAAGCCGCTTGGTGACCGCGTTGATATACTCGGGGTCCTGCATGGTGAGCAGGATGGCCCCCCGCAAAAACTGGTAGCCCTTGATGTGGGCGGGCACCCCGATCTGGTGCAGGATCTCGGTGACCACCATCTCGTCGCTGCTGGCGGGCCGGACCGGCCGGGGCGCGCCCGCCGCCTTGAGCACCCGCGCGGCCAGCACGTTTTCGTCAAACGGCTTTACAAAGTAAAAGGCAAAGCCGCTCTCGAGCAGCTCCTGCTCCATCTCCTCGCTCTGGAAGGCCCCGGTCACAAAAAAGGTGGTCTTGTTGCCGGCCTGCTGCTCGTACCGCTGCTTGACCGTGATCGCGTCCAGCCCCGGCATAAATGCGTCCAGCATGGCGGCCGTGGGCCGCAGCTCCAGCAGGGTCTCAAGGGCCTTTTCCCCGTCCCGGCCGCAGACCGTTACCTCCACCCCTTTTTGCTCCAGGGCCGTTTTGCAGAGCGCGCTCACCGGCGCGCCCGTGTCCGACATCATAAATTTGATCTTTTCCATCGTTCTTTCCTCCTGTTTTTTCGGGAAACCGCCCATTCCGGCCAAAACCCTGCCGCGCCGGCCGGTTGTGCGCCGTTTGCGGGATGTTCCGGCCCGGCAGCCCCTGTTTTCCCTTTCGATGGAAATTTTACCATATATTTCCAGTACTTTCAAGTATTTCCACAAGATTATTTCCAGAAATTGCCAATTTGGCCTTTCTGTCCCAGCTTCTGCCCTGCCAAAACCGGCCGCAAAGAGGGGGAGGAGGTGCGCGGCCAGGGCGGCCCGCGGCGGGGGGACGCAAGGGGGAGGTTGGGCCGGGCCGGCTAAGGCGGCGGAGCCAAGGGCGGCCGCGGCGGGGCGCAGAGGGAGGCTGGGCGGGGTCGGCTAAGGCGGCGGGGCCAAGGGCGGCCGCGGCGGGGTCAGGCGGCCTCGTCCTGCTGCCGGGCAACGCCGTCGGCGGTCTCCAGCATGGTCTGGGCAAAGATGCCAAAGCCGCGGGTGGGGTCGTTGACCAGCACATGGGTCACCGCGCCGACCAGCCGGCCGTCCTGCAAAATGGGGCTGCCGCTCATGCCCTGCACGATGCCGCCGGTGGCCGAGAGCAGCGCCTCGTCGGTGACCCGCACCACCATGTTGCGGTTGGGGTCCTCCTCGGCCAGCGAGACCCGCTCGATCTCGACGCTGTACTCCCGCGCGGCGCCGCCGGCAATGGTGGTAAGGATGGTGGCGGGGCCCTCCCGCACCTCCTGGGCCTGGGCCACCGTCCGGTCCTGCCCGGGGCCGGGGGCGAGGGTACGGATGCGCCCATACACCCCGGTGGGGCCGTTGATGCGGATATCGCCCATGGCGATGTCGGTGGTAAAGGCGCCCTTGAGCTCGCCCGGGCTGCCCACCGCCCCCACCACATAGCCGGTGATCGAGACCGGCACGATCTCGCCGCTGCGCAGGGCGATCCGCTCGCCGGTGTCCACGTCGCTGATCGAGTGGCCCAGCCCGGCGTAGACGCCGGTGGCATTGTCCACAAAGGTGAGGGTGCCGATGCCGGCCGAGGAATCCCGCACCCACATGCCGGTTTTGTAGCCCTCGCCGGCGGCGTCCGCCACCGGGATAATGGAGGCGGTGTGCCGCACCCCCTCCCGCAGAAAGACCACCTCCACCGGAGCCCCGGCGCTCTGCTGCAGGGCCGCGGCCACCTGCTCGTTGTTCTGGGCCGGCTGACCGCCGATCGACACCAGCAGGTCGCCCAGCTTGAGCCCCGCCTCCTTGGCGGGGTTGCAGTAGCCGGCGGCGGTGCGGATATCGGTAAAGCCCACCACCATGGCCCCGTCCGAAAACATCTTGATGCCAAAGGGGGTGCCGCACACCGCCACGGCCCGGCGGTCCACCACCACCGCCCGCACCGTTTTGACCGGCACCACCCCCCACAGCGAGAGGGTGACGTTGCGGCTGCTGCCCACCTCCTGCGCGCCCGCCTCGCTGCTGCCCATGCGGTGCAGCGGCGCGATCCAGGGCATCTGCGCAATGGCAAGCTGCTGGCCCTGGGGCACCAAAAAGGTATCCGGCAGATGCACATAGACCCAGGCGGCAAGCCCGGCCAGCACCAGCGCGCAGCCAAACAAAGCGGCGGCAAGCCGCCGGAAAAACTTACGGATCAAGCTAAGACCCCTCCCCCAAAAAAGCCGTCTTGCAGATTAGTATGCGCGCAGCGCGGCGGTTTTATCGCCCCGCCGGGGGGAATTTTTGGGCCATGCGCGGGGCAGGGCGAGAATTGACAAACCGCCGCCCCATCTGCTACACTAAAAACGCCTTGCGGGCGCTTTTGCCATGGCCTTTGGTTAAGGTTTAGGGCGATGCGCCCCGCACAGGCGGGCATGGCGGAATTGGCAGACGCGCAGGATTTAGGATCCTGTGGAACATCCGTGTGGGTTCGACCTCCACTGCCCGCACCATCGGCCTTTTCTTACACCTGCCCCAAAAACCATCCTCCCCCTATGTCAAGCGATGCTTAACAGCGTGTTTGGACACTCCCGTCAACACGCCTGCCTGTTATTTGTCAATTGATCCAGTATACTTTTCGGTATAACTAAAGAAGGGATCGAGGAATATGTCTGAGCAAGCGGCAATAAAGCAAATCAAAAATTGGGTGGTCAACGACTATTTTACCCCCAACATCAAGGCGGAGGTCATTCTGGATGCGCTGCTAACCGACTATGCAGCAGAGATCATCAAGGCGCAGTGCGGAGATAAGGTGGGAAAAAACCTGCATTTTGTCACAAAAGAGATGTCGGTTCTGGACGAAAGCAAGCAGGATAACACAGGGGCAAAAATCGATTACATCCTCTCGGACAGCTCCTGCGTATACCTTGTCGAACTGAAAACTACGAACGGCAGCATCAAGCCGGATCAGGCCAGGAACTACCTCGAGCGGTGTGTCGAACCAAAGCTGGCTGCGGGCAAGAGTTTCGGCGAGGTGCTGGGCAACAAGCTGCTCTCTATCATGGCTGGGGAACGGGGAGAGTTCAAAAGCATCCCGATAGGCAAAGAAGGGGAGCGCGATGAAAGCACCTTGGAAAACGTCTTTTTGGGTGTTTTTTTACATAAATCACACCAAAAAGACAGCATCCCTTATGACGGCAGCCTTTCTTATGCGGAAAACGCCAAGCACTTAATCAAAAAAAAGAAGTGGGCGGTGAATGAGGCCAATCATACGCGCAAATATTTCTATACGATGGGGCAGCTCCTGGATGAAATCCACAACCACGGGGCTCTGTGGAAAAAAGAGCTGAAGCTGGTTTATTTGACGCCCTGCGGGAGCCTTCCGCATGAATCGTATTTGGAGTATGATCGGTTTTACATCCATCCGGATGGCCGCGGGAGCGTTGCTCTGTGCGCGTCTGTGCCCTGGCTGCGGACGGCCCTCCCTGATGACGAATGCGCCCAGCTTCTGGCAGATACGATCGAGGCTATCTATCTGCCCGAGGTGGAGGAAAAATGATATGGCGGAGCTGACGATTTACCGCGGCACCCACCAAATCGGCGGCTGCTGTACCGAACTCAGTGTTGACGGGCAGCGCATCCTCATCGACCTGGGGGCGAATCTGCCGGACTCCGACGCACCCATCCAGGACGATGAGCTTTTGGCAAAGGTCTTTGACGGACGCCCGGCGGCGGGGCTGCTGTTCACCCACCCCCACGGCGACCACTACGGGCTTTACAAGAAGGTTCCAGAGGACGTGCCGATGTATATCGGTCCCATGGCGAAGGAAATCCTGAAGGTCCTCGTCTCCCGTCTGGACTACATCTCCGAGGAAAAAGGCTTGTCGGCAGTGGAACGGATGCAAACCTATCAGGCCGGGGAGGAACTGGGCGCGTTTCAGAATATCCGGGTACTGCCCATTTACGTGGACCACTCCGCGCCGGACGCCTATATGTTTTACATCCAGGCAGCCGGAAAGAAGATCCTCTTTTCCGGTGACTTCCGGGACCATGGCATTGTAGGGGAACGGGACCGGCTCTGGCGGACGCTGGAAAAATTTGTCCCCAGGGGCATCGACCTGCTTGTTACGGAGGGGACCATGCTCTCCCGCAAAATGGAGGCGGCATCCAATCCCATCCGGACTGAAGAGCAGCTGGGCCAAAGAGCGGAGGAGCTGTTCCGACGGCACAAGTACAATTTCGTGCTGGTGTCCTCCACCAATCTGGACAGCATCATGGAGTTCTACCACCACACGCCCAGGGGGATGCACTTTGTCTGCGACGGCTATCAGGCGGAAGTGATGCTGACCGCCATGCGCGGGATGGAGCGCAAGGGCAATTACCCACAGTACCAGCGAGCCGAAAACCATTCCACCATCCGGGTCAGAGGGCGTTGCCGGTGGGGACATTTGCGTGAACGCGGCTCGTTGCTGAAAAAGCCGGTGGGAATTGCACCCATCTCTGGCCACAAGCTAAAGCAGGATGGCTTTGTGATGCTGGTGCGTAAAAACGCCGCTCCTGGCCGGGAAAGCATTTTTGAGGAAATGCGGGACGAATTTTATCCCCTGGACGGCCAGATCATCTACTCCATGTGGGACGGCTATCTGAAACCGGAGCACGCGGACCCTGCCCTGATCGGCTTCATCGGCAGACGGCCCATAGAGTATCTGCACACCAGCGGCCACGCCTATGCGGAGACGATCGCAAGGCTGATCGAGGCCGTCCAGCCCAAGCGGATCGTCCCCATGCACACCGAGCGGGCGGACGAATTTTCCTCTATCCCGGAGTTTGCCCGCTATGCAGACCGGGTCAAGGTCCTGAAAGACGGGGAACCCCTCGACCTGGACGCGCTGTAAAAAGCGTGTATCCGGAATGCGACAATACGTGTGTCTTACCTGCGGGGCGCGGTGTGCTATACTGGCGCCACAACACAGGCGGACACGCCGGAAAGGGTGAACTTCCATGCCGGACCAGGACAGGGCAGCAACACGGGAGGAAATGAAGGAAGAGGCGCTTATTCGAATGGATCTGTTGGGACTAAACAAGTCAACCATCCAGCAGTTTCATACGGAAGGTGAGATCGGGCTGACCGTGCAGTCCGATATGGATACCAACCTCAAAACGTCGCATTATATTTTTGAGACGCTTGACCGGGATATCCAACGATTTGAGGAAGAATACAACTGCGTGGTCTACCATGCGATCCAGTATTGGGGCCTGACCAGCTGGCCCTCCCTCCTGCTGTTTGTCTCTCCCGCCATACGGGAATGGGAGTATGAGCGGTATTGCATCCTTAAGTTCAAGCGGGTCTGCGCCTATGTAACGGGCAGCGCGAATGACGGGATCAGGGAGATCACGGTGAAACCGCAGGATGGCTGTCTGGCCTGGGTGAGGTGAGCAGATGGACACACAGAAAAAGCCAGGCAAGCTCAGCCGGGTCCTCTCCGTCTACCACCTGTTCCTCAACTGCCGGGAGGTCTCCCTCCAGGAGTTCACCCTGAACTTTGGCGTGAGCCAGCGCACCGCCCTCCGGGACATCCGCCTGCTGGAGCGGGCGGGCGTCCTGGAGGCGCGATGGGACCGGGACTGCCAGGCCTTTTACCCGATGAGTTTGGAGCTTCGCCCCGTGGCGGAGGAGGAAAATCGGACCCGGAGGAAATACCTGGAGAAGCTGCAGCGGCTGTGTATCCTCATGCGCCGGATGAGTGAAGAGGACAGTGAGGACGGCATGAACAAGGTGGAGCTCTACCGTGAGATCCTGCCGGGCATCCCCGACCGCACCCGGCAGCGGGATTTCAAGGAGCTGGAAGAGCTGGGGTATGAGGCTTGGTATGAGCGAAGATATGATGATGGACCCGGACGGTGGTATTACGAAATTCCCGGCGCCTACGGGTTAAAAACAATTCCGCCAATGGAGTCCTGAGAGGGGGTTCTTCATGAAGAATCTCGAAAAAACAATGGAGTCCGCCAGCGGAACGGTGTTCCTCTATTGCTCACGCAAGGATGAAGAAAGCATTTCCCTCTTCACAAGCGCGGCAGAACATACGGGGCGGCGGCTGCTTCGCCGCGAGGACTGTCAGGCCCTGGGCCCCGCAGTTCTGGCAAGTACCTCTGATAAAAATGCGATTTTTGCCGCACCGTCTATGATGGGCTTTCTGAACAGATATCTGGAAGCCTGTCCCGCGAAACAGCGGCATCTCCTGATCCACGCCCATGCGGCACATGAGGCCATTCGTTCCATGAGTCTTGTGTTCCACGATTTCTGGGAAGAGCGGCAGGTGCGTATAGAGGACTTCTGCATAGGGTGAGAAGCAGAATGGCAGAAATCGGTGAGATCATGGCGGAGCCACGGGACGGCGGTCTGATCCGGCTGGGATAAGGTGCTTTCCTGATGAGGAGGCGGTAGGATGTATTACGCAATGTCTGATATTCACGGCCGCTTTGACAAGTACAAGGAGATGCTGTCCCTCATCGACTTTGCCCCCAGGGATACCCTCTATGTGCTGGGAGACGTGATCGACCGGGGCCCTGACGGCATTCAAATTTTGCAGGACATGATGCTCCGGCCCAACGTGTTCCCCCTGCTGGGCAACCATGAGTTCACCGCCGCTGTGTGCCTTCCCTGGCTCATGGAGGAGATCACTGACCAGAGTCTGGAGGCCCTGGACGAGACGCGGATCGCCGCCCTCAGCGAGTGGATCACCAATGGGGGTGCGCCTACTCTCCGCGCCCTGAAGCAGTTGAGCCGGGAGGAGCGGGAGGACATTCTGGAATACTTTCGGGAGATGGAGCTCTTTGTCCAGCTGGAGGCCGGTGGCCGGTCCTTCGTACTGACCCATTCCGGGTTGGACCGCTTCTCCCCTGGCCGCCCGCTGTCTGCGTACCGGCTGGATGACTTTCTCTTCTGCCGCCCCGGCCCGGATACGGTCTATTTCCCGGATAAACTCCTGGTCTTCGGCCACACACCCACCCGGTATCTCAGCAAGCAGGACAAAATTTTCCGGCGGGAGACCTGGATCGACATCGACTGCGGCTGCGCGGCTCCCAGCGGACGGCTGGGCTGCCTGTGCCTGGAAACGATGGAGGAATTTTATGTGTAACGGCGGAAAGGTGCGGGAGCAGGGCAGGAATTGACAAACCGCCGCCCCATCTGCTACACTAAAAACGCTTTGCGGGCGCTTTTGCCATGGCCTTTGGTTAAGGTTTAGGGCGATGCGCCCCGCACAGGCGGGCATGGCGGAATTGGCAGACGCGCAGGATTTAGGATCCTGTGGAACATCCGTGTGGGTTCGACCCCCACTGCCCGCACCAGTGGGAGCCCCTTGGAGCTATAGGCTCTGAGGGGCTTTTGCTGTAAAAAGCCATGGCTTTCCGCCGCTCTTTTCTCCCTCATGGCAGACCGGCCGGCAGCCTGCTGCCATCCCCTGCTTGCGCCGGGCGGCCGCACATCCTGCTGGAAGTTTCTCTCGACGGCTTTTTTACGGCATGGTATAATATGTCCGATTAGCGAAGCCGAGCCGCAGGCGACGGCTGAGCTTAGCGGCATACATACCCTATCCTTAGCGAACACGAGCCCCACGGGGCGAAGTGTGAGCTTAGTAATAGGGTATATGGCCCTGACAGCAAACAGGAAACGAGGATGTGCCCAAATGACGAAACTGCTTTTTGTCTGCCACGGCAATATCTGCCGCAGCCCGATGGCGGAGTTTGTGATGAAGGACCTGGTGAAAAAGGCGGGGCTGGAGGGGGACTTTCAGATCACCTCCGCGGCCACAAGCGCCGAGGAGCTTGGAAACCCGGTCTACCCCCCAGCGCGCCGCAAGCTGGCCGAGCACGGGATAGGCTGCGACGGGCACAGCGCCCGGAGGCTGACTGGGCGGGACTACGATGAGTACGACCTGTTGATCGGCATGGATCAGGAGAACCTGCGCGATATGCGCCGCATCTGCGGCGGGGACCGCGCCGGCAAGCTCCATCTGCTGCTGGATTTTACCGGCCGCCCCGGCGATGTGGCCGACCCGTGGTACACGGGCGATTTTGAGGCGGCCTGGCGGGATGTGCTGGAGGGCTGCCGGGGGCTGCTTGGGTTTATAAAGAAAACGGAGGCGCGGCGCGATGGGGCAAAAGGATAAGAGCCCGCTCTGCATAATTGAACCCGCAGCCGCCGGGCAGGAGATTTAAAACGCCATGCAAAAACTGGAACAGGATTTTTTTGAGGAATACAAGCGGCTGGACGCCCTTTGCCGGGACCTGCTTTCGGCCGAGCGCGGGGTGAGCGCCTACCTTGAGGAGATGGAAGCGGCCCCCAACGCCCTGTGGCCGCAGCTGCCCGGCTGGAAGGACGATTACTACGCCCTCAAACACCTGCGCTGGGTGCGCAACCAGATCGCGCACGAGCCCGGCTTTGCCGGCTGTACGCCCGAGGACCTGCAGACCCTTGCCGCCTTTACCCGGCGGGTGCTTGGGCAGCAGGACCCGCTGGCCCTTTTGTACCGGGCCGGGCAGGCCCAGGCGGCCGGGCGCAAAAGCCCGCAGGCCGGCGGACGGCATGCGCGGGCCGCCGGGGGCGGGCGGCAGGGCCGGCCGCAGCCCCACCCCTGGCGCACCTTGGCCTGCGCCGGCGTGCTGCTGGCCCTGTTTGCCTTTTTGCTGCTCTACCTCTTGTTTTTGCCGCCTCAGTAGCCCGCCGCGCGTCCCCCGTTGGAACGGCCCGCCGCAAAATACCGCCGGGATTTTTTCTCTATTTTATAACAAATATCAAAGAGCGCCGTCCCCTTCCCCTTTTGCAGGGATGGGAACGGCGCCCTTTTTTGCGTTTTGGGGCCGCAGGCCGCAAGGGCCCGCCTTACAGCATCTCCTCCACCGGCACCGGCACGGCGTCCGGCTCGATGGGGCAGTCGTAGCCCTTTTTGGAGGCCTCGGCAAACTCCTCCTTTGCCTTTTGCAGCAGCTCGGGCTGGGTGAACAGGTCGATCACGGTGGCGGCCATGACCTTGGCCGCGTAGAGCAGCCCCTTGTGGGCCACCCCGCAGACGCCGCCGCTGACCGCCTGCCAGCTGTGCCCGGGGGTGTGGGACGGCCAGGTGACCGTGGTGATCTGGGCGGTGGGGGTCTGCCAGCTGACGTCCCCCACATCGGTGGAGCCGGGCACCTGCTTGTCGCTGTGGAAGTAGGGCATCACAAAATCGTTGAGGGCCTTTGTGCCGCCGGCCGAGAGCCCTTCCACCTGCTTTTTGATGGCCGCGTCGTACAGAGCGCCCATGCCGGGCAGCTTGTCGGTGGGGGGGCAGGTGGCGTCCAGCGCCTTGGCAAAGGCCTGCTCCTCCTCGGTGTACTGGGGGGCGGGCGCCTCGCAGAGGTTTTTATAGAGCGCCTGCTCCAGGGTGGCGTTGGGCAAGAGGTCGGCGGTGCCGTCGATAAAGCGGCGGGTAAAGGTGGTCTCGGTGATGAGGGCCGCGCCCTGGGCGATCTTGTCCACCCGGGCCAGCAGGGCCTTGTTGTGGGGCACCGTGTCCGAGCGGACCATGTAGAGCACGGTGGCCTTGGGCTGCACCACGTTGGGCGAGATGCCGCCGGTGTTGGTGATGGCGTAGTGCAGGCAATCGCTGTGGGGGATGTGCTCCCGCAAAAACTGCACCCCTAAGTTCATCACCTCCACCGCATCCAGCGCGCTGCGGCCGTTGAAGGGGTCGGCAGCCGCGTGGGCCGCCACCCCGTGGAAGGTGTACTCCACCTGCATCGAGGTGTTGTTGGTGCCGGTGGTGACCTCGTTGGTGGTGCCGGGGTGCCAGGTGATGGCGGCGTCCAGCTGGTAGAACAGCCCCTCCCGCGCCATAAAGGCCTTGCCGGCGCCGCCCTCCTCGCCGGGGCAGCCGTAGTAGATCACCGTGCCGCTGCCGGGGCCCTGCGCGGCCAGGTATTCCTTGACCGCCCAGGCCGCCGCCAGGCTGCCCGCCCCCAGCATGTGGTGGCCGCAGCCGTGGCCGTGGCCGCCCTCGGTGACCGGGCAGGGCTCGAGCACGCCGGCCTTCTGGCTCAGGCCGGCCAGGGCGTCGTACTCGCCCAGGATGCCGATGACCGGCTTGCCGCTGCCGTAGCTGCCGGAAAAGGCGGTTTCTACGCCGCACACCGCGTGCTGCACCGTAAAGCCCAGCTCGGCCAGCAGCTTTTCGTAGAGGGCCGCGGCCTTGTGCTCCGAGAGGGAGAGCTCCGGGTCGGCCCAGAGGGCGTCGGCGGTATCGTAAAACAGCTGCTGCTTTTGCTCCAGCAGCTCGTACAGCTCGTTCTTTGTCATGGCGCAGCACACTCCTTTTTTGTTTTAAAGCACCTTGGCCAAAAAGTCCTGCAGGCGGGGGTTTTGCGGGTGGTTGAAAACCTGGTCCGGGGTGCCGGACTCGGCGATGATGCCGTCCGCCATAAAGAGCACCCGGTCGGACACCTCCCGCGCAAAGCCCATCTCGTGGGTGACGATCACGCTGGTCATGCCGCTTTTGACCAGCCCCTTGATGACCTCCAGCACCTCCCCCACCATCTCGGGGTCAAGGGCGCTGGTGGGCTCGTCGAACAGCATGACGTCCGGCTCCATGGCCAGCGCCCGCACGATGGCCAGCCGCTGCTTTTGCCCGCCGGACAGCTTGGCCGGCATGACCTCGGCCTTTTCGGCCAGGCCCACCCGCTCCAGCAGCTCGTTGGCCTGGGCGTTGGCCTCGGCCTCGCTTTTGCCCTTGACCAGCATGGGCGCGAGGGTGATGTTTTTGCGCACGCTCAAATGCGGGAAGACGTTGAAATGCTGGAACACCATGCCCATTTTTTGGCGGTGGCGGTCGATATCCACCTTTTTGCCGGTGATCTCGACCCCCTCAAAAAAGATCTGGCCCTTTTCGGGGGTTTCCAGCAGGTTGAGGCAGCGCAGAAAGGTGCTTTTGCCGCCGCCGGAGGGGCCGATGATCGAGACGACCTCGCCGGTGCGGATCGTTTCGGAGACCCCCTTGAGCACCCCCAGCCGGCCAAAGCTCTTGTACAGGTCCACGGTTTTGATGAGTTCAGTCTGCGCCATCTTTCGCCATCTTCCTTTCAAAGGCATTTACGACCTGGCTCAAGGGGTAGGTGAGCAGCAGGTAGATCGCGCCCACGATGATCAGCGCCTCGAACCGCAGATAGGTGGCGCCGCCCACCAGCAGGTAGCTGGTCATCAGGTCGCCCAGGAAAAAGGTGGAGGCCAGCGAGGTCTCCTTGAGCATCATGATGAACTCGTTGCCCAGCGCCGGCAGGATGTTGCGCACGGCCTGGGGCAGCACGATGCGGGTCATGGTCTGGCGGCTGTTCATGCCAAGGCTGCGGGCGGCCTCGGTCTGGCCGATGTCCACCGCCTGGATGCCGGCCCGGATGACCTCGGACACATAGGCCGAGGAGTTGATGCACAGAGCCAGCGCCACCCACATAAAGGGGGACATTTTGAGCAGCGGCAGCAGCTGGGGCAGCACGAAGTAAAAGATGTAGAGCTGCAGCAGGATGGGGGTGCCGCGGATGACCTCGATGTAAATGGTGATAAAAAACCGCACCAGCTTAAAGCGGCACATCTTGCAGATGGCCACTAAGGTGCCCAGCACCACCCCGAACAGCACCGCGATGCTGGTCAGCTTGAGGGTGTTTACCACCCCCTGCAGCAAAAACACCTGCCAATACTGCTGCAAAAGCTTTAGGATGTTGGCGCCGATCAGCGAAAAATTCATCTGCTTCACCTTCCGTGCAAAAAGGGGGATGGCCCGCCCTTCTGCCTTGCTCTGGCGGCCCCTTTACAAGCGGGCCGGCGCGGGATATGGGTACTGCCGCGGAGGGCGGGCCCGTCCGCGGCAGTGCGGGGCAGCTTTTGGCAAACGCGCCCGGCCGCGCCCGGCGCGTCTGGGCCGCGGCTCAGGAGGCCGCGTTGCCCGAATCGTCAAAGGTGACCTCGCTGGCGGTGGCGCTCTTGGCCAGCTCGACGGCCTCGGCGTACCAGCCGCCCATCAGGCCCTCCTCGGCGGCCTTGGCCAGGATCTCGTTGACCTTGGCGGTGAGCTCGTCCGCGCCCTTTTGCATCACGACCACCGTGCCGGTGTCGTCCACCTCAAAGTCAAAGCCGGCCAGCGCGATGTCGGGATCGTTGTTCATGAACACCTCGGCCGTGGGATAGGCAGACGCCATACACGCAAAGTCGCCGTTTTTGAGCTGCAGCAGCCCGGTGCCAAGGTCGCCGATGATGACCAGCTCGCAGTCCGGCAGCTGCTCGCGGCAGAGGGACTCCTGCAAAGAGGCGGTCTGGACGCCCACCTTGACCCCCGCAAAGTCGGCCGGGGTGGTGAACTGGCCCTCCTTATCCTTGAGGGTGATGATCACCTGGCGGTCGAGGTTGGGGTCGTCGCTGGGGGAATACTCGTTGGAGAGGTTAAAGTTTTCGGCGCGGTCCTCCCGCCAGGCAAAGCCGGCGAGGGCCATGTCCACCGTGCCCATCGAGACGGCGGTGGTGCAGGCGTCAAAGCTCATGGGCTGGATCACCAGGGTCTTGCCCATCTGGTCGGCGATATACTGGGCTACCGCAATGTCAAAGCCCACATACTGGTCCTGGCCTTCCTTGCTGGTGTCCACAAAGGTGGTGGGCGCAAAGTCCGGGCTGGTGGCCACGATGAGCACGTCCTCGCCGGACTGGCTGGCCGAACCGCCGGACTGGCCGGCCGAGCCGCCGCAGCCCGCAAGCATCAGGGTACACAGGGCCAGGCAAAGGGCCAGGGCCGCGATCTTTTTCATCTTCATCATAACTGCCTCCTCCATTTTTTGCGGCGGACCGGATCTTGTTCAAAATTTTCATCCCGCCGCCGCTTTTGCCCGGCGGTTTTGCCGCCGTGCCAGGCGCGCCCCAGGGCTCTGCCGCATGTCCCTCCTGCACAGGGGTCCCTCTATCTCCCCCGTACCGGCCCTGCGGGCGCGTTTGTTGGATGATCCCCCGCGCCCATTAAAGAATGTCGCTTGGGTGAATGGATAGAGTATACCAGTATAAATATACATAGTCAAGGGAATAATTTGAATTTTAATTCATTTTGGCATCCTGCACCAAACCACTGCCCATTTGCCCGAGAAACTGGTGATTTTTGCTCCTTTTGTTGCGCAAACCGCACAAACCACGCCCGGTTTGTCTGTGCTATACCGCCAAGAAAGCAGCAGCACCCCGGCCCCATCCCGCCGGAAAGCAGTTCCGCGGGGCCAGGGGCCGGGGTGTATATTTACAAAGGATATTCAGTTTGGGGCGCAGGCGCGCGGCGGGGAGTGGCCAAACCGGGGAGAGAAATCCGGCGGCCGGGTGCGTGGGAGCAGTCTCTCAAGGCAACAGGACCCCTGCCCCGAAAGCCTTTCGAGACTCTCCCCCGCCCCCGGTCTTAAACTCCTTGAAATGGACACTCTCCGCGCGGCATCAGCCCTTGACGCCGCCGCTGGTGAGCCCGCTGACGAGGTTTTTCTCGATGCACATAAACAGGATGACCACCGGCAGGATGGCAAAGATCGAGGCGGCAAACAGGTACTGCCATTCGATCATGTTGTAGCCGTTGAAGATGTTGATGCCCACCGTGAGGGGCTTGGTGGTGTCGGTGGAGATGAGGCAGAGGGCCACCGTGTACTCGTTCCAGGCGTTGATGAAGATAAAGATGAGGGTGGTAACGATGCCCGGCGCGGCCACCGGCAGCAGCACCCGCAGCATGGCCTGCACCCGGCTGCAGCCGTCGATGGTGGCGGCCTGCTCCATCTCGGCCGAGATGCTCATAAAGGTGCCGCGCAGCAGCCAGATGGTAAAGGCCTGGTTGAAGGCGGCGTTGATGAGCACCAGGCCCAGCAGGCTGTCGGTAAGGCCGAGCGCCATCATGACCTTGTAGATACCGATGAGCAGCACCACCGGCGCAAACATCTGCGAGACGATCACAAAGCCCAAAAAGGCGGTTTGCCCCTTAAAGCGCATACGGGCCAGCGCGTAGGCGGCCGGGATGCCGCAGAGCATGGCGATGATGGTGGAGCCGCCCGCGATGATCAGCGAGTTTAAGAAGTACCGGGCCATGGGCGCGCGGCTCCAGATGTCGATAAAGTTGGACCAGAGCGCCGTAACCGGCAGGATGGTGCCGTTGGCCGAGAAGATCTCCGACCGGCTTTTGAGCGCGGTGCAGAACATGGCAAAGTAGGGGTAAAGGGTAAGGACGCAGACGTCGATCACCACAAGGTAGAGCAGCACCCGCAGGATCAGCTTTTGGGGGCTGAGGGGCTTTTTGGCGGTTCCGTTCATCATGTGTCATCTCCTTTGCGCAGGGTATATACCATGTACACACTGGCGCAGGCCAGCAGGATCACAAAGCCGATGACCGACACGGCCGCCGCCTCGCCCTGCTTGCCGTTGTAAAAGGCCAGCTTGTACAGGTAGGTGACCAGGGTGTCGGTGTGGTTGGCCGGGTCGCCCTTGGTCATGGTCCAGATGATGGGGAAGGAATTGAAGACGTAGATGATGTTGAGCACCGTGCTGACCGTGAGCGAGGGGCGCACCAGCGGCAGGGTGAGCCGGAAGAGCTTTTGCCAGTAGTTGGCCCCGTCCACCGTGGCGGCCTCGTAGTAGGTGGCGTCGATGCTTTGCAGGCCGGACAGCACGCAGAAGGTGACAAACGGGATGGTAACAAAGATGCCGCAGGCGATCTCCCAGGTAAAATAGATCGCCGGGGTGGGGGTCCAGTTGATGGGGGCGCTGATGAGCCCCATCTCTAACAGCAGGGTGTTGAGGGTGCCATAGTCGGTATTGATGATAAAGTTCCAGACGCTGGCCTGGATGACCAGGGTGGTGGCCCAGGGGAACACCACGATGGCGCGGGCGACCTTGCGGCCCTTGAACTCGTTGTTGAGCACCAGCGCCAGCATAAAGCCCAGCACGGTGGAGATGACCACGACGGCAATGGTCCAGACGATGGTGTTTTTGAGCACCAGCCCAAAGGACGAGCCGCCCATGACCTTGATAAAGTTGCCCAGCCCGTTGAAGCCCTTGATGAGCCCCGCCTTGGTGACCTTGCTGAGCGACATGCGGAACACCGACCCGATGGGCACGATGATGAACACCGCCATCAGCAGGATGCTGGGCAGGATCCAGATATAAGGCTCGATCTTGCGAAAGGTTTTTTTACTCAAAGGGACACCTCCCTGTTTGTGTTGGCAAAACGGTAAAGGCGGCGCAGGCGGCGGGGCCCCCGCGCCCAAAGGGCCGCGCAGAAGGGGCCCCCGCGCGGATGAAAAGAGAGCGGGCCGGGCCAAAGAGCGGCCCGGCCCGCAGCAATGCGTATCAGGTTATAGGGGCGCTGCGCCGGTCTGGCTAAAAAGCCTTAGCCGGCGATCTCGCCTTGCAGCTCGTCCAGCAGCTCCTTGACGTTGCCGCCCAGCAGCGCTTTCTGCTCCACGTCGATAACGCCCTGCTTGACGTCGGCCCATTCGGCCTTGGCGGTGGGATAGAATTTGCAGCTGCCCACGATGTCGACCCAGGCGGCCATGCTCGGGTCGGAGGCGGCCACGATCTCGCCGCCGGCGCTGGTGGCGGGCAGGAAGCCTTCCATCAGCACCCAGTCGGAGTAGCGGGTATCCTCGTAGAAGTAGTCAAAGAAGGTCTTGATGGCCTCGATCTTCTCGTCCGAGTGGCCGTTGTCGAAGCACATAAAGCGGTCCATAACGCCGGCGGACACGGAGGGGTTGCTGCCGTTGGCCGGGATGGGGGCCACGCCGAAGTTGACGCTGTTGCCGCCCTCGGCAATGTAGGTGGGGATGCTGTTGGGGCCGATCATCATGGCAACCTTGCCGGTGCCGAACATATCCTGCAGGTCGTACCGGGTGTCGGTGGCCGGGTCGCTGTTGGTGAACTGGTCGTTGACCAGCTTGATGGCAAACTCGATGGCCTCGACGTTGGCGTCGCTGTTCAGGGTCCAGTTGCCGGAGGCGTCGATGAAGTCGCCGCCGTTGTTCCAGACGTAGTAGGCAAAGGCGGCCTGGCCTTCGTCGGTGGTCATGTCGATGCCCCAGGGGTAGATGCTGGAATCAAACTTCTTGATCGCCTGGCAGGCGGCTACCAGCTCGTCCCAGGTGGCGGGGGGCGCTTCGACCCCGGCGTCCTTGAGGATGTCGGCATTGTAGTAGAGCGCGCGGGCGCTGGCGAGGTCCGGGATGGCCCAGACGGTGCCGTCCACGACCGACTGGTCGAGGAAGGCGGGGTAGAACTTGGCGTAGGTCTCGGCCGAGACATAGTCCTCAGCGGGCAGCAGCAGGCCGTCGGCCTGGTAGTCGGCAAAGACGTCGATGTTGAGGATGTCGGGCGCGTTGTTGTTGGCGATGCGGGTGTTCACCACGGTGTAGATGTCGTTCCAGGAAACGACCTCCACGTTGAGGTTGATGTCCTCGTGCTCGGCGTTGAACTCCTTCTGGAAGTTGGCCCACCAGTCCTGGGTGTTCTGGCCGTACTGGGCGGCGATGACGTTGATGTCGATCTTATCGCCGGCCGGGGCGGCGGGCTCGCTGCCGGCCGCGGGGGTGCTGGCTGCGGGGGTGCTGGAAGCGCCGCCGCCGCAGGCAACAAGGGAGAGCGCCAGCGCAAGCGCCAGCACAAGAGCAAGTGCCTTTTTCATAAAGTGTTCGTCCTCCTTCAAAAAATGGGGCGGCGGGCGCCGCGGGCCAAACTCCGCCGGCGGAGCCGCCGCCGCTTTGATGCTCTTATCATAGCGCGTTTTGAGGGGGAAAAATAGGCGTCAGAATCCACAAAATAGCATTATCGTACACAGGGCGAAAAATTGTACGAATCACGAAAAATCCACCGAATTTTTGCCATTTTGTACAATATTTTTGTAGGTTCCATCCCGGTTTAAGCGGAATTTACGAGGGGTAAGCCCGGTGACGGTGCGGAACAGGCGGGAAAAATAGTTGTAATCGCTGATGCCCACCGCCTCGGCCACCGCCGAGATGGGCATGCTGGTCTGCAAAAGCAGGGCCTTGGCGGCCTCGATGCGGCGCTGGGCGATGAGCCAGGAGAGGGTGTGCCCGCCCGAGAGCTCCCGGGCAAGCCGGCAGAGCCGGGTGCGGCCGATCTTAAGCTGGTCGCAGAGCAGCGCGAGGGAGAGCTTTTCGGTGTAGTGCTCGTTGAGGTAGAGCTCGAGCCGGCGCAAATCGCTCTCGCCGGTGGGCAGGATCATGCCCTTGAGCCGGATGTAATCGGCCAGCGCCTCCACCACCTCGGCATAGGCCTGCAGGGTGGTTTGGGGGTAGCAGCGCAGGGCAAAAAAGCTCTGGCGCAGCGCATGCAGGTCGCCGGCGTACCAGCCCAGCGCCCCCTGCACCCCCTGCCAGCGGGCCTCATTGGGGGCGGTTTCCAAAAACTGCCCCAAAATCAGGTAGGCCACCGGTACGCCGGGATCGTCGGCATACAGGGGCAGCATCGCCTCGCACAGGCCGATATGGCAGCGGTAATAGTAAAAATGGGCCTGCCCGGCGCAGACCCTGGCGGCGGCCGCGTCGCAGGCAAGGCAGCGGGCATGGCCGGCAGGGTCCTCGTTGATCTGGCGGCAGAAGGCGGTGTGCCCCACGGTAAGGCCGATGTCCCGCCCGGCGGCGTCCAGGATGTTGGCCCGGATGCCGGTGAGGGTTTGCAGGCTGGTGATCAGCCGGGCCAGCTGCTCCTGGTCAAACAGTACGTTCATGGGATCGGCCTCCTTTGGGGCGGGATGCGCAGCGGGCGCGGTTTTAGCCCCGCGGGTCTTGCGCGGGGATGGGAAGGCTTGTTCCCAACATGGGAACAAAAAGCAGGGGGCGCCCCCTGCGGGCTGCCGAGGTTTAGCGGATCCGGCCCGATCGCTCTATTTTGCCGCCGCTTTTGCGGCGGCCCTTTCAGGCGGGCGGGGCGGGCGGGATGCGCAGCGGGCAGAAGCCCAGCCCGTCCGCCGAGACCAGACGGTACTCGACGCCGTCCACAAGGCCCTGCCGCGCGGCGCGGATGGAGGCCCCGTGCAGGTGGCCGTAAAAGCAGCGGCGCACCCCGTACTCTTTTAATAAGGCCACCACCCCCGCGGCCGTGCCGCCGGGGCCAAGGGGCGGGTAGTGCAAAAAGGCCAGCCGCTCGCAGCCGGGCGCGGCGGCGGCCAGGCTGGCCCGCAGCCGGCCCTGCTCCCGGGCGCGGACCTTTTCGTCCTGGGGGTCGGCCGCGTCCAGCATCCAGCTGCGGGTGCCGCAGAGGGACAGCCCCTCGGCCTCGTAGGCGTTGTTGTGCAGGATGTCCAGGCTGTCAAAGCCCTGCCGGGCAAAAAAGGCCCGCATCTTGGCGGCGCTGTTCCACCAGTAGTCGTGGTTGCCCTTGATGAGCAGCTTTTTGCCCGGCAGGCCTTGCAAAAAGGCAAAGTCGGCCGCGGTGTCCTCTAATTTCATGGCCCAGCTGGTATCCCCCGCCAGCACAACGGTGTCCCCCGGCGCGATGAGGGCGCGCCAGTTGGCCTCTAACCTTGCAAGGTAGCCCTGCCAGCCGGGGAAGACGTCCATGGGCTTTTGCGCACCCAGCGAGAGGTGCAGGTCGCCGATCACAAAAATTGCCATTGTTTTCTCCTGATAACCGGCCGCCCGGCCGGCAAAGCTAAGGGTACGGGCGGTATACCGCCCCGCCATAAAACACACGACAAGGGAGGGAAACCGCCATGGAACACAATGAGCCCATCCTCAGCGGCATCCACTGCGAGGTAGCCAACTGCGTGCACAACAACGGCGCCTGCTGCTGCACCGCCAGCGAGATCCAGGTAAAAAACCGCTCGCTGCACCCCGAGGAGACGATGTGCGAAACCTTCTCGGAGGTTTAAGAAAAAGCCGGGGCCGGCCGGGGCTTAGTCCCCTGCCGGCCCCGGCTTTTATTTGTCTCGCCGCGCTTTGGCGGCATTTTTCCATCTCAGCAGCTGCGCAGGGCCGCGCCGCCGATGGCGGCCGGCGCGATGACCTCGGTAAAGCGCACCGGCTTGCCCCGCAGCCCGGCCAGGGCGGCCGGCGCGGGCGCGCCGGTATAGGCCTCGAGCGCCTCCATGGCCTCAAAATCGTTTTGGGGCGCGGGGCGGCCCAGCGCGGCCAGCACTGCCCGGGGGAACTTGAAGGGGCTGGCGGTGGAGAGCACCACCATGGGCGCTGTGCCCCGCTGCTCCCGCGCGGCCTTAAAGGCCACGGCGGTGTGGGGGTCGCAGAGGTAGGCGTTTTCCTCGTACCGGCGGCGCAGCTCGGCGGCCGCCTCGGCGTCGTCGGCGCAGCCGGCGGCAAAATCCGCCTTAAGGGCCTCCAGCACCGGCTGGGGCACCGTGTACCCGCCCGTTTGGGCCAAACTGGCCATCCAGCCCCGCACCGCCTCGTCGCTGCCCGAGAGGTGCCAGAGCAGCCGCTCGAGGTTGGAGGAGACCAGGATGTCCATGGAGGGGGACTCGGTTTTATAAAAGGTGCGGCGGGCGTCGTAATGGCCGGCGGCAAAAAAGTCGGTGAGCACCCGGTTTTGGTTGGAGGCGCAGACCAGCCGCCCCACCGGCAGGCCCATCTGCTTTGCGTACCAGCCGGCCAGGATATCGCCAAAATTGCCGGTGGGCACGCAAAAATCCACCGGCTGGCCCTGGGCCGCCGCCCCCTGGCGCACCAGCTGGGCATAGGCGTAAAAGTAATAGGCGATCTGCGGGGCCAGCCGCCCCCAGTTGATCGAGTTGGCGCTGGACAGCCGCACCCCCCGCGCCGCCAGCGCCGCGGCCAGGCCCCCATCGGTAAAGGCGCGCTTGACCCCGGTCTGGGCGTCGTCAAAATTGCCCTCTACCGCGTAAACGGCGAGGTTGCGCCCCTCCTGGGTGGCCATCTGCAGCCGCTGGATCTCACTGGTGCCGCCGGTGGGGTAGAACACCGCCACCCGCACCCCCGCAAGGTCCTGGCAGCCGGCCAGCGCCGCCTTGCCGGTATCCCCCGAGGTGGCCACCAGAACCAGGGTGGTCTCGGTGCGGCCCAGGGCCCGCTTGGCCTCGGCCAAAAGCCGCGGCATCAGCTGGAGCGCATAGTCCTTAAAGGCGCAGGTGGGCCCATGCCAGAGTTCGAGCGAGTAAAGCCCCGGCTCCACCTCGCTCATCCAGCCGGCCTTGCCCCCAAACCCGCCGCCGTACACCGCGCGGGCCTGGGCCTGCAAAAAGGCCGGCGGATAATCGGTGAGGTAAAGCCCCAGCACCGCGGCCGCGAGGTCCGGATAGTCCAGCCCGGCCAGCGCGGCAGGGTCGGCCTTGGGAAAGCTTACCGGCACAAACAGCCCGCCCTCCTCCGAAAGGCCCTGAACGATGGCCTGCGCGGCGCTGACCCGGCAGACCGCATTGCGCGTACTTGTATACTCCATATCCCGTTCTCCCCTCTATTGCAAAAACACGCCGTCAGGCGATACCCTGTACAGCTGGATCACCCGTCCTCAAACGCGCCCCGGATGCAGTGCACCAGCAGCCCGCCGCCGGGCGCGGGGGTCACCTCCACCACGTCGAACCGCACCGGCAGCTCCCGGTAGGGGGAAGCGCGCAGGTACTGGCGGGCGGCCAGCAGCAGCCGCCGGCGCTTGTTGGGCCCCACCGCCTCGCCGGGCGCGCCCCAGCCGGAGGAGCGCACAGCGCGGGTTTTGACCTCGGCAAACACTAAGGTGCCGCCCTCCAGCAGAACAAGGTCCAGTTCGCCCAGCCGGGTGCGGTAGTTGTGGGCCAGCAGGGTGCAGCCCCGTTTTTGATAGTAAAGGGCGGCCGCCGCCTCGCCCCGGCGGCCGGCTGCCGCCCGGCCCCCGGCCGGCTCAGCCATCCCTGCCCTCTCCTGCTTCGCAGCCGGGCCCGGCCTCCTTAAAGGAGCGGTTTTTTAAAAAGCTGCGGCGGTAAAAGGGCGCAATGCCGTAGGTTTGCAGCAGCTCGTAGTGCAGCCTGGTGCCGTAGCCCTTGTGCTTTGCCAGCTGGTACTGGGGGTACTGGCGGTCCAACTCGAGCATATACCGGTCCCGGCTGACCTTGGCCAGGATGGAGGCCGCCGCGATGCTGGCCGAAAGGCCGTCCCCCTTTACAAGGCTCATGGCCGGCAGGGCCAGCGGCGCGGGGCAGCGGTTGCCGTCGATCAGGGCAAAGGCCGGCGGCGGCGAAAGCCCGGCCACCGCCTGGCGCATGCCCTCCATGGTGGCCTCTAAAATATTGAGCCGGTCGATCTCCTCCGGGCCGATCATCACCACGTTATAGGCGGCCGCCCGGCGGACGATCTGCTCATACAGGGCCTCCCGCTTTTTTTCCGAGAGCTTTTTGGAGTCGTTGACCCCCTCGATGGGGTCGGCGGGGTCCAGCATCACCGCCGCGCAGCAGACCGGCCCGCACAGCGGCCCCCGGCCCGCCTCGTCCACCCCGCAGAATATGCCCTGGGCGGCGCGCACCCCCGCGTCGTAGAGGTAAAGCTCTTCGCCCTTCATGCCTCGTCCTTTCCGGCGTCTGCCTGCTGTGGGCCGCCCGGTGCGGCCGGCGCGTCCGGCTGCTGTTCGCCGCTGACCGCAGCCCGCCCCGCGGCGGCATCGTCCGGCGGCGTCTCTAAGGTGATCCGCCCCCACCTGCTGGCCCGGAACTCATCCACCAGCATGGCGGCGGCCCGGGCGGTGTCCACCTCGCCGCCCCGCATCAGCATGCCCCGCCCGCGGCCGATGGCCTCCAGCAGCTCCCAGGCGGGCAGGGCCAGCTGCTGTTCGGTAAGCTTGTAGCGCCCGGCCAGCCGCCCGGGGTAGACCGCCCGCATCTGGCTGAGCAGCCCGGCGGCCAGCTCCTCCAGGTCAAGGATATCGTCCTTGATCGAGCCGATAAAGGCGAGGTTGGAGGCGGTTTCAAGGCTGTCGAACTTGTTCCAGAGCACCCCCGGCATGTCCAAAAGGTCGTACCGGCCGGCCGCGATCCACTGCCGGCCCCGCGTTACGCCGGGGCGGTCGGCCGCGGCGGCCCGGGCCGCGCCCGCAAAGGTGTTGATAAAGGTGGATTTGCCCACGTTTGGGATGCCCGCCACCATCACCCGCACCCTCGCGCCGGCCATGCCCCGCTGGGCATTGCGGGCCATTAAGCCGGCAAGGGCCTCGTCCACCGCGCGGCGCACGGCGGCCGCGCCGCTTTTTTGCTTGGCGCTGATGGCCACGCACCCGGCCCCCTGCCCGCAGAACCAGCGCACCCAGCGGGCGGTGAGGGCGGGGTCGGCCAGGTCGGCCTTATTCAGCACATAGAGGTGCGGCTTTGCGGCGGCGATGGCTTCCAGCTCCGGGTTTAAGCTGCTGCGGGGGATGCGGGCGTCCAGCAAAAGCAGCACCGCGTCCACCCCGCGCACCTCCTGGCGCATCAGCCGCAGGGTTTTGGCCATATGCCCCGGGAACCACTGGATGCTGCGCCGGTTGACCCCGTCCCCGTTCATGCGACCTTACCCGCCTTATCCAGCGGGAAGACCCGCAGCACCGCCTCGCCCAGAATGTCCCGCACGTCGATAAAGCCGATGCTGGCAAACCGGCTGTCGGTGGAGTGCTGGCGGTTGTCGCCCATCACAAACACGCTGCCCTGGGGCACCACCAGGGGGAACTGCATATCCCCGGTCTCGGTGGTGGGCTCGGCCAGATACGGCTCGTCCAGCGGCTGGCCGTTTACCAGCACCTGGCCGGCGGCGGGGTCCAGGTCCACCGTGTCGCCCCCCACCGCGATGACCCGCTTGACCAGGGGCTTGCCGTAGTTGATGTAGCTGTCGATGACCACAATGTCGCCCGCGGCGGGCTTATAGCCGATGCTGCGCACGATTAAGCGGTCGCCGTTGGTAAGGGTGGGCAGCATGGAGGAGCCGTCCACCGCCACCACCCGGGCAAAAAAGATAAAAAACGCCACCAAAACCGCCAGCGCGAACACCAGCGCGTCGTACCACTCCAGCAGGTTCAGGTTGCGCGCAGCGCGTTTTGCCTCCAAGGCCGCCTCTCCCCTTTCGTTCAGTTCTCCGCCCGGCCCACCGGGCGGTAAAGAAAAAGGGAGACAATCGAAATTGTCCCCCCTCCTTTTTGTACGCGATGCTTACAGCAGCTCCTTGACCTTGGCAGCCTTGCCGGTACGGCCGCGCAGATAAAAGAGCTTTGCGCGGCGCACCTTGCCCCGGCGTACCACCTCGACCTTTTCCACAAAGGGGGAGTTGACCGGGAACACGCGCTCGACGCCCACGCCGTAAGAGGTGCGGCGCACGGTAAAGGTTTCGGCCACGCCGCCGTGCTTTTTGCCGATCACGGTGCCCTCAAAGGCCTGGATGCGCTCGCGCTCACCCTCCTTGATGCGCACCGACACACGCACGGTGTCGCCCACCGCAAACTGGGGGCGGTTCTCCTTGACCATGCCCTCGGTGATCTTTTTGATTGCGTCCATTCTAAGCTTCCTCCATTTTTTATGACGTTCATGCCCGGCGCCGCAAAGCTGGGCGCGGCAGAGGACCGCCCGTTTAATGTATGCCATTAACCCCGCTGGTGGGGCCAGCGGACACTAACGCCTGTCTATTGTAGCACAAAGGCCCCGGCCGCGCAAGTGCTTTTTTGCCCAAAAGCCGCAAAAACGCCGCCTACATGGCCGCGTAAAGGCCCACCGCCTGCAAAAGCACCAGCGCCGTAAGGCAGACGCTGCAAACCCGCAGCCCCGCCCCGGCCGGCCGCTTGAGGGCCACAAGGTCGGTTTCGCCCCACAGCAGCAGCGCCATGGGCAGCACCGGCAGCAGGTACCGCCCCTGCAAACCAAAGAGGTGGCCGTAGTTGATGGGGGTCCACATCAGGCAGGCCAGCACCGAGAGCCCGGCCGCCAAAAGCGCCTCCAGCCCCAGCAGCCAGCGCGCAGCCGCCCCCAGGCGGGGCGGGGCGTTTTGGGTGCGCAGGGCCGCAAGGGCCAGCAGCGCCGCCAGCAAAAGGGTATAGATCCAGCTGGCCTCGGCGGTAAACACGATCGGTTCGCCCAAAGCCGTGCCCACCAGCCCCTGCAAAAGGGCGGCCGCGCCGTCGGTAAAGGTGGCGGCCAGCAGCTTTGCCGCGCCGGGCAGATGCCGCAGCAGGTACCCCGCCGACCAGGTGTAGATGGAATCGCCGTTGGGCTGCATGCCCGCCAGCAGCTCTTCGGGGGTGTAGTCGCCCCCCATTTTTACAAACAGGGCCAAAAACACCGCCCCGCCCAGCACTGCCGCGCCGCATAAAAGCAGCAGCCCACGCCGCAGCTTGGGGCCCAGCGGCCCCTCTGGCCCGCGCAAAGCGTACCAGAGCCCGGCGGCCAGTGCCACGGCCAGGGCCAGATAAGGCAGCGCCCCCAGCCGCAGGTCCCGGAAGGTATAGCCGAGGTATTCGGCATGGTAAAAGCACCAGCAAAGCAGCGCCGCGCCGCAGCAGCCAAACCGCACCAGCCGCGCACGCCGCACCCCCGAAAGCCGGCCCCCGGGCAGCTCAAAACGGGCCGCCGGCACCAAAAAACAGAGGGCGGCCATGCCAAGGTAGATGGCCTTGCAGGGGGCGATGAGAGCCGAGAGGGCCACCAGCCCCGCCGCCTGCCCGCGGCTGACCGGCGTTTTTTGTTCCGCGCACTCCAGCACCAGGGCCAGCAGCGCAAAGCCCAGGCCCAGCACCAGCGCGTCGGGCGAAAAGCTGGCCGCCAGCTGCAGGCTCATGGGCAGCAGCGCCGTGCAGAACAGCAGGGTTTTGCCCCGCGGGATATGCCGCACCGCAAAGCCGGCCAGCAGGAGATACTGGGCAAGGTTTGCCAGCCGGCCGGCCAGCAGCATGCCGTAAAAGCCAAGCCCCAGCACCCGCGCCAGCAGCATGCCCCCCGCCGGCGCAAGGTAGGGCAGCGGCACCGGCTTGTAGGGCACGCTGACCCGCACCGGCACGCACGCCTCGCCCGCGCAGCCGGCCTCGGCCAGGTGCTGTGCCAGCCGCTTATAGGCAAACATGCCCACCTCGCCGGTGCCGCGGGTCATATAGGGGGCGTCGCACGCACGCATCAGCAGCCGGCCCTCGGGGTCAAACTCCGGCTGGCCCAGCGCCCGGCTGGCCATGGCGTAGCTGGCCGCGGCGTGGCTGTACTCGTCCGGCGCGGCCAGGGGCGGGGTAACCAGCGCAAAGCAGAGCCCCAGCACCGCCGCCGCAAAAGAGAACACCCGCCAAGCCGACGCACGGCGCACGACCGCCAGCCAAAAGCTGCCCAGCACGGCCAGGGCCAACAGGGCCGCCGGCGCCCAAAAGAGCCGATTGGCCCAGGTGCCGGTATGGTCCGCCACATATTGCAGCGCCGCGGTGCCAAGGGCCCCGCCGGCCGGCGGCTCCGCGCCCGCGTCATACAGCGCAAACCCCGGCAGGGCTTTTTCGCTGCACCAGAGGCCGATGACGTCCTCCGGGGTTTCCGGCTCGGTATAAATGTGCAAAAACACCCGCGCCTGCCCGGCCGATGGGGCGACAGGCGCATCAAAGATCAGGGCCTTAAAGGTATTGTCCAGCAGCTCGGTGAGCGCGCAGCCGGCGTGGGCCAGCGGCTCGAGGTTTTCGTTCAGCAGGTCCACATGCAGGGCGCCGCGCGCCACCCGGTCATAGGTGGTAAAGAGCAGCCGCACCCCGTAGAGCGGGGTGTCCGGCCCGATCACCAGTTCCTGCATAAACCCGGCGGCGGGGTCGGCGGGGGCAAGGGCCTGGCTGTATTCGTCGTTGACGATCTCGTACTCCGAGCGGCCGTTCGCGGCCCGGGTGGTGACCAAAAAGGCCCAGCCCAGCGCCAGCAGGCAGGCGGCGCAGAGCGCGGCCCACTGCCAAAGCCGCTTATGGCCCCGCAGCCGGGCGATCCAGCCCGCCGGTTGTTTGCCGCCCATGCGCCCGCCCCCTTTTTTGGTGTGGTGCCCCTATTGTACCCCATCCCGCCCAAAAACACAAGAAAGCCGCCCCCCGCAGGCTGCGGCAGGCGGCTCCAAACCCTTTTACCGTGTGATGACCGGCTTGCCCCCGGCATCCAGCAGGGGGGACAGCCCGCCGGAATACCCGGCCTGGATAAAGAGGTAGGTCACCCCGGTTTCCCGGTCCACCAGCACCATCCGCTGGGCATTGGCGAGGGCGCTGCCCTCCTTGTGCAGGATCTCAAAGCGATCGGATTTTGCCATCTGAAAAGCCTCCTTTTAACTCATTCGCTGCGCACGCTGGCGTGCAGCGCCAGCCAGACGGCCCAGCCGCCCAGCGCCGCCGCGGCTGCCGCGCCGATCCAGCCCAGCATGCCCAGCAGCCCGGCAAGGCCGGCCGCGGTGTGCAGGAGCTCGGTATCCCACGAGAGGGCGTTGCTGGGCAGCACAAACCCGAGCATAAAGGCCCCCCACAGCACCCAAAAGCCCCGGCGGCCAAACCGCTGGATGAGCACCCCGCCCACAAAGCCCAGAAAGATCGGCCCGGCCAGCAAAAGCAGCTTGCCCCAGAGCGGCAGGCCCAGCAGCACGCCCAGAAAGTCCACCGCGGGCAGAAGGCCCGGCAGGCTTTTTTGCAGCCAGCCCACATACACCGCCCACTCCAAAGCGCGCAGCGCCGCCGTGACCGCCAGCAAAACCCCCTCAAGGCAGAGGCAGTTGAACAGCCCGGCCGCCAGCATCCGCCGCCGGGTGGCCCCCATCGAGAGGCCGATGTCAAACTCGATAAAAAAGTGCCCGGCAAAGATCAGGGTGAGGAAAAACAGCCCCAGGACCAGGGTGACGCCGCTGCCCAGCAGCACGGTGTAGGGCTCGCGGGTATACAGGGTCATAAAAACGGTCAGGGCCTCGGCCGCCAACCCCACGCCGGCCCCAAGGGCCAGCACGATCTTATGGTCGGGGTGGTTGAGCCAGAACTGCCCCTTTAAAAAGCGAAACACAAAGCATTCCTCCTTATTGTACGGCAAACCGCCGCAGCAGCCCGCCGCAGCCCATGGCCGCAGCCAGCGCCAGCGCGCAGCAGACGCCGCCCAGCGGGCCGGGCTGCAAAAGCATTGGCATATTGAACAGCCCGGTTTGCCCAAAACCCACCACAAGGTAGAGGGCGATGCAGAACAGGATGATGAGCACCATGCTTGCCACATACCCAATGCGGCCTATCCGGGCGCTTAAAAGCCCCAGCAAAACCCCCAGCTGCCCAAACACGGCCAGCAGCCCCACCGCCTGCACAAGGGCGGCCGGGGTGTCCACCCGCAGCAGCATAAAATCAGCCGCGAACTCCATCCGGCCGGCCGCCAGCAGCTGCTGGACCGCCGCGCCGACCGCCGCCATGATGGCGAGATAGGCCGCAAGGCCAAGCAGCATGGCGGCCTGCAGCCCGGCAAAAAACTGCCGCCGGGTGGCCCCCATCGAGAGGCAGAGCCCGGGCCAGATGCTGCCCAGCATCACGCCGGACATCAGGTAGAACATGACGCACAGCAGGCTGTTGGAGAGCAGATAGGTGCCAAAGAGGTTTTTGCCCCCAAACAGGGCTACCCCGCCCACCGTGACCGCCGCAAAGCAGACCGTGATGGCAAGGTATATCCACAGCCCGCCCCGCACCAAAACGCGCATCGTTTTGCCCATGCGTTACGCCCCCTTTTGTGCCGGCATGGCATGCTCGTGCCCGCAGAGGGCCACAAAGACCTTTTGCAGGTTGAGGGCCGAAATATCCAGATCCAGCCCCTGTTCGGCGGCGGCCTGCCCGGCCCGCTCGGCCGAAACCCGCAGGGTCACGGCCTTTTGCCGGCCCAGCGCCTGGGCCTCGAGCGGGTCCGCGCCAAGGGCGGCGCAGAGGGCGCTTACCGCCTGCTCGTGGCCGCAGACGCAGCAGAACTGGCTTACCAGCTCGTCGGTGGGGCATTTTTCGATGATGTGCCCCTCGTCCAGCAGCACCACCTCCTCAAACACGGCGGCGGCCTCCTCGATGATGTGGGTGGAGACCACAAAGCTGCGGCCGGTGGCCATCTGGTCCTCGAGCAGCAGCTGGTAAAACCGCTCCCGCGCCACCACGTCCAGCCCGGCCACCGGCTCGTCCAGGATGGTCAGCGGCGCGCGGCTGGCCAGCGCCAGCACGATGGTGACCATGCTCAGCATCCCCTTGCTGAGCTTGTAGATCTTGGTTTTTGTCTCAAGGCCAAACTCGGCGATCAGCCGCTTGGCGTACTCCTCGTCCCAATGGGGGTAGTAGACCCGGGCGGCGCGCAGGTAGTCCCGCACCTTGAGGGTGTTCTGGCCCATCAGCAGGTTGGGGGATAACTCCCGCGAAAAGCAGATGTCGGCCAGGGCCGCCGGGTTCTCCCACACCGGCGCGCCGCCGTAGGCAACGGTGCCGGCGTCGAGGGTGTTCTGGGCGGTAAGGATGCCCAGCAGGGTGGTTTTGCCCGCGCCGTTGCGGCCGATCAGCCCATAGATGCGGCCGGGCTCTAAGGTAAGGTCCAGGTTGTGCAGCACCTGCTTTTTGCCATACGCCTTGCACACGCCCTTTGCCACAAGGCTTTTTGCGGTTTGCTCATTCATGATGTGTTCCTCCTTTGGCCGCGCGGGCCACCATTTCGGCCATCTCCTCAGCCGTAAGGCCAAGGCTCTGGCCCTCCCGCACCAGTGCGGTGACGTAGTTTTCGTAAAAGGCCTCCCGGCGCTCGGCCCGGATGGCCCCGGCGGCCCCCGCCGCCACAAACATGCCAATGCCCCGCTTTTTGTACAAGACGCCCTTGTCTACCAGCAGGTTGATGCCCTTGGCCGCGGTGGCCGGGTTGATGCTGTAGGCGCGCGCCAGCTCGTTGGTGCTGGGCGCCTGCTCCTCCTCGGGGTAGATGCCGCGCAGAACGCCGTCCTCCAGCATCCGGGCGATCTGTAGATAAATGGAGGCCTGGTCATTGAGGGATCCCTGCAATCCTTCCACCTCTTTCCTTTATTGCATCCCTTAACAAGGGGTAACACGCCGTCAGGCCAACTCCAGCGGCACGCTGGCTGCGTTGGCGCACCTTGGAAGCCACCAAGGCTTCCCGCGGCACGCCGCCTTGCCATCGCACCACTGGCCTTGCCCTGCCGGTCCTGCGGAGTTTTTGGGGCAAAGGTTCTTTCTAAAAACAAAAGAGTTTTTACCTTTTTTGCTTTTTTATGTCTTTTGCCCCAAAAACCGTGCTCCCCTTTGTCAAGCGATGCTTGCATCTCTTAACAAGGGGTAACACGCCGTCAGGCTGGCCGGCCGCGCCTCTTTTGCTCCAAACGCCCGGCGGGCCTTGACGGCGGGCCGGCCGCGCGGGCGGCAAGTTAAGTGGTTCATTACTTGTGTAACTAACTATATATCCAATGAACCGATTTGTCAAGCCCTTTTTCAAAACTTTTTTGCGCCGGCGGGCGCCAGGGCCGGGACAGGGGCTTGCCGGCCGGGCCCCCGCCCCGGGAGTGTCCATTTCAAGGAGTTTTATGGGGCTAAAACCGGGGGTGGGGGAGAGT
>CAJTVI010000028.1:17083-29826 GCA_910579545.1 uncultured Oscillospiraceae bacterium | reverse complement strand
GCGCTGAACAGCAGCAGCTTTTGGGCCTGCACCAGCGCCTGGGGCGGGTTTGGCAGCTCCTGGGACCATTGCTCCTCGCCGGTGAGGGAATAGCAGCGCACGGCCTCGCTTTCCAAACTATATGCGGCGGTGCGGGTGAGCACCACCTGCCGGGCCGAGGAGGCCGCGGGGATGTTGGCAGCCGGCTCAAGAGCGGCATCCAGCACGGCGATGCGCTGCGCGCTGCCGGCCAGCAGCAGGGCGGACATCTGCCCGCAGACCGAGGCCGACACCAGCCGCCGGCCGCCGTAGCTGTAACGGGCGGTCTCCTGGCCGGTGGCGGCGTCGTACACCGCGGCCATATCGTCGTAGACGGCCAGCACCGAGTCGGCGTTCAGCCAGTGCAGCTGCAAAAGGGTGCTGCCGGGCGCGAGGGTGCTGGCGGTAACCTGGTCGCTGCGGATATCCAGCCAGTACAGACCGGTACAGACCTGCCCCTCGCGGGCGCTCAGGCAGGCCACCGCCAGCCGGCGGTTGTCGGCCGCAAAGGCGGCCCGCAGGGGCACGCCCTCGGCGTCGGTGGGGTTCCAGCCGTAGCGGAACTCCATGCCGGGGCTGTATACGGTGAGCTCGGCCGCGTACCGGGCCGACCGGGTGACCACCGCCAGGCTGCCGCCCGGGCTCATGGTGCAAAAGAGCACCGGCTGCTCGAAGGTTTTGGTGTAGAGGGTTTTGCTGCGGCTCTCGATGCGCACCTCGTAGCCGCTGCGGCTGTACAAACAGACCCGCCGGCCCCCCACCGCGATGGCCGGGCGGGCATAGCCGTGCTGGATGCTGCGCAGCTGGGTGCCCTTGGCCGAATAGAGCACCAGGTCCTTTTGGGCCAGGGCCGCAAAGCCGCCGGCCAGCTCCTCGGCCTGATAGATTTCGCCCAGGCCGGTTTTTTGCGGGAAGCCCGGCCCGGAGGCGGCGCCAATGCGCACCGAGTCCCACAGATCGCCCAAGAGGGCGATGGAGGAGCCATAAACCCCGGTAAACCAGAAGAGCGCCAGCAGCGCCGCCAGCAGGGTGAGCAAAAAGCCCCGGACGCGCCGGGCTCGGCGCGCCTGGCGGATCTGCTTAAGGCGGGCGGTGTGCAGCTGGGCGGGGGTATGGTTGGTTTGACTGCCGGGTTTTGCCACAAAGCCGCCTCCTTTTGCTGGAATGGTGTGGGCGCTGCCGCCCGAAAGGCTATGGCGCATCCCCCAGCGCCTCGGGGGGGTACTGCACCGCCTGCAAAAAAAGCCCCCGGGCGGGCAGGGTGGGCCCGGCGGCCGCGCGGCTGCGGCCTGCGAGGATGGCGGGGACGCCGTTTGCCGGGATACGCCCCTGCCCCACCCGCACAAGGGTGCCGGCCAGGATGCGGGCCATGTTGTACAAAAAGCCGTTGGCCGTGACCGTGATGGCAAGGGTATCGCCGGTTTGCTGTACCGTGCAGGCGGTAACGGTACGCACCGTATCGCCCCGGGCGGCCGTTTGGCTGCCGGCCGAGCAGAAGGCGAGGAAATCGTGGGTGCCGCAGACGTCCTGCGCCGCCCTTTGCATGGCGGCAAGATTCAGCGGGCCGGGCAGGCGGTAATAGTATGCCGCGTCAAAGGGGGAATCCACCGCGCCCAGCCGGATGCGGTAGAGGTAGGTTTTGGTGTGGGCCGAGTAGCGGGCGTGGAAGCCCTCGGGCACGGCCCGTGCGGCGGTGGCCCGGATGTCGGCCGGAAGGCGGCTGTTGAGGGCCAGCGGCAGCTTTTGCAGCGGGATGCGCGGCTCGGCATAAAAGCTGAGGGCGTAGCCCAGCGCATGCACCCCGGCGTCGGTGCGGCCGCAGCCCTTGACCGGCGGCCGGACGCCCAGCACCGCCTCCAGCGCATCCTGCACCGCCTCGCAGACCGAGCGGCCGTTTTTTTGCACCTGGAAGCCGCAGTAGGCCGTGCCGTCAAATTGGAGGGTGAGCAGGATGTTCATGGGCTGGGGCGCTCCTTCCGCGGGCGGGGGGCTTTGAGGGCCGATCCAGGGGGGCGCGCCCCCCTGGACCCCCGCCAAACGCGGCACATGGGTTTGTGCCGCGGACACTTTTATGCGCCGGGATCGCCGGCGGTGTACAGGATACGGTTGGCCGGGCAAAACATTTTAGGGGGGCTGGGGGATGCATCCCCCAGATCGGCCAAAAAGCTATATCCCCTTAAAAAAGAACCGCGTAACAAAGATGCCCGCAAGGCACAAAACGCCAACCGCAAGGCTGGCCCAGTCGGCCCCGGTAAAGCGCAGCACCTTGAGCCGGGTGCGGCCATCGCCCCCGCGGTAGCAGCGGCACTCCATGGCCATGGCCAGCTCCTCGGCCCGGCGGAAGGCCGAGATAAAGAGCGGGATGAGGATGGGCACCAGCGCGGTGATGCGCTGCTTGAGGCTGCCGCAGTCCAGCTGGGCGCCGCGGGCCTTTTGGGCGTTCATGATCTTGTCGGTCTCGTCGATGAGGGTGGGGATAAAGCGCAGGGCAATGGTCATCATCATGGCCAGCTCGTGCACCGGCAACCGCAGCCTTGCCAGGGGCTTTAAGAGCCGCTCGATGGCGTCGGTGAGCACGATGGGGCTGGTGGTGTAGGTCAAAAGGCTGGTGCCGGCGATGAGGGCCAGGATGCGCACCGCCATGAGGACGGCGTAGGAAACCCCCTCGGGGTAGATGCGGAAAACCCACCACTGCCAGAGCGGCTGGCCCGGGCCGGTGATGAAAAACAGGTTGAGAAACGCGGTAAAGGCCACGATGGGCAGGATGGGCCGCAGGCTTTTGCCGATAAGCCGCAGCGGGATGCGGGCCAGCCGGTAGAGCAGGGCCAGAAGCGCCAGGCAGAGGGTGAGCCCTACCGGGTTTGCCGCCAAAAACAGCAGCACGATATACGCGATGGTAAGCAGCAGCTTGAGCCGGGGGTCCATGCGGTGCAGGACCGAATTGCCCGGGAAATGCTGGCCGATGGTAATATCCCGCAGCATCACAGCACCCCCTTTGCCCTTGCGGCCTCCAGCACCGTTTTAACGGCGTAGGGCATGGTGTAGACGTCGGCGGGGATCTCAAGGC
Source organism: uncultured Oscillospiraceae bacterium (assembly GCA_910579545.1). GTDB lineage: Bacteria > Bacillota > Clostridia > Oscillospirales > Ruminococcaceae > UBA7177. The sequence goes on along the minus strand of CAJTVI010000028.1, from coordinate 26,741 downwards.
CCAGCTCGCGCAGCCGCAAAAAGATTTTGGTGACCTGCGGCACCGACAGCCCCAGCTCCAAAAGCTCGGGCGCGCGGGCAAACACCTTTTCGACCGTGTCGTACATGGCAATTTTGCGCTGGTCCATCACCAGCACCCGGTTGGCAAACCGGGCAATATCCTCCATCGAGTGGCTTACCAGCAGCACCGTGATGCCGGTCTGCTTGTGGTAGGCCTTGATCTGGGAGAGGATGGTGTCCCGCCCTTCGGGGTCAAGGCCGGCGGCCGGCTCGTCCAGCACCAGGACCCTGGGCTCCATCGCCAGCACCCCGGCCACCGCCGCCCGGCGCTTTTGCCCGCCCGAAAGTTCAAAGGGGCTGCTGGCCAGCAGGGCCTCGTCCAGCCCGCAGAAGGCCGCGGCCCGGCGCACCCGCCGGTCGATCTCCTCTTTGGGCAGCCCCATGTTGCTGGGGCCGTAGGCGATGTCCTTATACACCGTCTCCTCAAACAGCTGGTACTCGGGGTACTGGAAGACCAGCCCCACCAAAAACCGGAACTCCCGTATCTTGGACGGCTCGGCCCAGAGGTCCCGCCCGCCCACCAGCACCTGGCCGGAGGTGGGGCGCAAAAGCCCGTTAAAATGGGTGATGAGGGTGGATTTGCCCGACCCGGTAGACCCGATGATGCCTACAAAATCCCCCTCCTCCACCGCAAAGCTCACGTCCTCGAGCGCGGTGGTGGCGTCCGGCATGCCCTGCCCGTAGATGTGGGTAAGGTGCCTTGCTTCGATCATGACCGCCATGGGTATCACATCCTTTTGGCGTACGCCCCCGCGCCGCGGGTGGCATCGCCCGGTTTTTGCCGCCCGGCAGCGGCGCGGCGCGCTTTTTTATGCAAGCAGCCGGTACAGGGCCTGCGCGCACTCCTCTACCGTGATAATGCCCTCCGGCATGGGCAGGCCGGCCTTGGCCAGCTCGTCCCGCAGCTCGGCGGCCTGGGGCACGTCCAGCCGCAGGCTGCGCACCCGTTCGGTCTGGCTGAACACCTCTTTGGGGGTGCCCTCCATCGCAATTTTGCCGCCGCTCATCACCAGCACCCGGTCGGCCTGGGCGGCCTCCTCCATATAATGCGTAATGGCCACCACCGTAATGCCAAACTCGTGGTTCAGGCGGCGGATGGTGCTCATGACCTTTTCGCGGCCGCGGGGGTCCAGCATGGCGGTGGCCTCGTCCAGCACCAGGCAGTCCGGCCGCAGGGCGATCACCCCCGCAATGGCCACCCGCTGCTTTTGCCCGCCCGAAAGCTTGTGCGGCGCCTTGCCCCGGTGCTTGTAGATGCCGGCCATCTGCATGGCCTCGTCGATGCGGGTGCGGATCTCGGCCGGGGGCACGCCCAGGTTTTCCAGCGCAAAGGCCACGTCCTCCTCCACCACGGTGGCTACGATCTGGTTGTCCGGGTTTTGAAAGACCATGCCCACCTTTTGGCGGATATCATAAAGGCGCTCCTCGTCCCGGGTGTCCATGCCCTCCACCGTAACCGTGCCGCTCTCGGGCAGCAGGATGGCGTTGAAGTGCTTTGCCAGGGTGCTTTTGCCGCAGCCGTTGGCCCCCAGCACCGCCACAAACTCGCCTTTTTGTACCGCAAGGCTTGCGCCGTTTACCGCGTAGCTCTCGCTCTCGGGCGAATAGCGGAACCGGATGTTTTCGGCCCGGAGCATCGCATTGTCCGTTGTTTGTACCTGCATGGCTGATCTCATCCCTTTTATTGAAGAATCTTACTCCCCCGCCTGCCAGAGGGCGGTAGCCCCGCAGGGCAGCACCCCGCCGGTGGCCGAGACCGACAGGCCGATCTCGTCACAGGAGGTATGCCCGCCGTGCGCCGGGCAAAGGGTGGTTTTGAGGATGTACTCCATCACGGCGGGCGAAAGCCCGGCGGTGTAGCTGTTTACCGCAAAAAATAGCGGATTATCGTTTAAAACTCCCGCGCAGAGGGCAATGAGGTCGTAGATATTGTCCTCCAGTTTCCACACCTCGCCCCCCGGGCCGCGGCCGTAGCTGGGCGGGTCCATGATCACGGCGTCGTACCGGCTGCCCCGCCGCTGCTCGCGGGCGGCAAACTTGGCGCAGTCGTCCACGATCCAGCGGATGGGCCTGCCCGCCAAATCGCTGGCGGCGGCGTTTTCCCGCGCCCAGGCCACGATGCCCTTGGAGGCGTCCACATGGCAGACGCTGGCCCCCGCCGCGGCGCAGGCCAGGGTGGCCCCGCCGGTGTAGCCAAAGAGGTTGAGCACCCGCACCGGCCGCCCCGCCGCCCGGATGGCGTTTGCGTAAAAGGCCCAGTTGACCGCCTGCTCGGGGAAAACGCCGGTATGCTTAAAGCCGGTGGGGCTTACCACCAGCTGCAGCGGCCCCCAGCCGATGCGCCATTTTTGGGGCAGCGGGCGGTTTTGCTGCCAGTGCCCGCCCCCCTTGTCCGACCGGTGGTAGACCGCGTCCGCCCTGTTCCAGAGGGGCGAAATGGGGGGTGATTTCCAGACCACCTGCGGGTCCGGCCGGATGAGAACAGCGCTGCCCCAGCGCTCCAGCCGTTCGCCGCCGGTGGCGTCCAGCAGCTCGTAATCCTGCCAGCCGTCTGCCACCCGCATTGGGATGCCCCCTTTCGGTCGTTTAGGTTCTGGGTTTGGGCGTGGGGCTAAAAAGCCAGCCGCAAAAGCCGTTTTGGGCCCGGCTTACTCCTTGAGGATGCGCTTGCGGATCAGCTCGGCGATCCGCTCGGCGCTGGCGGCGATGGCCTCGGGGTCCTTGCCCTCCACCATCACCCGGATCTTGGGCTCGGTGCCCGAAAGCCGCACCAGCACACGGCCCATGCCCATCAGGTTTTGCTGCTGGCTCTCGATAAAGCCGGCGATGTACTCGTCTTCCCGGTAGGCGGCCTTTTGGGCGTTGTTGGCCCGGATGTTGAGCATGACCTGGGGGAACTTTTCGTACACGGCGTTGAGCTCGCTCATCTTGCAGCCCTTGGCGGCCAGCAGCCGCAGCAGCTTGCCGGCGGTAAGCTGGCCGTCGCCGGTGGTGGAGTGGTTCAAAAGGATCACATGGCCGCTCTGCTCGCCGCCGATGGCGTACCCGCCCGAGCGCATCTCCTCCAGCACGTACCGGTCGCCCACCGCGGTGCGGGCGGTGCGGATGCCCTGCCGCTCCATATACTGCATAAACCCAAGGTTGGACATGACCGTGACCACCGCCGTGTCCCCCGCAAGCCGGCCGCGGGCCTTCATGTCGCAGGCCAAAAGAGCGATGATCTTGTCGCCGTCGATCTCGGCGCCCTTTTCGTCCACCGCAAGGCAGCGGTCGGCGTCGCCGTCAAAGGCGATGCCGCAGTCAAAGCCGCCCTCCACCACAAACCTTGCCAGCTTGTCTAAATGGGTGGAGCCGCAGCCGTCGTTGATGTTGCAGCCGTCCGGCCCGGCCCCCAAAAAGGTGCATTTGGCCCCGAGCCGGGGGAACAGGGCCTTGGCGGTCTCGCTGGCCGCGCCGTTGGCGCAGTCGATGGCAAGGTTGAGGCCCGAGAGGCCGCCGCCGATGTGCTCGGCCAGGTAATCGACATAATCCGGCAGCGCGTCGGTGCGGGTAAGGATGCGGCCCACCGCGCCGCCGGTGGCAAGGGTGAGGTTTTTGCCGCCGTCAAAGATATGCTGCTCGATCTCGTTTTCCACCTCGTCCGGCAGCTTGTAGCCGTCCGACGAGAAGATCTTGATGCCGTTGAACTCCACCGGGTTGTGGCTGGCGCTGATGACGATGCCGGCGTCGGCCTGGTACTTGCGCACCAGATAGGCCACCGCCGGGGTCGGGATGACCCCCAGCAGCTCCACGTCCGCCCCCACGCTGCACAGGCCGGCGGCCAGCGCGCTCTCGAGCATATCGCCCGAGATGCGGGTGTCCTTGCCGATCAGGATGCGCGGCTTGTGGCTGGTGTGGGCGGTGAGCACCGCCGCCGCCCCCCGGCCGATCTGCAGCGCAAGCTCACAGCTCAGATCCTCGCCCGCAACCCCGCGGACGCCGTCGGTCCCAAACAATTTTCCCATACTACATTACCCCCCTTGGCCTTGCGGCCCTGCGGCCGCCTTGGCAGCCGGTTCGCCTGCGGCCGCCCCCGGCGGCCTTTTTAGATGATACAGCCAAAATATGAATTTTTCTCGCGGATGTTCGCGCAAGGTACAAAAAACCGCCGCGAAAAACGCAAAAAGGATCTTCCCGCGCCCGGCCCCCTTTCCCGTTTGGGGCCGGCCCCCGCGGGGTCTAAAAAAGGCTCTGCTGGCCGGTTTCGGCCGGCTGGGGCTCGGGCGGCGGGGCCATGCCCAGATGCTGGTAGGCAAGCCGGGTCACACAGCGGCCCCGCGGGGTGCGGGTCAAAAAGCCCATCTGCATCAGGTAGGGCTCGCAGACGTCCTCTAAGGTCACCGCCTCCTCGCCCAGCGCCGCGGCCAGGGTGTCCAGCCCCACCGGGCCGCCGCCGTAGAGCTCGATCACCGCCCGCAGCAGGCTGCGGTCCAGCTCATCCAGGCCCAGGCGGTCGATGTCCATCCGTTTTAAGGCCAGCAGGGCGGTTTTTTGGTCGATGCTGCCGTCGCCCAGCACCACCGCAAAATCCCGCACCCGCTTGAGCAGCCGGTTGGCCACCCGGGGGGTGCCCCGGCTGCACCGGGCCAGCTCCAGCGCCCCCTCATCGGTGCAGGGCTGGCCCAGGATGCCGGCCGAGCGCCGCACGATCCGGGCCAGCTCGTCCGGGCTGTACAGCTCCAGCTTGAGCAGCACTCCAAACCGGTCCCGCAGTGGGCCGGTAAGCTGCCCCGCCCGGGTGGTGGCCCCGATCAGGGTAAACCGGGGCAGGTTGATGCGGATGCTCTGGGCGCTGGGGCCCTTGCCGATCATGATGTCCAGCGCAAAGTCCTCTAAGGCGGGGTAAAGCACCTCCTCCACCTGGCGGGAGAGGCGGTGGATCTCGTCGATAAAGAGGACGTCGCCCTCCTGTAAATTGGTCAGCAGGGCGGCAAGGTCCCCCGGCTTTTCGATGGCGGGGCCGCTGGTGATGCGGATCTGCACCCCCATCTCCTGGGCCACAATGCCGGCCAGGGTGGTTTTGCCCAGGCCGGGCGGGCCGTACAGCAGGATGTGGTCCATCGGCTCCGCCCGCAGGCGGGCGGCCTCAAGGTAGACCCGCAGGTTTTCTTTGACCTTTTCCTGCCCCACATATTCCTCTAAGGTGCGGGGGCGCAGGCCGCGCTCCTCGGCGTCCTGCGCGCCGGCCTCGGGGCTTACCAGCCGGCTGCCGGTCACATCGTAATCGTCCATGGCTTACCTCCTGCCGGCCATGCTGCGCAAAGCCAGCTTGACCAGCTCCTCCACCGGCAGCGTCTCGTCCAGCTTGGCAACAGCCAGCGCCGCCTCGCTCTGGCTGTAGCCAAGGCTTACCAGCGCCGCCATGGCCTGGGCGGCGGCGCCCGCCGGGCTTGCGGCGCCGGGCAGTTCCTCCAGCCCCGGGCCGCCCGCAAGGCCCTTGCCCACCTTATCCTTTAACTCCAGCGCCAGGCGCTGGGCCAGCTTGTTGCCCACCCCATTGGCGGCGGTAAAGGCCTTGTAATCCCCCGCCGAGGCGGCCAGGGCGATGCGCTCGGGGGTCATGACCCCCAAAATCGACAGCCCCACCTTGGGCCCCACGCCGGAAACCGCGATCATCATGCGGAAGCAGGCCTGCTGCTCCTCGGTGGCAAAGCCGTAGAGGGAGATGTCGTTTTCAGTGATGTTCAGGTGGGTATAGAGGGTGCCCTCCCGGCCCACGGCCGGCAGCGCCCCAGCCACGCTGGGCGGCACCTGCACCTGATAGCCCACCCCCGCGCAGGAGAGCACCACCTGCTCGGGGCTTTTTTTGAGGATGCGCCCGGTAAGGCAATGGATCACGCGGATCGCCCCTTTCCTGTTGCTGACTGCTTAAAATCCGGCCCGCTCAGCGCGGCGGGATTTTAGCGGAATCGCCGCAAAATTTGATCGCCCAGCCCCCTCAGCGCGGCGGCTGGCCGGCCAGCCGGCTGCGGCTGCAGTGGCAGTGGGCAATGGCCATGGCCAGCGCGTCGGCGGTGTCGTCGGGCTTGGGGACCTTTTCAAGGTTCAGCAGCACCCTTGTCATCTCCTGCACCTGTTTTTTTACCGCCTTGCCGTAGCCGGTCACCGCCTGTTTTACCTGCATGGGGGTGTACTCAAACACCGGCACCCCGGCCTCGGCCGCCGCCAGCAGGATCACCCCGCGGGCCTCGGCCACCCCGATCACGGTGGTCTGGTTGTGCTGGTAAAACAGCTGCTCAATGGCCAGCGCCTCGGGTCTGCAGGTTTCCAGCACCTGCCGCACCCCTTGGTACACGGCCAGCAGCCGCTCCTCAAAGGGCTGGCCGGCCTCGGTGGTCACCGCGCCAAAGGCCGCCGGGGTAAACCGGTTGCCGGTATAATCCACCGCGCCCCAGCCCACGATCGCGTATCCGGGATCGATGCCCAGCACCCGCACGCCGTTCCCCCCCCCATGCGCCTTTTTACATTAACCGAGTTAGTATACCATATTTTTGCCGCGCGGGCAACTGCGCATCCGCCGCCCGGGCGGGATTGTATCCGGCCCGGCCTTTATGCTATACTATCTATCAGTGTATCCGCCCCGAACGGGCCGCACGGAAGGATGGACAGGCCATGAAGCAGATCGAGATTTTTACCGACGGCGCCTGCAGCGGCAACCCCGGCCCGGGGGGCTGGGGGGCCATTTTGCGGTATAAGCAGCACGAAAAGGAACTGAGCGGCGGCGAGGCGTCCACCACCAACAACCGCATGGAGCTCACCGCCCTGATCCGGGCGCTGGAGCAGCTGAAGGAGCCCTGCGAGATCACCCTGTGCAGCGACTCCAAGTATGTGATCGACGGGCTGCAAAAGGGCTGGGCCAAAGGCTGGCGGTCCCGCGGCTGGAAAAAGAGCGATAAGTCCCCCGCCCTGAACCCCGACCTCTGGGGCCGGCTGCTCGAGCTGTGCGAGCCGCATACCATCCACTATGTCTGGACCCGCGGGCACGCCGGCCACCCCGAAAACGAGCGGTGCGACCAGCTGGCCGTGGCCCAGAGCAGGCTGTTTGGCGGGCGGCAGCCGTGACCCGCCCGCGCCGGAAACCCCTTTGGAAGAGAATGCGGCTGCCTGCCGCCCGGGCGCTTTTTTTGAAATGGGACGTCCAAACGGCTATTTTTCCCCAAAAACCCGGTTTACATCTGATATACCTATAAAAATACTGGGAAATTTCGCAAACCCGGTTGAAATCTTTACCATTTTGGTATATTATGCTTGTGGAGCCCCCTGTAAGGGGCCAGCGCGGCCCCGGCGCGAGGGAGGCGCATACAATATTGAAGCAGAGGGGAGTTGAACCCGGGTTCGGCCTCCTCTGCCAAATAAGGGCCGGCCGGCGGCCCCGGGCAAAGGCCCCACAAAACGCCGGCAAACAGGGATAAGAGAGGGATGCAATGTGAACAGCCAACCGGTCATTTATCTGGACAACGCCGCCACCACCCCGGTAGCCCCCGAGGTGCTGGCCGCCATGATCCCCTGCCTGGAGGGTGCCTGCGGCAACCCCAGCAGCCATTACAGCGTGGGCTACGAGGCCAAGGAGCGGCTGGACGCCGCCCGCGCCGCGGTGGCCCGGGTGCTGAACGCCGAGCCGGGCGAGATCTTTTTTACCGGCTGCGGCACCGAGGCGGACAACTGGGCCATCAAGGGCACGGCCTACAAGCTGGCCAAAAAGGGCAAAAAACACCTGATCACCAGCGCCTTTGAGCACCACGCCGTGCTGCACAGCATGATGGCGCTGGAGCGCGAGGGCTTTGAGGTGACCTACCTGCCGGTGACGAAGGATGGCTTTGTGCGGCCGGAGGACGTGGCCGCCGCCATCCGGCCGGACACCGCGCTGGTGAGCGTGATGATGGCAAACAACGAGATCGGCACCCTCCAGCCCATCCGGGAAATCGCGGCCGTCTGCGCCCAAAAGGGGGTCTGGTGCCACACCGACGCGGTGCAGGCGGTGGGGGCCGTTCCGGTGGACGTCAAGGAGCTTGGGGTGCAGATGCTGAGCCTTTCGGCCCACAAATTCAATGGCCCCAAGGGGGTGGGGGCGCTCTATATCCACAAGGGCATCCTGCCCTACAGCTTTATGGATGGGGGCGGCCAGGAAACCCGCCGGCGGGCCGGCACCGAAAACGTAGCCGGCATTGTGGGGCTTGCCACAGCGCTGGAGCTGGCCGCCGCGCATCTGGACGAACGGGCCGCCCACGAGCGGCAGTTGCGGGACTATGTGATCGGCCGGGTGCTGAAAAACATCCCCGGCACCACCCTCAACGGCGACGCCGGGCGGCGGCTGCCCGGCAACGCCAACATCAGCTTTGCCGGCCTTGAGGGCGAAACGATTTTGCTGGATCTGGATATGCACGGCATCTGCGCCTCCACCGGCAGCGCCTGCAACAGCGACAGCCTGGACCCCAGCCATGTGCTTTTGAGCATCGGCCTGCCCCACGAGGCGGCCCACGGCACCATGCGCTTCAGCTTTGGGCCGCAGAACACGATGGCCGAGGCCGAGCGGCTGTGCGAGGTGCTGGAGGAGATCATCCCCCGCCGCCGCGCCATGAGCCCGGTGTGGCACGGCCCGATAAAGTAAAGCCGCACCCTTGCCGGGCAGGCGGCACACAAACCCGCCGCACCCCGCGCGGGGCGCGGCGCAGGATCAAAGGAGAACCAAACCATGGGAATGTACAGCGAAAAGGTGATGGACCATTTTGCCAACCCGCGCAATGTGGGCGAACTGCCGGACGCCAACGGCGTGGGCGAGGTGGGCAACGCCAAGTGCGGCGACATTATGCGCATGTACCTGAAGATCGAGAACAACACGATCGCGGACGTGAAATTTATGACCTTTGGCTGCGGGGCGGCCATTGCCACCTCCAGCATGGCCACCGAGCTGATCAAGGGCAAAAGCATTGAGGACGCCCTCAAGCTGACCAACAAGGCGGTGGTGGAAGCGCTGGACGGGCTGCCTCCGGTCAAGCTGCACTGCAGCGTGCTGGCCGAGCAGGCGGTCAAGGCCGCGCTGGCCGACTACTACACCCGCCTTGGGGTGGACCCCGAGCCGATCGTGGGCAAGCTGGACGACGGGCACTGCGCCAGCTGCGAGGGCGGCAGCTGCGGGGTATGACCGCGCCGGCCTTTGACGGCGCGCCCGGGGCGGGCCGGCGGGTGCTGGTGGCCCTTTCGGGCGGGGTGGACTCGGCCGTCTGCGCGCAGCTTTTGCGCCGGCAGGGGTACGAGGCTGAGGGGGCGGTGATCCGCTTTTCGCCCGCGCACGAGGGGGCGGTAAAGGCCGCCCGCGCCGCCGCGGTCCAGCTGGGCATCCCGCTGCATGTGATAGAGGGCGGGCCGCTGTTTGACGAGGCGGTGGCCCTGCCCTTTTGCGAGAGCTACTGCCGGGGCGAGACCCCCAACCCCTGCGTTATCTGCAACCCGCGGGTCAAGTTCCGGCTGCTGGCCGGCACGGCGGACGCTTTGGGCATCCGGCTGCTGGGCGGTCTGGACACACCCAAAGAGGCACCGGGCATGCTGATAAAGTGCGTCAT
>CAJTVI010000028.1:0-17068 GCA_910579545.1 uncultured Oscillospiraceae bacterium | reverse complement strand
GCCAGCGCCGCGCGGGATCAGAGTTATATGCTCTACCGGCTGGGGCAGGATATTTTGTGCCGGCTGCTGCTGCCGCTGGGCGGTCTTGAAAAGTCGGCCATCCGCGAGATGGCGCGCCAGGGCGGCCTTGCCTGCGCCAACGCGCCGGACAGCATGGAGCTTTGCTTTGTGCCAAACGGGGACTATGCCGCTTACATCCAGGCCCGCGGCTTTGCCTGCCCGGCCGGGCATTTTATTGCGCCGGACGGCCGCGACCTCGGCCCCCACAAGGGCATTGCCCACTACACGGTGGGCCAGCGCAAGGGGCTGGGGGTGGCGCTGGGCCAGCCGGTGTTTGTGCAGCGCATCCTGCCCGGGGGCGACATCCAGCTTGCCTTTGCCGGCGGCGAGTGGGCCGGCCGGCTGCGGCTGCGGGAAATCTGCACCCCCACCGGCGCGCCGCTGCCCGCCGGCGCGTACGCGGTCAAGATCCGCAGCGCCGCAAGGCCCGTGCCCTGCGCCTTTGACGGCGCGGACGGCGTGGCCTTTGCCGCGCCGGTGCGGGCCCCCGCGCCGGGCCAGAGCGCGGTATTTTACCGGGACGGCGCGGTGATGGGCGGCGGGCTGATCGCCGAGACGCAGCCCGCCCAAGGATAGACTGCGGGCAGGATGCGGCGATACAAGAATATAGCAGCGATGCAAACAAAAGAGCAGGGGTATGGTTTTGCCCCTGCTCTTTTAATGTTAATGCCATGGACATTTTTTGAAAAGCGGGATCGTCACTGCGTTTTGACAAAGTGTGTCCCTTTGTTTTTCTTAGTTATATGCGTCCCTTTGTCCGAGACGAAAGAGCCGTCCCCATGTCCGCGTGTCCCTCTCCTGTCCTTGCCAGTTGTCCTCGATAAAACATAAATATGCCAATAATTATCATAGCCAATGGGAGACAAAAGCCCAAATAATGAACAATTACAGCTGTTGTCGTTGTTTGCAGAATTAAATTTCCATTCAGATATAAGGAATAATGACCGTGTTCCACCACTGCTCTTAGCACATTATTTCCAGCGTCTATTCGTTCAAGTCCCTTCAAAGACGCATAAAGTTTCTCCACCTGATTTGTATCATATTTTCGGACAGAAACATCTTCGCTATAAAGGTTCAACGATATTTCCAAATGCGACCGAACCAGATAGACCATCAGCCTGTTTTCATCCATATCCAATACATAGCTTCCAGACGACTGAAAAGAATATTGCTTTATCGTGCCATCCGGACAAAATAATATAACAAACCGACGATTTCCTTGATCGTATGAAACGGCAGCAAATCCATTTTCATTTAGGGCAATACTGGTGGGCATCATTTCAAACTTCATCAAATCTGCTTGCATAGGGACAGATCGAAGATCCACATTCTGAATAATACTGTTTTCCGCAAAGATGTGTATAATACATCCAAAGGTCAGTGCAATAGATATCATTAATAAAGAAACCATTTTTTTATATTTCATGGGCGTATAATCTTTTCATTTGTTTGGAACCGTCCGGTTGTCCGCATTGGGCGGACAACCGGACGGTTCTTTTGTATGAGACAAAGGGACAGATATTCTCCCTAATGTCTTAAGAGGTAGTGCTCCATCTGAGCTGCTGTATCCTGCGCTTCTTATCAAATGGAATCACGGAAATCGTCTCCATGATTCTCTGCTGTCGTCATTTCAAAAAACTCAAAATTCACGCCGGTATACACACTTTTTTCTCTGTTCCAAAATTCAATGTCCTGCGGAAGATAATTCCATTCTCCTGTGTAGATATCAACAAAGTATAAATCTACATCACTATAGTTTGAATAAAGTATTGGCATCATAATAATGCCATTTTCAGAAATGTCAAAAGCGTTTGGGCGAATGTCCGTCTCCAACCAAAAATCCGTATGAATTACTCGACCTTTTTTACCATCTCCAATCATTATTTTATATAAAAGTGGAAAAAACTGCTTTCTCCAAACAAGTTCATTGCCGTAGGTTCCTACAAATTCAACACTTCTGTTTATAACTGTTCCTGTTTCTGACGATATAAGATCACCGCACAAAGGATTTTCCTCATGAGGGGAAATATAGTACAGAATGCTATTGCAAACAGTCCACCTACCTTTCTGAAAACTAAAGCGATCAACATTGATATCGGAAAGCCAAACGGGAACATCCTTATCGATTTCATACACTTTTTTGCCGTCATCCATCTCGACAGCAAGATACAATTCACCCTGTAAAACCAACGGAGCAGCTGTTTGTATGTTTGCAAACCATGTGCTTAGTGGATAATCTTTTGACGTGCCATCTGCATTTTGAATGAAAAGATGCCATGATTCTTCAAGCATATAGGATATCGCCATCATGCTTTTATCTGATGAAAACTGTTCAATACTTGCGTTAGCATTAATAGGAAGTTTTTGATAATTATTAAAATTTCTGGCTTGTATGAGCCGCCATTCATTTTCACTACAGTATAATTCCTCTCTTACAATAGTTGGCATATCATCTATCGGCATCTCCTTATACGATAAAAGCCTTTGTATGCTTACCAACACGAGGACAAGTATTATACCATACAAAATACGCCGATGAGCCTTTTTGATTGACATGCTTTTTCCTTTCATGGACAGAGGGACGCATATAACCGGGCAGACACCGGGCCAAGGGGATGGTTCTTCTGTTTGGAACCGTCCTCCTGGCCCCTGCGCTTGTCACGTACAAACATAGATTCTCAATTGAGAGTAAATGCTTTTAATCGATCTGTGGTTTTATCTCTAATCATAAATGTTAGAAAGAATCGGAACATCATCAAATGACCCTATATATCCATCGCAACGGCACGGTATTCTGAACACTGCGTGATGAAACTTTCCATGAACTTTAGCTCGATCCCAATTTCCGCCTGCCATTTCAAGCGGTTTTCCATACATTGCAGCAATCTGCATCAGCTGATGCTCACATTCTGCATCTGTTCGATTCCAAGAGTCTGTCCTCTTATAGCACCTGCAAATTTCTTCGGGATGTGGGAGGAAGGTCGAAGGGACAGAAGCAAAGTTTTCCCGGTTATATGCGTCCCTGTGTCTCAGTCAAAAACCGTCCCCCGTATCTCCGAAAATCCCCCCCGTTTCCTCTTTGTCAAGTATATCTCAGAATATTTGCCAAACACTCTCTAACAGCAACACTTATATTATCTTCTTTACCTTGCACTTTGTTTAGGAATACGGTCAAGTCCATTGCGTTAGTATCACCCGTTTCCCACGAATTCAATAAATTAATATACTCTGAAAGTAAATTTGCGCTGCCCGTTTTTTGACGATCATATATTTCTTTTGATGGCAAAACATGCATACTTGCATGATGCAAATACCAGCCTGCAATTGTATTATCTAATACAATGAAGCCGTAATCCTTTGAAATGGATACGACAGAAAAATCCTTATCTGCCAGATCATCCGGATAAGATGATAGAAAATCATTTTCTTGTTCATAAGTCACAGGAAATACAAATTCGAATTCCGAATATCCCGTTTTTTTCAGGCGCATCGATTTCGGCCTATGATTCGACCAGATAAGACGTTTTTCGGGGGATTTTATGGATTTTATTTTCCCGGACAAGCTAATTATTGCCGTATGAAACTCTCCAGTTTTATCACTAAACAGGAGCGTATCATTGTTTTCATAAAGCCAATTGAAACTACCTCGCGACTGACCAATAGACTTCTCAATTTCTGTATAATTCGCATACTTAGTGATCCATAGTTGTTCACCTGATAAATACCACCTTATGTCTTGGTCACATAGTGGCAACTTTGTATCTCGTATTACAATTCTCATAAAACCTTACCCTATCTGTATCGCAGAAGGAAAAGTCCCACCATTTGGATGCCTTAAGGGGCGGAGGAATGGTTGTGCCCGCTCTGTCTGCGAAAGAACCAACCCCTGTGTCCGCGTTTCAGCGGCCCCGGGTCGAATCCGCTGTTTCATCGTCCCCCTGCCTCAAAAGGCGCTTCATAAACCGGAAGGTAAAGCCTCCGGGGAACACGCTGTTCACAATCAAAGCCATGACCACGCCGATGGCGGTGTCGAGGATGCGGTTCAGGGCGTAGCTGACGTAGTGTTCCACCGGTGTGTTGAACAGAATGATACACAGCACCACGCCGCCGGGCTGGATACCTCCCACCCAGAAGATCTGGCACAGCAGGATCAGCACCACTGTGCCCACAAATACCAGGGGCACCAGCAGGAGCGTGTGCCCGCCCTTTGGGCAGAAGATCAGGTAGACCCGGAAGAGCGCCATGCCCAAAAGCCCGCCGATGACCGTACCAAACAGGCGGTTGCCGCCATGGAGCTTGGAGCTTTCCAGGTCGCTGCCCATGCCAAAAATGGCGCCAATGCAGGCGAAGGCGGGGCTGCGGTTCAGAAAATAATAGAGCAGCGCGCATAGAGCGGCGGCCAAAGCCGTTTTGATGTTGCGCATGCCGATTTTGGGAAGGCGGCAAAGAGACTGGCGGATTTTGCTCATAAAAACGATCCTTCCCTGCGGGCCGATTTGAAGGGCCCCCGCATCTGTGACCAGTATACCATGGCAATGCCCGGCTGACAAGGACGCGGCACAAAACGGCAGAGTGGGATCGAAACATCAGTTGACATATGATCGGGCCAGTGGTATGATACGTAAAAATCTATAAAAGTGAATGGGGACTCTTTGCCGCCGGGTAAAGAGGGAACGCCAGACCTCCTATCATTAGGCCACAGAAGATAGGAGGGCTGGCGTTATATTTTTGTGCGGAAAGTGCAGCGGTATTTCGTGAAAAAAGTCCATCCAGCTGGTCAAGGTAAGGATGGCGTAAGGATAGGGTGTGCATATTCGGCTCCCGGCTTATTCCCGGGGACGATGCAAAATATTTTTAGGAGGGCTATATGATGAAAAAGTTTATTGCCGACCCATCTTTTTGGGAGCTGTTCCCCAATGCCGCCATTGGGGTGCTCACAGTAAAGGAGATCGACGAAGCCGCCCAGCTTGGGCCGGAACAGGCCGCGGAGGTAGAGGCATTGCTCAAAAACGCCAACGCAGCCGCGCTGAGCCATCTGGATGAGGGCGTCGCGCTGTCCCAAAACCGCTCTGTGGCAGTATGGCGGGAGGCGTATCAAAAGTTCCCCACCAAAAAGGGGGCCCGCTGCTCCATCGAGGCGCTGCTGAAGCGGGTATCCAAGGGGGAACCCGTGGGTACGATCGCCCCCACGGTGGACATCACCAATGCTGTCTCGCTGAAGTACGCGCTGCCCATTGGGGCGGAGGATATGGATGCCTTTGCCGGCGACCTCCATCTGGGCGTAATGGCGGGCGGCGAGGACTTTTTGCCCATCGGCGCGGAGGAGCCCGACCCGCCCCGGCCGGGTGAGCTGGCCTACTATGATGCCGCTGGCGTGGTGTGCCGCTGCTGGAACTGGCGGGACGGCAAGCGCACCGCGGTAAAGGATACCACCACCGCTGAATTCATCGCCATGGAGTGCGTTGATCCGGCCCGGCTGGACGATTTGAAGGCCGCGCTGGACGAGCTGGCCGGCCTGCTGGAAAAGTATACAGGGGCCAAGGTGGTGTCCAAGGGTGTGGTAAACAGCGCCAGCCGGGAAATTCTGATTCAGGAGTGAGATGCCGGGGGATGGCCGGTTTTGCAGGATCGTCACGCCAAAGCACAAATTTCACTTTGCAAATTGCCCGCCCCTCCTCAAAACGCAAATTGCCTGCCCCCCGCAAAAAACGGTTGACAGGCCCGGCGCGGCTGTGGTATGGTTATTGCAATAAAGGGAGTAGCCGGCGCAGGGATGCGTTTTCAAAATCGTCAGTACGGCTTTTTTAAGCCCGGTTTTGCAACAAAGCGGCGAGACTTTACTACGCAGTAGTAACGTCTCGCCGCTTTTTTTGCGCCGGTGCACGGCCCGGCCAGGCGTGGGCGTTGTGGCCTGCCGTGCAAAAAAGGAGGAAGCCTATGACCCTTGCCGTTCTGCTGTTTGCCGCCACCTATGTTTTGATGCTGGCCCTGCCCAAATACCGGCTGCACACGGTGCTGTGCTCGGCGGCCGTGTTTGTGGCAAGCGGCATGCTGCCCTGGCAAAAGGCGCCCGGCTATATCGACTGGAACGTGCTTTTGATGATCGCCGGTACCATGGGGCTGGTGGCGCTGCTGACCGAATCCCAAATGCCCGCCCTGCTGGCCGACCTGATTTTGGAGCGGGTACCCAACGTCAAGTGGGCCATTTTGGCGCTCTCGCTGTTTGCGGGGCTGGTCTCGGCCTTTATTGACAATGTGGCCACCGTGCTGATGATCGCCCCCATTGCCCTTGCCATTGCCAAGAAATTGCAGCTGAACCCGGTGGGCATGATCATTGCCATTGCGGTGTCCTCCAATTTGCAGGGGGCGGCCACCCTGGTGGGCGATACCACCTCCATTTTGCTGGGGGGCTACGCCGGCATGAGCTTTGGCGACTTTTTTGTGTACCAGGGCAGGCCCGGCATCTTTTTTGCGGTGGAGCTGGGGGCGCTGGCTGCGGCCTCGCTGCTGCTGGTGCTCTTTCGCAGCGAGACCGCCAAGGTCACGGCCGGGCCGCGCACCAGGGTAACCGACTACCTGCCCTCGGCGCTGATGCTGCTGATGGTGCTTTTGCTGATCGGCGCTTCGTTTGTGCCAAACACGCCCAAGCTTACCAATGGCCTTATCTGCACCGGGCTGCTGGCGGTGGGCGCTGTTTGCAGGGCGGTGCGGCAGCGCAGCGCGGCCGCGGCGCTCGCGGTGCTGCGCCAGATCGATTTTTCGACCCTGGGGCTGCTGTTTGGGCTGTTTTTGATCGTGGGCGGCGTTACCGAGATGGGGGTGGTGGACGCCGTCGGCCAGCTTTTGGCGGGCTTTGGCGGGGGCAGTCTGTTTGCCATTTACAGCATTTTGGTGTGGGTGAGCGTGCTCTGCTCGGCCTTTATCGACAACATCCCCTATGTGGCCACCATGCTGCCGGTGACCCGCAGCATCGCCGCCGCCATGGGGGCGGACCCCGCCCTTTTGTACTTTGGCCTGCTCTCGGGCGCGACCCTGGGCGGCAACCTGACCCCGGTGGGGGCCTCGGCCAACATCACCGGCATCGGCATCCTTCGCCGGGAGGGGTACGAGGTGAAAAACCGGGACTTTTTGCGCATCGGCGTACCCTTTACCCTGGCCGCCGTGCTGCCGGCCTACGCCTACTTTTGGGTGTTTTACACCTGACACGGGCGGCGTTTTGCCGCCGCGGCGCGGGGCCGGGCACAGCCCCCGGCCCCGCAAAACAAGCCGCGTTCCCCTGCCCCGGGCCGGGGCGATCAAATAACGGAGTGTGAATGTTTATGGACGGCACCGCGATCCTTACCGCCCTGCTGAGCCTGCTTGCGGGCATCGGCATCTTTTTGGTTGCCTGCGGCATGATGAGCTCCAACCTGGAATCGGCCGGCAGCGAACGGCTGCGGCGGCTGTTTGCAAAGGCCGCGGGCAGCCGGCTGCTGGGGGTGGGCATCGGCGCGGTGGGCACCGCCGCCATCCAGAGCTCGGGCGCCACCACCGTGATGGTGATCGGCTTTGTAAACGCCGGCATCATGACCCTGGCCCAGGCCGCCACCGTGATCTACGGGGCCAACATCGGCACCACCATCACCGGCCAGATCGTGGCGCTGGGGGTGTTTGGGGGCGGCGGCGTTTCGGCCGCCGTGCTGTTTTCGTCCATGGCGGGGGTGGGGGCCTTTTTGCAGTCCTTTGCCAAAAAGGAAAAGATAAAGACCCTGGGCGGCGCGCTGGCCGGGTTTGGCATGCTGTTTGTGGGGCTTTCGATGATGAGCGGCTCGATGGAGCAGTTTGCCGCGCTCCCGGCGGTGCGGCTGTTTTTGGCCGGCATCCGCAATGTGTTTTTGCTGGTGCTGGTGGGCGCGGTGTTTACCGCCATTGTGCAGAGCTCCTCGGTGGTGACCTCGATCGCCATTGTGATGGTGGTGGCCGGCCTGATCACCCTGGACCAGGGCATCTACCTGACCATGGGCTCCAACGTGGGCTCCTGCGTGGTGGCGATCGTGGCAGGGCTTACCAGCGGGCGCAATGCCAAGCGCACGGCCCTGATCCACCTGCTGTTCAACCTGAGCGGCGTGGGGCTGTTCCTTGTGTTGGGCGGGCTGCTGGGGTTTGCCAGCGGCGGGGCCTTGAGCATGGGCGGCATCTTTGCGGGGCTGTTCCCCGGCGCGCCCCAGACCCAGCTGGCCATGTTCCACACCGTGTTCAACCTGATCACGGTGCTGCTGGTGCTGCCCCTGACAAACCTTTTGCTCGGCCTGGTGATGCGCTTGATCCCGGACGCGCCCGAAGCCGTGCCCGAAAAAGCGGAGCAGCCCCGCCTTTACTATCTGGATGAAAAGATGCTCTCGACCCCGCCCATCGCGGTGGCCCAGCTGAAAAACGAGGTGATCAACATGGCGGATATTGCCATGCAGAACTTTTCCATCTCGCTGGGCATCATCTGCACCCAGCAGTTTGACCAGCTTGCGGAATTCCAGGCCAACGAGCAGGAACTCAACTTTTTAAACAAGACACTGGTGGGATTTTTGGTAAAACTGTCCAACCTCAGGCTGAGCGGGAAGGACCGGGCCTACCTTTCGGGGGCGTTCCACACCATCTCGGATCTGGAGCGGATCGGGGATTACGCCGAGAATATTGTGGAGTACGCCCAGAGCCTTGCCGAGAGCGGCGAGGCCTTCTCCCAGCGGGCGGTGGGCGAGATCGGCCGGCTGGGCGAGGAGGTGGAGGCCCTGTTTGGCCATGTGATGACCGCCTACATCAACGGCCGGCCCGAGCCCCTGGCGATGGCCGACGCGGCCGAGGACCGGGTGGACGAGATGACCCGGGAGATGGCCCGCACCCATATCCAGCGGCTGAACGAGGGGGTGTGCACCCCCACAGTGGGGGCGCAGTACCTTTCGCTCTCCTCCAACGTGGAGCGGATCGCCGACCACCTGATCAACGTGGGCAACACGGTGCGGTGAGGGCCGCGCCGCATAGCAGCGCGGCCTTTGCGGTATTGCACATTTGGGCGGCCTTTGCCCCGGGCCGCCCTTTTTTCTGCGCCGCTTTGTGCCGCGCCGCCGGAAAAAGGCCGCATGTGCCGGCCCAGATGATGACCGCTGCATGGACGCAGAATACCAGTGGTTCCGGGGCTTTCATCCGCCCCTGCTGAACCGTTTGAATAGACACAAATACCTTCGCTATGCTATAATCACGGCAAGGGTGCTGATTGCAAACCTGCTTTGCTCAAAACACAAACTGCACCAGCAGCATATAGCAAAGGGTCCCCCCGGCGATGGAAAGCAGCATCTGCCGCTTCCAGAGATGCAGGCCGGCCACGGCGGCGATCGAGAGCAGTTCCGGGATGCCATGGCTTCCCGAAAACAGGCTTACCCCCTTGAGGCAGTAGACCACCAGCAGGCCGAACACAGCAGAGGGAAGGGCCGTTCCCAGGTATTGGATGTATTTTGGCGTGGGCTTTCCGGCGGGAAAGAGGAGGAAGGGCAAAAACCGGGTGAGCACGGTGCCCAGAACGACCATGCCGATGGTTATAAGCTGCTGCGAAACCGTCATTTGGCCCCACCCCTTTCCTCCGTTTTTCCCCGCAGGCCGGTCAGGGCCGCCAGGATCGCCAGCATCGCGGGGATCATAAAGCGGTCCGGGCCAAACGCGGCCAGGCAGAGCAGGGAGAGCCCCACGCCCGCCAGCGCGCTGGTGTGGCGTTTTTCTTTCAGCCATTGTTCCATAAAGATCACCACGAACATGGCCGTCATGACAAAATCGAGGCCCTCCGTATTGAAGTGGAGGAGGGAGCCAAAGATGCCGCCCAGCGTGGCGCCGGAAAACCAGTAAAAATGGTTGAGCAGGGTCACAAAAAACATAAACCAGCCCCGGTCCACATCCTGCGGGATATCCGCCGTGCAGTTGATGGAAAAGCTCTCGTCGCACATTCCAAAAATCAGGTAGGGCTTTTTCCAGCCCGTGCCCCGGTACCTGTCCAGCATTGAGATGCCGTAAAACAGGTGCCGGGCGTTGATGACCAGGGTCACGGCCAGGGCCTGCAGCGGGTCAAACGCCCCCAGCAGCAGGTTGACCGCCACAAATTCCGCAGAGCCGGCAAAGATGGTCAGGCTCATCAGCATGGGGTACCAAAAGCTGAAGCCGGACACGTTCATGTAAACGCCGTAGGTCAGGCCCAGAAACCAAAACCCGGCAAAGATGGGGATGGTATAGGGAAAGGCGCAGCGCAGCGCCTTTTGGATGGTTTTTGTTTTGTTCTGCATCGTAAAAACCTCGGAAACGTTGTTTGGCGTTTGGCCGGCCAAGGGAGGAAGCCATGTTTTTGAACGCGAAAAATGGCCGGGTGCAGCTTGGCACCAGCGGGATGGACTATGTCTCGTTTGGGCGGGGCGGCGGCGCCTTGGTGCTGCTGCCCGGGCTGGGGGACGGCCTTGCCACGGTAAAGGGCATGGCGGCGGCCCTCGCCTGGGCCTACCGGGCGTATGCAAAGGCGTATACGGTGTTTGTATTCAGCCGCAAAGACGAACTGCCGGAGGGCTGTTCCACCCGGCAGATGGCCGTGGATCAGGCCGAGGCCATGCGGGCGCTGGGCCTTGCAAGGGCGGACGTGATGGGCGTATCGCAGGGAGGGATGGTTGCCCAGTACCTTGCGATCGACCACCCGGAACTGGTTCGCAGGCTGGTGCTGGCCGTTACCCTTGCCGGGCCAAACGAAACGGTGCAAAACGCGGTGTCCGGCTGGATCGGCATGGCAAACCGGGGGGATCACCGGGCGCTGATGACCGACACGGCCGAGCGGTCTTACTCCCAAAAGGCGCTGAAAAAATACCGGCTGCTCTACCCATTTTTGGGCCTTGTGGGCAGGCCAAAGGGGTATGGGCGGTTTATTGCCCAGGCAAACGCCTGCGTCCGGCACGATGCCCGGCGCGAACTGGGCCGGATCCAGTGCCCTACCCTTGTGATCGGCGGCGGCTGCGACAGGATCGTGGGTCCGCAGGCCGCGGCGGAACTGGCCGGGCTGATCCGTGGCAGCCGCTGTTACATCTATGAAGGGCTGGGCCACGCCGCCTACGAGGAGGCCCCGGATTTTAACGAGCGGGTGCTGCGCTTTTTGGCGGAATGAAAAGGCCGGCCCCACCGTTTGCCAAACGCATCCTGCGTTCCCCTGCCGGCGGGGCGCCGCAGGGCTGAGGATGACTGGAAGGGTGACCCGGCGCCCCGGTTTTTGCGGTCTGTGGTTTGCCTTAAAGGGCCTCCCAGTCAATTTTTTCGTCCCGGAAAAAGCACTCCCGGTCGTGCGGGCCGATGGGGCGCAGCACCCGGCAGGGATTGCCCAAAGCAATGACGTTTGCGGGGATGCTGCGGCTGACGACGCTGCCCGCGCCGATGACGCTGTTTGGGCCGATGGTGACCCCCGGCAGGATGACCGCCGAGGCGCCGATCCAGACGTTCTCCCCAATGGCCACGTCCTTGTTGTATTGCAGCGCCCGGGCGCGCAGGCTCGGCTCGATGGGGTGGTTGGCCGTGGCTATGGTAACATTGGGGCCGATCATGACCTTATCCCCCACGGTGATCCGGCCGTCGTCCACCAGGGTGAGGTTGAAGTTGACATACACATTGCTGCCAAACGAGACATGATGCCCGCCCCAGTTGGCCCGGAAGGGCAGTTCGATGTAACAGCCCTCGCCGCAGGCGGCAAAGACCTCCTTCATGTACTGCTGCTTGGCGGCGTAATCGGTGGGGCGCAGCTGATTAAACGCCCACAGGCGGTCCAAAAAGGGCATCTGGATGGCCAGGATCTCAGGGTCGTTTGCGTCGTAGATCAAACCGGCCTTCATCCGTTCGTACTGGGTCATGGGGGTGCTCCTCTCTTGTTAAGGCTTTTTGTTCCGGCTTTGGGGCGGGGCCCTGGGGCCGGGCTTTTGAGGCAGGCAGCCGGGGCAAACCGTACAGGCCGCCGGGGGCAAACTGGGGCTTGCAAAATGCCGTGCGCGGCTGTATAATAACTTTTACTGGGCTTTGTTTTTGCAGGGCCGGTTTGCTGGAATAGCTCAGCCGGTAGAGCAGCTGATTCGTAATCAGCAGGTCGCGTGTTCAAGTCACGTTTCCAGCTCCAGAAATTCCGCGTGTTATCGCCGTTTGTGCGTCATAATACGCGGATTTTTCATGTACAGGCATGCTTTTGACTACTTTTTGACTACTTTTTGTTTCTTGCCACCCCTCATTTTTTATTCTCAATCTCTG
The DNA here is from genome assembly GCA_910579545.1 of uncultured Oscillospiraceae bacterium. Taxonomy (GTDB): domain Bacteria; phylum Bacillota; class Clostridia; order Oscillospirales; family Ruminococcaceae; genus UBA7177. The sequence goes on along the minus strand of CAJTVI010000028.1, from coordinate 4,729 downwards.
CCATTTTCCATTTTTCCTGCAACAATCATACATCTTATCCCCCGCCCGGTCAACCCGCCGGGCGGGGAGGTTTTTCCCTCCATTTTATCTGCGTCTTTTTGCCCGCCAAAACCCGCAGGCAAAGCAAAGCCCCCAAACCATCGCTGATTCGGGGGTTTTGTGGAGCTGTTAATGCGATTCGAACGCACGACCTCATCCTTACCAAGGATGTGCTCTGCCGACTGAGCTATAACAGCGTATGGCGACCCGGATGAGGCTCGAACTCACGACCTCTAGCGTGACAGGCTAGCGTTCTAACCAACTGAACTACCGGGCCGCATTTGTGCTTGCCTTGGCTGCGGCACTTGTATATTATACCGGCTGCCGGGCGAATTGTCAACACCTTTTCGCCGCTTTTGGCGCGATTTTTCGCCCGTCCTGCCGCCCTTGCAGGGCGGCGGGGCGGCAGGGCCGGCGGACCCTTTTGGCGGGATGAAAAGCCGCTTTGCTTTTTGGGCGGACGATGCGGCCAAGGCAAGCGGGCAGCGCGGGGCCGGCAGGCCCGCCAAACAGCAGGCCGGCGCGGCAGGGCGGCTATTCCTCTCCCGGCAGCTCGATGCAGCAGACGTCCTCGATGGGGATGCAGGCGCCGTCCGCCATCTGGATGCAGCGCTGGTCCCCATCCACCTTTTTTACCGTTCCTGCCGCCGTACGGTATTCGCCGCCCGGCTTCAGGGGGTCCGGCACAAAATAGGTGATGGCAGCCCGAGCGCGGGAATGGGCCGCCAGCACGGCCAGCCGGGCGTCCAGCAGGGCCTGGGCGTCCTCGCCCAGCGCGGGCCGCTCGCTGGTGAGCCGGCCGGCCTCCTCCACCGCGTCCTCGTAGCCCGAGAGGGCCGCAAAGGGGGAAAACTGCGCGGCACGGTCGTGCAGGGACATCTGCGGATGCCGCGCTGAAACATGGTGCGGCAGGCCGATGATGTCGTCGTAGGCGTGGATGTCCCGCGTGCCGCTCATCCGTCCATCCCCCCCTCTTCGCTGAGACCCTCGGCCGCAAATCCCAAAACCGATTTTTATGCCTTATGCCCGCCGATGCGGCCGTTGCGGTCGGCCGCGGTGGCGCCCTCCACTAAGTTCATGCCCTTGAGCACCGCGTTTTTGCCGTACCGGCCCTTGATGCCCAGCACCGCCTTTTGCAGCTGGCGTTCCCGCCGGAGGGCGGCGGCTTCGGCCGCCCGCGCGGCGCGGGCGGCCTCATAGTCGGTAAACAGGTCCAGCTGCTCGGCCGAAGGTTCGGTTTGCAGGGAGGATTCCTCCACCACCCGGTTCATGGTCAGGTACATCCGCCGGGCCAGCAGTTCGGGGTCCACCACCCGGTCGAAGAGGCGCAGCGCCGCCTGCACGATCCTTTTGGAGGAGGAGGTGTACTCGCTGAGGTTTTCGGTGCCGTGGGCGTGCTTTGGCACCGCGCGGCCGTAGGCGTCGGTGGCAACCGGGCCCTTGTACCGGGCGCGGCGGGCCGGGTCGGCCAGGTTTTCGATGTCGTACCCTAAGGTGAGGGTGATCTGGTTGGTGACCAGCTGCTTTTCGACCAGCTCCAGCGCCAGCTGGTCGGCCATCTCGTGCACCACCAGCCGGGCCTTGTCGAACGGGTAGGGGCAGGAGAGCACCTGGCCCTCGCCGATGCTGCTGGCCTCGGGCCGGTAGGCCTTGATCTCGGAGATGGTGCAGGGCTCCCAGCCCCAGGCATGGTCGATGAGCAGTTCGGCGTTGATGCCGAACTGCTTATACAAAAGTTCCTCGCTGTAAAAATCGCCCGGGCCGCCCAGCGAGCAGCGGGCGACGTCCCCCATGGTGTACAGGCCGCAGTCCTCTAATTTTTTGGCGATGCCCCGGCCCACCCGCCAGAAATCGGTGAGGGGGCGATGGGTCCAGAACTTTTGGCGGTAGCCCTGCTCGTCCAGTTCGGCGATGCGCACCCCATTTTCGTCCGGCGGGATGTGCTTGGCCCCGATGTCCATGGCGACCTTGCAGAGGTAGAGGTTGGGCCCGATGCCGGCGGTGGCCGTGATGCCGGTGGCGGCCAGCACGTCTAAGATCATCCGCATGGCCAGCTCGCGGGCGGTGAGGCCGTATGTGGCAAGGTAGGCCGTGGCGTCGATAAACACCTCGTCGATGGAATAGACGTGGATGTCCTCGGGGGCGATGTAGCGCAGGTAGACCCCATAAACCTCGGTGCTGCGTTTTATATAATGGGCCATGCGAGGCGGCGCAACGATATATTCGGCCGCGAGGGACCGGTCCTTCTGCAGCTGGGGCGCGCTGGCCGAGCCGCCGGAAAACCGGCGGTTTGGCGCGGCCGCAAGCCGGGCCGCGTTGACCTGGCGGATTTTTTGCACCACCTCAAAAAGCCTTGCCCGCCCCGGGATGCCATAGGCTTTGAGCGAGGGCGAAACGGCAAGGCAGATGGTTTTTTGGGTGCGGGAGGGGTCGGCCACCACAAGGTTGGTGGTGAGGGGATCCAGCCCGCGGGCCACGCACTCCACCGAGGCGTAAAAGCTCTTGAGGTCGATGGCGATGTAGGTTTTGGGGGGCATCAGATATTTTTGGCGGTCTGGCGCAGGTTGGCCCGGACGTTTTTGACCTCGCCCGCGCTGCGGGCCAGCTGCTCCTCGGTGGCGCGCAGCATATTTTCGCAGTAGTCGGTAAGGGTGACCCGCATCTCGCGGCTCTGGCTTTGGGCCGAGGAGATGATCTCGGCCGCGCGCTGCTGGGCCGCGCGCACGATCTCCTGCTCGCTGAGCATGATGCGGGCCCGCTCCTCGGATTTTTTGACGATCGCCTCGGCCTCCCGCTTGGCCCCCGAGATGATCTCGGCCCGGTCGTTTACAATGGCCTTGGCCTGGCGCACCTCGGTGGGCAGGTTGAGCCGCACCTCGTCGATGATATCCCGCATGCGGTCCACATCCACCATCCGCTTGCCGCCGCTGAAGGGCACGCCGGTTCCCTCTTCCATTGTTTCCTCCATCAGGTCCAGCAGTTCGTCAATGTTCATGCTCGATCTCTCCTTCCAGCGCGGCGCGCTCTTTTTCGTATCGGGTCACCAGCACTGTGCCGTACCGGTACTGTTTTTTCTTTTGCAGGCCGCCGCACACGTCGGGCAGGTCCGCGTCCAGCTCGCTCTCGCAGAGCAGGATGCCGCCCGGCGCGGTGACCCGTTCCGCCAAGGGCAGGATGGCCGCAAGGATGCCCTGCCGGTAGGGCGGGTCCAGCAGGAGGATGTGGTACCGGCCGGCGGTGCGGGCCAGAAAGGCCTGCGCCTCGGTTTGCACCACCCGGGCCGCGCCTTGCACCCCGGCCGCCCGGCAGTTTTGCAGCACCAGCCTGGCCGCCTCGCGGTTTTGGTCCACAAAGGTGCAGTGGGCCGCCCCGCGCGAAAGGGCCTCGATGCCAAGCTGCCCGCTGCCGGCAAACAGGTCCAGCACCTGCGCGCCCGGCAGCGAAAACTGCAGCGCGCTGAACATCCCTTCCTTGACCCGCTCGATGGTGGGCCGGGTGACCTCCTCGCCGGGCAGGGCTTCCAGCCGCCTGCCCCGGGCCGAGCCCGCGATGACCCGCATGCCGGACGCCTCCTTTGTTTGGCTGTTTTTGTGTATTTGCCGCCCGCCGGGCGGGGCTGTATGCCCTGCGCCCCCAGCGGGGATACTGCCCCCTATTATCCGCTCCCGGGGGCGGGTTTGTCAAGCCGAATGGGTCGATACGGGGCAAAACCGCCGCATCCATACGCCAAAAGCACCGGACACGATCGGACGGATCGCATCCGGTGCTGCCATTGGCTGGGGGGCCCGCCGAGGCCCTGGGGCTGTTACGGAGTTTCAGAATCTGCATTCCCCTCGCTCGGGGCAGGATCAGGAGCAGGATCGGGCTCGGAAGGCGCAGGCTCAGCAGGTCCGGACGAAGCGGACTCGGAAGGCGTGCTCTCCCCGCTCGGGGCAGGCTCGGAAGTTTGCGTGGGCGCGGAGGTTTGCGTGGGCGCAGAAGATTGCGTGGGCGCAGAAGATTGCGTGGGCGCAGAAGATTGCGTGGGCGCGGAAGTTTGCGCAGGCGCGGAAGATTGCGTGGGCGCAGGAGTTTGCGCAGGCGCGGAGGTTTGCGTGGGCGCAGCGGGCTGCCCAGGTGTGGAAGAGGTGCACTGCCCGTCTTTGTAGGTGTTGGTACGGACAACGATTTCCTGCCGGGTTTCATCATCGTAGCGGTAGACCGTTTCGGTGTAGGAATTGGTCTGCTTATCATAGCCGGAAACCGAGGAATACTCGTACAAATGGTTGTTATCGTCGTAGTATTCCACCCGCAGCAGGGTCGAATGGTCATTTGTATAGATGGAGGTAGTATGCCTGCCGTTGGGGTTGGGCGCAGGGGTGGCCGCTAAGGCAGCCGGGCCCGGAACCGCGGTCGGGGCAGCCGCGGCCCTTCCCGCCAGGGCAGAGCGCAGGGCGGGCGCATCCTCGCTTGCAGGCATTGCGGTGCTGCGGCCGGCCACGGACCGGCCGGCCAATTCGGCGCCGGACCGGGCAGCCGCCGCCGTGCCAGGGGCCTCCGGCGTTACAGCGCCCAGGGGCTGCATGGGGGCCGGCGTGACCTGTGCAATTACAGGCGTGTCTTGCGCCGGGGCAGACGCCCCGGGGGCGGAGCCGGCGGGCGCGGCGGCCCCGGCTTGTACCGGCGCGGCCCCGGGCTGGCTGGCGGCCGG
>CAJTVI010000027.1 GCA_910579545.1 uncultured Oscillospiraceae bacterium | reverse complement strand
CAGCTTATTTACTTTACCACATCTTATGGCCCCTTGTCAAGACCTTTTTTTGTGGGTTTGTAAACAGCCGCTGTGCGCAGCAAGCGCCCGTCATCCCTGACGGCTTAGTTATAATAGCAGGAATCTGCCCGAAAGTCAACACAAAAACAGCGCTTGTGGGCGGTTTTGTCGTTTTGTCTATTTTGCGACGAAGTTTTTGTTCAAATTCCAGACAGCCTGCCCGGACGGTTTATACAGGCTGTTTCAGCCCGCATTTTTAGCCGCCCCGGACATTACATTTTGTACTATTGGCCAAGGCCGGCCGGTTTATTCCAGCAGCAGCCCGCGCAGCTGTTTGAGGATGCGGCGCTCCCGCCGGGAGATCTGCACCTGGGTGGTGCCAAGGGCCTTGGCGGTCTGGCTTTGGGTCCATCCCTTATAAAAGCGGAAGCCGATGAGGGCGCGGTCCTCGGGCGGAAGACGCCCCAGCACCTCGGCCAGGCCGATGCGGTCGGCCAGCTCCTCTTCCGGGGAGTCCACCGGGATGTCCAGCTCGCGGGAGCCGTCCTCCTCCGAGGCGGGGGTAAGCGAGAGGGCGGGCTGGTTTGCCTGGATGGCAAGGGCCACCTGCTCGGGCCGCACCCCCAGCCGCTGGGCCAGCTGGGCGACGGTGGGCTCGGCGCCGGTGGCCTTGAGCATCTGCTCCCGGGCGGCCCCCACCTTGAGGCCCAGCTCCTTGACCGAGCGGCTGACCTTGACGGTGCCGCCGTCCCGGAAGAGCTTTTTGATCTCGCCTAAGATGACCGGCACCGCATAGGTGGAAAAGCAGACCCCCCGCGTCTCGTCGAACCCGTCGTAGGCCTTGACCAGCCCCATGCAGCCGGCGGCGTAGAGGTCGTCGTACTCGATGCCCCGGCCGCGGAACCGCCCCGCGCAGGCGTGGGCGAGGCCGAGATTATCCTGGATGAATTCTTCGCGCGGGCCAAGCCGGGTGGGCATAGGGCGATCCTCCTCCCTTTTGGGCGGCGGGGAGTGCCTGCCGCCTATGTAAAAAGGAAAGGGGGCTTTCAGCCGCGGGGGCTCAGCCGTTTTGTGAGCACCACCCGGGTGCCCCTGCCGGGCGCCGAGCGGACCTTGACCGAATCCATAAAGCTCTGCATCACCGCAAAGCCGAGGCCGGCCCGCTCCTCCGGGCTGCCGGTGGTAAAGAGGGGCTGCATGGCCTGCTCCACGTCCGGGATGCCGATGCCCTTGTCGGCGATCGTGATCTTGACGAGCCCTCCCTCGTAGAGGGCGGCGGTGAGCCGGATGAGCCCGACCCCCTCCGGGTAGGCGTGGACGATGCAGTTGGTGACCGCCTCCGAGACGGCCGTTTTGATGTCGGCCAGCTGGGGGACGGTGGGGTCGGCCTGGGCCAGGAAGGCCGCGAGCAGCCCCCGGGCAAAGGCCTCGTTGACCCCGCGGGAGTAAAAGGCGCAGCGGACAAGGTTTTGCGCTTTCATAATACTATCCCCTTTTGATGATCGGTATGGTACGGCTCGGCCTGATCGGTACGGCGCGGCGGGAGACGGCGCGCAGCCGGCGCATCGAGGCCGCGCGCCGCGAACTGCTGCGGCCTTTGGCGCGCCCATGCGCCGCGGTTTTTACACATAGCTGACCTGCGCCAGCTGGAGCATCTTTTGGATCTGGGCGGGCGGGCGCTGGACCACCAGCACCCCGCCGGCCTCCCGCATGCGCTTTTGCCGGCCGAGGATCAGCCCGACGCCGGAGGAATCCATAAAGGTGACCCCGCCAAAATCCAGGATGAGCCGGGCCGGCGCGGCCAGGGTGAGCCGGGCGTCGATGGCCTGGCGCAGCTGCTGGGCCGCGTGATGGTCGATCTCGCCCACAAGATACGCAAAGAGCGCGCCCTCCGCGCCCGAAAAGGTGACCCCTGCCACGGCGGCCAGCCTCCTTTTACGAATAATTAAAATTAAAAAGCCCGCACACAGAGGGTTCTGTGTACGGGCTTTAGTGTAGCCGATTTGGGGTGCGAGTTTTGCCGGAATCTGGACAAGCCCGCAAAAAAGGCGGGCCGCAAAGCGGCGGTGAGAAAAGCGCGCGGGTCAAAGGGACCTTGCGCCCTGGCAGGGAAAGGAAAAGCCGCGGCCGCGGGCCGCCTTACCTCTCGCGGCCCAGCTGTTTTAACCCCGGGCCGCCTTACCCCTTGCGGCCCAGCTGCTTCAGCAGCAGGCCGCGGGCCTCGGCCGCGAGGTAGAGCGAGCCGCAGACCACGAGGTCCCGCTCTTCGGCCAGGGCGGCGGTGAGCGCCTGGGGCAGGCTTTGGCAGGGCTGCACAAAGGCAAAATGCTCCCCGGCCAGGGCGGCCAGCTGCTCCGCCGGCATGGCGCGGGGGCAGTTTGGGGTGACCGTGTACACCCGCGCAAAACAGCCGGAGAGGTTTTTAAGCGCATCTTCGACCTTTTTGTCCGCAAGCATGCCGATGATGGCGGTGAGGCCGGCGGCCTTTTCCTCCCGCAGCACCCCCGCCAGGGCGGCGGCGCCGTCCGGGTTGTGGCAGCCGTCCAGCAAAACGAGGGGCTCGCGCCGCAGCAGCTCGATGCGGGCGGGCAGCCGCGCGGCCTCAAGGCCGGCCAGGATGGCCTCGTCCTCAATGGTAAGGCCCCTGCGGCAGAGGGCCAGCGCGATCTCCACCGCCACGGCGGCGTTGCAGGCCTGGTGCGCGCCGATAAAGGGCAGGCTTACCTCGTAGCCGCCGTAGTCCATCCGGTTGGTAAAGGGCGGGCCGTGCCGGCGGGTGAGGTCGTCGAGGTCCGGCACCACCAGCTCGCAGCCCTGCCGCCCGGCCTCGACCACGATCTCCCGCAGGGCCTCCTTGGGCTGGCTGGGATAAGAAACCACGATGCAGCCCGGCTTGATGATGCCGCACTTTTCGCGGGCGATGGCGTCCAGGGTATCGCCCAGCAGCTCGGTGTGGTCCAGCCCGATGCGGGTGATGGCCGAGACAAGGGTGTTCTGCACCGCATTGGTGGCGTCGTACCGGCCGCCCAGGCCGGTTTCGAGCACGGCAATGTCGCAGCCCTCCCGGGCAAACCAGAGCAGCGCCAGGGCGGTGACCGCCTCAAACTCCACCGGCGTTTCGCCGCCGGCCGCGGCCATCCGCCCAGCCGCCGCCCTTACCTCGCCGGCCAGGGCGGCAAGGATCCCGGGCGGGATCATGCCGCCGTCGATCTGGAACCGCTCGCGGAACTCCAGCACAAAGGGCGAGATGGTAAGCCCGGTTTTGTACCCGGCCTTTTGCAGGATGGCGGCGGTAAGCGCGGCCACCGTGCCCTTGCCGTTGGTGCCGGCGATCTGCACAAATTTAAGCTGCCGCTCGGGGCTGCCCAGCTCCCGCAGGAGAGCCTGCATCCGGCGCAGGGTGGCCCCGCCGCCCAGCCGCGGCAGGCTGTGCAGCCACTGGATGGCCTCGGATGGGGTCATGGGGTTCATCTCCTTACTATAAAAAGATGGCGCGCGTGATCCAAACAATGGTGTGCGCCCAAGCGCGCGCGGCGCGCTACAGCTCCCTCCGGTTTTGCCAGAGGATGGCGCACATGCGCACAAACAGCAGGAGCAGCAGGGCCGCGAACAGCCCGGCCAGCACCCCCAAAAAGTCCAGAAAAACATCCCGCACCGAACTGGACCGCCCCGGCACATACAGCTGGATCAGTTCATCGAGGTTCGCCACCAGCAGCCCAAAAAAGAGCGGCCAGCCGGTATGCCGCACAAACCGCCGGGTGTACACCCGCAGGCAGAGCATGAACCAGAAGCCTAAAAGCGCGAACTCGGCAAAATGGGCCAGCTTGCGCACCACATACTCGCTGAGCGGCCCGATTCCCACCACCCCCAGCAGCCGGTTGAACCAGTGCATTGCCTGCTGGCTGTGGGCGGAGGACACCTCGGCGATCTGCAGAGAGTTTTGAAAGATAAACGCCACGCTGCAGCCAAGCGCCAGGGTAAACACAAACCGCAGCGCCCAGACCCAAGGGGAGGTTTGGCCCGCCCGCGCCGGCGCGGGCGGGCGATCCCTCGTCCCGGCAGCCGGCCCGCCAGCGCCCGCCCCGGCGGGCCGTTCGGGCTGCACGCCGCTCACCCCAGCGCCGCCAGGCTCTGGCCGATGCGGGCCAACTTGTCCTCGGCGCGGGCCAGCTTTTGGCGGATATCCTCCACCACATGGGCGGGGGCCTTGCTTACAAAGCCCTGGTTTTGCAGCTGCCGGCTGAACTGGGCGATCTCCTTTTCGCAGGCGGCCTTTTCTTTATTCAGCCGGGCCAGTTCCTTTTCGCGGTCGATCAGCTCCATCATGGGGATAAAGCCGCGGGCCGCGTGGGTCACCGCCTGCACCATCCCCTCGGTGGGGCCGGCGTAGGCGTCGGTAAGGGTGACCTCGGTGGCAAAGGCAAACCGCGCCAGGTAGACGCTGCCCTTCTGGAAGGCCGCGGCGTCCTGCGTTTCGATCACCATGCTGGTTTTTTTGGCGGGGTGCACCCCCATTTCGGCCCGCAGCGCCCGCACCGCCTTGATATAGTCCACCAGCTTTTCAAAGTCGGCCTCGTCGCCCGGCCACTCGCGCAGGCCGTCCAGGGTGGGCCAGGGCTCGAGCATGATGGTTTTTCCGCTGCCGGGCAGGGCGGTGTAGAGTTCCTCGGTCACAAAGGGCATAAAGGGGTGCAAAAGCCGCAGCGCCGCGCCCAGCACATACACCAGCACCCGCCGGGCGGTGTCGGCCTGCTGCGCATCGCCGGAGGCCAGCCGCACCTTGGCGATCTCGATAAACCAGTCGCAGTAGACGTCCCAGATAAAATCGTACACCTTAGCGGCGGCAAGGCCCAGTTCGTATTTTTCCAGATTGTCGGTCATCTCGCGGGCGGTGCGGGAAAGGCGGGTGAGCACCCAGCGGTCGCTCATGTCCAGCTGGCCCTCGCCCGGCAGGCCGGGGGCAAAATCCGCGGGCAGGTTCATCATCACAAACCGGGCGGCGTTCCAAAGCTTGTTGGCAAAGTTGCGGGCGGCGCGCACCTTTTCCTCGCTGTAACGCATATCGTTGCCCGGGGTGGAGCCGTTGACCAGGGTGTAGCGCAGCGCGTCGGCCCCATAATCCCGGATGACCTCCAGCGGGTCGATGCCGTTGCCCAGGGATTTGCTCATCTTGCGGCCCTCGGCGTCCCGCACGATGCCGTGGATAAAGACGGTGTCAAAGGGCACCTCGCCCATCTGCTCCAGCCCCGAGAAGATCATGCGGGAGACCCAGAAAAAGATGATGTCGTACCCGGTCACAAGGGTGCTGGTGGGGTAGAAGAACTCAAGGTCCTCGGTCTGCTTCGGCCAGCCCAGGGTGCTGAAGGGCCAGAGCGCGCTGGAAAACCAGGTGTCGAGGGTGTCCGGGTCCTGGGTGAGATGGGCCGAGCCGCACTTGGGGCAGACGGCCGGGGCGGTTTTGGCCACGATGGTCTCGCTGCAGTCGTCGCAATACCAGGCCGGGATCTGGTGGCCCCACCAAAGCTGGCGGCTGATGCACCAGTCCCGGATGTTCTCCATCCAGTTGTAGTAGGTCTTGTCGAACCGCTCGGGCACAAAGCGGGTGCGGCCGGCCCGCACCGCGGCGATGGCCGGCTTTGCCAGCGGCTCCATCTTTACGAACCACTGCCGGGAGACCATCGGCTCGATGGTGGTGTGGCAGCGGTAGCAGGTGCCTACCTCGTGCTGGAGGGGTTTAACCTCGCCCAGGTACCCGCCGGCCTCAAGGTCGGCCAAAATGGCCTTGCGGGCCTCGCGGGCGGTAAGCCCCGCGTACCTGCCGCAGTCCAGCACCTCCGGCTCGTCCGAGGCGGTTTTGCCGGCGGCGGCCAGCGCCTCGGCCTCGGCCACATCGGCCGGGCCGGTCATCCGGCCGTCCCAGGTCAGCACCCGCACCATCGGCAGGCCGTGCCGGCGGCCCACCTCAAAGTCGTTGGGGTCGTGGGCGGGGGTGATCTTGACCACGCCGGTGCCCTTTTCCATGTCGGCGTGCTCGTCGCAGACGATGGGGATCTCCCGGCCCACCAGCGGTAGGATCACATGGCAGCCGTGCAGGTGGGCGTACCGTTCATCCGCCGGGTTGATGGCCACGGCGGTGTCCCCCAGCATGGTCTCGGGGCGGGTGGTGGCAAGCTCCAGCTTTTCGCCGGTCTCCTTCACCGTGTAAAGCAGGTGCCAGAAATGCCCGTCCTGGGTCTCGTACTCCACCTCGGCGTCCGAGATGGAGGTTTTGCAGCGGGGGCACCAGTTGACCATCCGGCTGCCGCGGTAGATCAGCCCCTTGTTGTACAGCCGCACAAACACCTCGCGCACCGCGTCGCTGCAGCCCTCGTCCATGGTAAAGCGCTCGCGCTGCCAGTCGCAGCTGCATCCCAGCTTTTTCAGCTGGCCCACGATCCGCCCGCCGTACTGCTCGCGCCAGGCCCAGGCCCGCTGTAAAAAGCCCTCCCGGCCCAGGTCCTCCTTGCTCAGGCCCTCCTCCTTCATGGCGGCCACGATCTTGGCCTCGGTGGCGATCGAGGCATGGTCGGTGCCCGGCACCCAGAGGGCGCAGTAGCCCTGCATCCGCTTGAACCGGATCAGAATGTCCTGCATGGTCTCGTCCAGCGCATGGCCCATGTGCAGCTGCCCGGTGATGTTGGGGGGCGGCATTACAATGGTATAGGGCTTTTTGCTGCGGTCGATTTCGGTGTGGAAGTACCCCTCTTTTTGCCAGGCTTCGTAGACGCGGTCCTCCACCTGGGCGGGGTCGTACTGTTTTGCCAGTTCCTTCATGGCGGCTTCCTCCTTTGGGGGCGTGCCCCGGTTTGCGGTGGCCCGGCCCGGGCTGCTGCCAGCCGGGCGGGCGGGTTTTGCGCCACGGGACGAAAAAAAGCCGCCCCATGACCTTGGTTCGTCATGGGACGGCCTGAAAAACAAAGCCGCGGTACCACCCAACTTGCCCGCTTTTTTAAAAAAGCAGGCCGCTCTGCGCGGGGAAGGGCCGCCGCAAAGAGCCGCGCGCCCCGCCCGCCTGCCCTGATAACGGAGGCAACCCCGGAAAAGGCTGGCGGGCCGCGGCCGTTGGCGGGCTTTTGGGCTTAACGCCCGCGCGCCCTGCCGCACACCCCTCACCTTTCCTGCTCGGGAGCGACAGCATATCCCGCCCTGCGCCGGGCTTGCACCCTCCCCGGCTCGCTTGGCATGGGCTTTGCGGACACGCCCTCTCCTTCAGCGCATGTAAAGGTTTCTGTCACCCGCACCGTCTTATGCAGCCGGTGCTTGCCTGCTACTATACCGCGTTTGGCGGCGGTTGTCAAGGCTTGGGCGGCATCGGGAGTGTCCAAACCGGGGAGGGAGGTCCGCCGGCCGGGTGCGTGGGAGCAGCCTCCCAAGGCAACAGGACCCCTGCCCCGAAAGCCTTTCGAGACTCTCCCCCGCGCCCTGCCTTAGCACCCTGAAACTCCTGGAAATGGACACTTCCGCGGCATCCCTTTTACAGGCTCCCGAGGGGTTTAAAAAATGGGCCGCGCGCCGTCAGGCCTTGGCGGCCTTGTTGCGCTTTTCAAAGAAATAGTAGGCGGGCAGGCCGGTGGCCAGGGCGACCACGCTGGCCACGATGGACGCGCCGGGGGTCCACAGGAAGGTGGATACCAACAGGATGCCGTTGGCAAAGATGGCGATCACGGTCATCAGCTGCCAGGCCGGGCAGCGCCAGCCGGGGTTGTAGTCCGGCTTTTTGCGGTGGACGAACATGGTGCAGAAAACCAGCATGTTCTTGACCAGGCAAATAAAGGTAAAGTAGCCCAGCAGGTCGTTGATACTGGATACGCAGACCAGCAGGATGGCGTAGGCGGCCTGGGCCAGCAGCGCGAAGGAAGGGGTATTGTATTGGGGGTGCACCTCTTCAAACCGCTTGTACCACAGCCCATCGCGGGCCATGGCGTACTCCAGGCGCGGCTGGTACATGGTGGCGCTGGACATGGAACCGGTGATGACCAGGATGCCCAGCAGCGCGGTGACAATGCCGGCCGCCGTGCCGATCATGGGGATCTTGGAAAAGGCCAGCGCGATGGGGGCGTCCGAGGCGGCCAGCTCCTCCAGCGGGATCATGCCGGCGGCAATGGTGGACAGGCCCGCGTACAGCAGGATCACAATGCCGATGCAGAGGATCATGACCCGGGGCATGGTCTTGTGCGGATCCTTTACCTCGCCGGCCATGTAGCAGGCGCCCACGGCGCCATCGTACGACCAGGTGGTTGCGGACACGCCGGCCAGCAGCGCCACGATGCCGGTGGCCGCGCCGGGCATGGCGGGCGCAGCAAGCAGTTCACCCTTCATAAAGAAGAGGCCCACCCCCACCAGGATAAAGAAGGGCAGCATCTTGAGGCTGGTGATAAAGGCGGTAAACCGCGCGCCTGCCTCGACCGAGCGGTAATGCAGCGCGGTAAAGGCCAGGATGATGACAATGGCCACGATCCGCACCCCCAGCCCCGCAAGCCCGGGGATAAAAAAGGCCAGGTAGTTGGCAATGGCCAGGCTCATCACCGAACAGGTGGACGGGTCGGTGGACCAGAAAGCAAGCCAGCCGTTGAGGAAAGCGATCGGCCGCCAGCCGGCCTCCTTGAGCCAGGTATACTGGCCGCCGTCCTCGGGATACGCAGAGGACAGTTCGGCATACAGCATGTTCTGCGGGATCATGATCAGGCCGCCCACGATAAAGCTGATGATCAGCATGGTGGCCGAGCCCGCGGCCCCCGCTACCTCGGCAAGGGAGGAGAAGATGCCGGAGCCCACCGTTGTGCCCACGGCCACGGCCAGCGCCGCGCCCAGGCCAAGCTTCCGCTTGAGCTCGCCCTGTGCTTTTGGGGTCTCTTTTTTGTTTTCCATAAAAATGATTCACTCCTTTTCTCGATGACTGTCCGAAAGCTTTTTTGCGGGCAGCCCGGCTGGCCCTGCCGGCCTGCCCGCGATAAAATCCTTCCGGGGTTTTATAAACGGACGCCGCGCCCGGGCGCCCGCGGGCAGAACATGCCCGCGGGCCTTCCGGTTTTTACTGCGCGGTGTATCCGCCATCGACCATCAGGTGGGTGCCGGTGATAAAGGACGCCTCCTCGCTTGCCAAAAACGCCACCGCCCTTGCGATGTCGATGGGCTGGCCCAGCCGCCGCAGGGGGTAGCTGGCCACCAGCCGCTTTACCTCGCCCTCGTAATTGCCCGAGCGGGACATGTCCTTTACAAAGGCCGGTGTCTCGGTACCGGCCGGGCACACCACGTTTACCCGGATGCCAAAGGGCGCGAGCTCCAGCGCAAGGCTTTTGGCAAACTGGATGATGCCTCCCTTGGAACTGTTGTAGGCAAGGCTCTCCACGCAGCCCACCACACCCAGTTCGCTACCGGTGCACACAATGGCGCCGTGGCTGCTCTTTTTAAGCAGGGGCAGCGCGTATTTGGCGCAGAGGAAGTATCCCTTGAGGTTGACCCGCATGACCTTGTCCCAGTCCTCCTCGGTGGTGTCCCATAGGGTTTTGCTCAGCGAGTAAGCCGCGTTGTTGTACAAAACGTCCAGTACGCCGTATTTCTGCCCCACCATGGCAAACATGGCTTCAACCTCGGCGGCGCTGCTCACATCCACCTTGTAAAATTCCGCCTTGCCTGCCAGTTCGGCCTCCAGGGCCTTCCCGCGGGCCTCGTCCAGGTCCGCGATGATGACCCGCGCGCCCCGCTCGGCAAACAGCCGGACGGTCGCCTCCCCTATGCCGCTTGCGCCGCCCGTGATCAGGGCGGTGTAGTTGTCCAGACGCATCTGTTGTTTCCTCCTTTGGTCTAAAAAATTACTAATACGAATTAGTTGATGTTTTAATTATAAACGAGAGCATTAGGGCTTGTCAAGCAATAATATCTCCAAATAATCCGGGGTATTTTCGGTAATATTGAACGGAAAAAGCCAAAGTACCCCTTGAAAAGAAGCTGTATTTGCCGTATAATTACTAATAAATATTAGTGAAAAAGAGGTGCCGCATGAAAAGAGCTACTTCCAAGGACGTGGCCCGTCTTGCCGGGGTTTCGCAAACGACCGTTTCGTTTGTGATGAACAATACCCCGGGGGTATCCCTCTCGGACGAAACCCGGCGCAGGGTGATCGAGGCGGCCCGGGAACTTCAGTATATCCCCAACTCGTTTGCCAAGGGGCTCAAGACCAGCCAATCCCGGCTGCTGGGGGTGTTCCTGCCCTCGATGGACAATCCCTTTTACCCCATGCTGATGAAATACATTGAAAAATACACCGTTGGCCTGAGTTATAACGTGATGCTGTGCTGCACCTACCGCAACCCGGAGCGTGAAAAGGCCTATCTTGACCTGTGCATTGAAAAGCAGGTGGATGGGATCATCTACCTGTTTACCCCCAACTGGCTCAAGCGGGCGGTACAGATCTCGCACAGCATCCCAATCGTACTGATAAGCGAAAAATCAGACGATGTTCCGCTTAATACCATCAGCATGAACGGTTTCCGGTGCGGGGAGCTGCTGGCAAACCATCTGCTGGAACTGGGGCACAGGCGGCTGGCCTACATCCTGAGCCCGGTCACCTCGATCTCGATGACACGCCGGATGCGCCTGGAGGGGATCCAGAGCGCGGTGGAAAAGGCCGGCCTGCCGCCGGACGCGCTCGAGGTGCTTACGGCGCCCGAGATGCCGCCGGACGGCACCGAGGCGGACGCCGGGTATATTTTGATGGACCGGCTGCTGCGGGAGGGCCGGGTCACCGGGGTGATCGGGGTCAACGACCTGGTGGCCTTTGGCGCGCTCTCCTGCGCGCTTACGACCCCCGGCCTGCAGCTGCCGCGGGACCTCTCGATCTGCGGGTTTGACAACATCTACCTCTCGGCCATGGCCCGGCCCGGCCTTACCACGGTGGACTACTGCACCGAGTCCCTGTGCAAGCTGGCGGTGGACATGGTGCTGAACGGCACGGGCGATTCCAGCATCCTCAAGCTTGCGAGCGACCCGCAGCTGGTGGTGCGCGGGTCGACCGGCCCGGCCCCCGCAAGCCCGCCCCAAAGCGCCTGAGCCGCCGGGGTGCCGGCCTTTGGCAGGCCCCGGCGCCGCTTTCGGGGTGTTCCGATATAAAAACACAGCACGCTTTCGCCGCGCCTTGCAAAGCGCCGGGGAAGCGTGCTGTGTATTTGCGGCGGCCAAACCTTTTCTGCGGCCGCAAAAAAGCTTATTCCTGCGCCAAAAGCCCAATGGCGGTGCGCGCAAGGATCTGGGCCGCCTCCACCAGTTCCTGCACCGGCACCCGCTCCTCGGGCGAGTGGCCCAGCGCGGGGTCGCCCGGGCCAAAGATGGCGATGGGCACCCCCAGGCCCGCAAACACCCGGCCGTCGCTGGCCTGCTTGTAGCCGCTTAAAACCGGCGCCGAGCGCTGGACCTGGCCGGCCTCGGCCAGCAGGCTGCGGATGAGCGGCGCGTCTGGGCTGGTGTTGGTGGCAAGCCCTCCCTCGGAGTAGGTAACGGCCACCTCCCACCCAAAAAGGCTGCCGCCCAGCGAGAGGGCGCCCAGCAGTTCTTCCATGCGCTGTTTTACAAACTCCTCGGCAATGCCGGGCACCATGCGGCAGTCCAGTTCCAGTTCGCAGAGTTCGGGGATGATGTTGACCTTGTGCCCGCCCCGGATGCGGGTGGCGCACAGGGTGGTGGGCGGCAGGTAGGGATGCGCCGTTTTGGCCAGTTCGGGCGCGAGCAGGTCGTTGACCAGGCCGATGAACCGGGCCATGTGCACGGTGGCGTTGCTGCCCTGCCAGGGCATGGCGCCATGGCAGGCCCGGCCGTGGATGGTCACCCTGAAGTTTGCGATCGCCCGCTCGGCACAGCAGACCTGGTTGGCGGTCTGCTCGCCCACAATGACCATGTCCGGCCGCAACAGCCCCGCCGCGCAAAGCCATTTTGCCCCCCGGAAGCTGCTGGCCTCCTCATCCGCCACCGGGTTTACCTGCAGGGTGCCGGCCAGGGGCACGCCCACGGCCTTGAGCGCGCAGGCCGCCATCAGCTGGGCCGCCACCGAGCCCTTGTCGTCGCCCGCGCCGCGGCCATATACAAAGCCGTCCTCCAGCTGGCCGCCAAAGGGGTCGTGCCGCCAGTGGGAAAGTTCGCCCGCCGGCACCGTGTCGATGTGGGCGTTCAGGAGCAGGCAGGGCCCCTCGCCGCCCCGCAGGGTGCCGATGACGCTGGGCATGGCGGCATTGTCCACCCCATCGGCATGGAAGGAGCGCACCTCGGGAGGCGGGCAGACCGCCCGGGCCTCGATGCCCCAGCGGGAGAGCGCGTCCAAACAGACCCCCGCCGCGGCGCGGGTATCCCCGGGCGGGTAGTCGCTGCGGGCCTGGATCAGCGCCTGCAGCAGCTGCACCAGTTCGGTCTGCCGGGCGGCGATCCATTCGGCCGCCTGCTGCTTGTACCGTTCCTTGCTGCTCATGGCCGGTCACCTCCCTGGGGCCGCACCAGCCGGCCAAAGCCCGGCTGCTGTAAAATGCGGCCGTTTGCATAAACCGGCACGCCCCGCAGGCAGGTAAGCGTTACACGGCAGCGCAGGGTGCGGCCCTCGTGGCCAAAGCGCGCCGCCTTGCTTTTGGAAAAGCTGTTTTTGCGGCTGAAGGTCCAGGGGCTGTTGGGATCGAGCAGGATAAAATCCGCATCCGCGCCAACGGCCAGCGTCCCCTTGCGGGGATACAGGCCAAACCGCCGGGCCGCGTTGGTGCTGGTAAAGGCGGCAAACCGCTGCAGGTCCATGCCCCGGTCCAGCACCCCCTCCTCAAACAGCAGCGGGATGGCAAGGTCGATCTCGGGCGCGCCGCAGGCCGCGGCCCGGCCGCCCTCCGGCGGCAGCTTTTCCTCCTCAAGATAGGGCGCATGGTCGGTGCCGAGATAGTCGATCCCCCCGTCCATCACATACTCCCACAGCTTTTCCATCCGCGCGCGGCTGCGCAAAGGCGGGTTGATCTTGGCAAAGGCGCCCAGCGCCGCGTTATCCTCATAATTCAGGGTCAGGTAATGGGCACAGGTCTCGGCCGTCACATCCACCCCCTGTTTTTTGGCCTGCGCGATCAGCGCCGCCCCCTCCGGGATCGAGAGATGGCAGATGTGCAGCCGGCAGCCGGTAAGCCGGGCGTAGAGCAAAAGGGTATTGATGGCGGTGAGTTCGGCCTGCCAGGGCCGGCTGGCGTCGTGTACCGCCAGGGACCACTCCTCGCCGGCGTGCGCCCCTGAAAAGCCGTTTACCAGGGCGGGGTTTTCGGCGTGCGCGCCAAAAATACCGCCCAGCGCCGCCACCGCCTGCATCTCCCGCAGCTGGCCGTACTCGTCCGACCAGTCAAAATCCGGGCCGGCATCCAGGGTAAACGCCTTGTAGCCCACGCACCCCAGTTCGGCCAGCCGGCCCAGTTCATCCAGGTTGGAGGGCATGGCCGAACCCCAAAGGGCAAAATCGATCAGGGAATTCTGCTGCGCCCGCCCGGCCTTAAGCTG
Organism: uncultured Oscillospiraceae bacterium; assembly: GCA_910579545.1. GTDB lineage: Bacteria > Bacillota > Clostridia > Oscillospirales > Ruminococcaceae > UBA7177. The sequence goes on along the minus strand of CAJTVI010000027.1, from coordinate 18,365 downwards.
CCAGGTCGCCTCATCCTTTACCGGCGGGGAGGTGTTGGGCATATCCAAAATGGTGGTATAGCCGCCGCTGGCCGCCGCCTGGGTGCCGCAGCGCAGATCCTCCCGCCATTCGGCCCCGGGGTCAAAAAAGTGGGGGTGCGTGTCGATGGCGCCGGGCAGCAGCACCTGGCCCGTGCCGTCCAGCACGGTTTTGGCCGGGCCGGGCGCCGGGCCCTCGCCCAGCGCGGCGATCCTCCCATCCTGTACTGCAAGCCAGCCCACAAACACCCCTGTCTGGGCAACGATGCGGGCGTTTTGTACGATCAGGTCTGCCTTCATATTGCTGCCTCCTTTTTTACAGTTCACCGCGCTGCATCATGCCCCGCAGCGGCGTTGCGGGGATGGCCGCAAAGGGCTGTACCGCCCGCTGCGCCACCCGGTCGGCGGCAAGCTGGGCCTCGCGCACCACCTGCTTTTCATCAATGCCCTGCACCCGGAAATCCTCCACCAGGACCTTGCCGTCCACCAGCACCATCTCCACCTCGCTGCCCCGGGCCGAATACACCAGGTTGGGCACGATGTTGCGCACCGGGGCCTGGATCACCGGCGAAAGGCCGGGCTGGGTAAGGTCGATCAGCAGCAGGTCGGCCTTTTTGCCCGGCTCCAGCGAGCCGATCTGCTGCCCCAGCCCAATGGCCCGGGCGGCCTCGATGGTGGCCATGCGCAGCACCCGCCAGGCCGGGAATACCGCCGGGCTGCCCGCCTTGCACTTGTTGAGGATGGCGGTAAATTTCATCTCGTTGAACATATTGCTGCAGTTGTTTCCGGGGGCCTGGTCCGAGCCGAGGGCCAGGCGGCTGCTGGCCTGCAAAAACGCGGCCGCCGGGGGCACGATGCCATCGATGATGGCAATGCTGCCGCTGCACAGGACCATGCCCGCCCCCTTGCCGGCAAGATAGCGGGTCTCCTCATCGGTGGCCTCGGTAAGGTGCACCGCCATCAGCCGGGGGGTAAGGTAGCCGATCTCGTCCAAAAAGGGGATGGTGCGCTTGCCGTACCGCAGCTGCATCTGGTTGGTCTCCCGGTCTCCCTGCGCCACATGCATGTGGATGCCGGTGTCCAGCCGGGCGGCGGCCTCGCGCACCTCTTCCAGCAACTCGCGGCTGCACATGTCCGCGCCCTGGGGGCCCAGCATACAGGTGATGCGCCCATCTGCCGCGCCGTTCCACTCCTCGCACAGGCGCAGGTTGCGCCGCAGCTTGCGGTCGCCCTCGGCGGGGTCAAACTGGTACAGTTCGCCCAGGGCGGTGCGGTTTTCTTTTGGCAGTTCGCTGATGAGTTCGGCCACCCGCGCGCGGGTGCCCAGCCGGATATGGTTTTGCACGATCTCGGTCATGGGGGTGTCAAAATCGCAGAAGGTAGTGGTGCCCGCCTTGAGCGCCTCCAGGATGTTGAGCATCGAGCCCTTGCGCACCGCGTCAGGGTCCTTGCGCAGTTCCTGCTCAAACGGCCACAGGCCGTGCTGCATCCAGTTGTCCAGGTCCTGCGAAACGCCCCGCAGCAGCCCGTCGCCGGTGTGGATGTGCGCGTCGATCAGGCCGGGCATCAAGGCCTTGCCCTCCGCCTCGATCAGCCGGTCGGCGGTATAGGCCGCCAGCACCTCCCGGCTGGGGCCCACCACCTCGATGCGGCTGCCGCAAACGCCCAGCGCGCCGTCCTCCAGAATGCCGGTGCCCTCCCCCTGCATGGTAATGAGGGTGGCGTGCGCAAACAAAAGGTCCAGGTTCTTTTTCACACAGAGCCCCCTCCTTCTCCAAACAGGTCGTCGCAGGCCGCCCGGTACAGGGTGTCGGTGAGCACCTGCGTGCCGGCCGCGAGGTCGTCTTTCATGGTAAACTCTTCCGGGCAGTGGCTTACCCCGCCGTTTGCGCTGCGCAAAAAGATCATCCCCATGGGCATGATGCGGGAGAGGTTCATGGAATCGTGGGCCGGGAAGCTGACCATATGATCGTGCGGGATGCCCCAGCGGCCGGCCGAGTCGTCCATCAGGGCCATCAGTTCGGGCGCGCAGTGGGCGGGGGCAAGATCGCAGGTGGTGTGCACCGACCATTCCAGCCCGCGCCGCTCGCACTGGGCCTGGGTAAAGGCCATCAGGTCGGTGTACAGCCGGGCCCAGTTCCCATCGTCGGCCTCCCGGAAATCCACCGGCACCACGCACCGGTCGGCAATAATGTTGTGTTCGCCGGGATGCGCCTCAATATACCCCACCGTGCCGCGGGTATCCGGGCTGGTGGCCAGCGCCAGCCGCTCCACCTCCGCAGCCACCGCGGCCGCGGCCGCCATGGCGTCGTGCCGGTCCTTCATGGCCATGCCGCCCGCGTGGGCGGCAACGCCGCGCAGGGTAATGTAAAACTGCTTGATGCCGGCAACCGAGCTGACCACCGAGATCGGCAGCCCCTTTTCCAGCAGATAGCGCCCCTGCTCAATGTGCAGTTCCACAAAGGCATAATACCGGGCAGGGTCGATCACGCTGCCCTCAAGGTCGTCCGGGTCAAGGCCCATGCCAAACTCCCGCATGGCGTCGCTCAGCAGCTGCCCGGTCTGCCGGTGGCGCAGCTGGTAGGCATAGTCCTTTGGCAGCATGCCGCACATTGCCTTGCTGCCAAAGGTGCCGCCCAAAAACTGGCTTGCCTCCTCGTTGATAAACGCCACCAGTTCCAGCGGCCGCCGGGGCACAAGGCCGGACCGCTTGATGGCCGAAAGCGCCTCCAGCGCCCCCATCACCCCGGCCATGCCGTCAAAATAGCCGCCCTGCGGCACCGTGTCAAAATGCGAACCGCTGAGCACGGCGGGCGCACCGGGTTCCTGCCCCTCCAGCCGCACAAACTGGTTGCCCACCGTGTCCACCCGGTACGCAAGCCCTTCTTCTTCGCTCCAGCGGCGCAAAAGCTCCATGGCCTCCTTGTAGGCCGGCTCCCATGCAAACCGGCTCACCCCTCCCTTGGGGTCTGCGCCGATCCCTCCAATGGTGTTCAGCCTGGTCCACAGCCGCTGCGGATCGATCCGGATCGTCTGGTTCATCTCCATCACCTTTCTTTTCTTGTTCGGGTTTTCATCACGTCGTTCGTGATTAATATTATAATTAATACGTTTTAATTATAGTTTATTCCCCTTCTGTTGTCAATTCCCGCGGCGCGGAATTGAAATACTGCACAAGAATATTTGTCATTTTTACTAAAAGGCGGCGGGCGGCGCCCCGCCCCGGCACAGGGCGCAAAAAGAGGGCCCGATCCGTGCGGTCCGGGCCCCTTTCCTATGGCCGGCAGCGCCCTTGCAGGCGGATGCCCTTACCCTGCGCAGGCCGTCCAGGGGCCCGCTTTTTAAGGCGGCGCGCCGCGCGCCGCCGCGTTTCCAGCCCGGCCGCAAAGGCCGCCTTTCAAACCTGGCGCGCGGCCGCCTGGTCCTTAACCACCGCAACCGCCTCGATCTCGATCGCCATCCCACCGTTGAACTTGCCAACCTGCATGGTGCTGCGGGCCGGGGGATCCTTGGGGAAGTAGGCCTTATAGGTTTCATTAAAAAGGGCAAACTGGTCAATATCCGCCACAAATACCAGGGTCTTGATCACATGCTCCAGGTCCGAGCCCGCCTGCTCAAGGATGGCGGAAAGGTTTTTCATGATCTGGTGGGTCTGCGCTACAATATCCCCAGGGCCCACAAGACGCCCCGTCTGCGGGTCGGTGCCGGTAACGCCGGCGGTAAACACCAAATCCCCTGCACGGAACGCCTGGGAATACCACCCGCCGGGCGCCGCCGCGCGGTCGGTTTCGATTTTGATCTTTTTCATCCGGATCGCCTCCTTTTTGAGTTCCAGGGGCCTGCCTGTAAATAAAATATTAATACGTTTTAACAGGCCCGCATACAGTATACCGGTTTCCGCTTTGGATGTCAAGGGGCTTCCTGTACAGGGCGGGGCCAAACCGGGGGGCCTTTCGCCGGGCAGGGGCGGAGGGGCGGTCGGCCCCTCAAGGGCCAAGACAGGCCCCTTAAGGCCCGGGGCGGCCTCTTGCCCAGCAGGCCCGGGGCGGCCCCTTGCCCAGCAGGCCCGGAGCGGCCCCTCGTCCAGCAGGGCCGGGGCCTTTTAGCGGGGGTTCCGCAAACCGCCCGCTCTGCCGGGCCGTCCTCCTCAGGGGCGCTCCCCCTGTGCGGGGACAGGCTCCCCGGGCGCGTCCTGCCGCTGCCCGCCGCCCACCTCGTAAATGCGCACCAGGTCGTTTTGGTAAACCGGCGGCGCGTCCCAATCCGGCACCTGGGGCGACAGGCTGCTCACCAGGATGTACCCCACTCCCTCGGCCCGGGCCAGCGCAAAGGCCTCGGCCTCGGGCAGGGCGGTGTAGATCGGGTCGCTCACCTGCTCGAGCCGGCGGCGGATCTCGTGGTAGGCGTGGTCGTAGTCCATGGCATAGCGGTAGCTCTCTATATAGCAGCGGCGCTCGCTGGCGGCGGAGTAAAAGTGAAAGACCCCGTCCGCCGCGTCAAACTGCCGGTTGTTGCGGTTGGAGAGGAAGACCGCGTTTTCCGGGGTGTTGGCCCGCAGCCAGGCGGCGGCCGCCCAGTCCTGCGGGGTGATGGTCAGCTCGGTGGCCTGGCTCTCCCGCAGGCCGGCACAGCGCAAAGCCGCCTGCACGCCGGTGCGCAGGGCCCCCTGTTCCAGATACAGCTGCCGGCCCAGGCAGGCGCAGAGGGCCGCCGCCCCCAGCAGCGCCGCGGGCCGCCGCCAGCTTTGGGGCAGGGCGTTTTCCCTTTTTTGCGGCAGGGCGCTGAGGGCGGCGCAGGGCACCGCCGTGAGGGCAAAATAAACCTGCGAAAAGGAGTAGTGCTGGTAGAGCACATAGGCCAGCATCCCGCCCGCCGCAATGGCGTTAACGGCCAGGCGCAGCATATCCAGCCGCCGCAGGCCGGCAAGGCTGCGGCAGAGCCCCAGCAGGCAGGCCGCCGCCAGCAGCGGCGAGAGATACTGCCCAAAGGCCGCAGGCAGCTGCCGCAGGCTGGCCAGCGAGGTAAACACCAGATTGTTGGTGGCCCGGCCGAGCACCAGCAGGTACACCAGCCCAAAGGCCGCCGTGCCGCCCGCCGCCACCGCCGCGCACCCGGCCCGCAGCTGCCGGGTGCAGCCGCCCACCGCCACCGCGGCCCAGCAGCCCAACAGGGCCAGCAGGCCCACCGGGCTTTTGATCATGCAGCCCGCCCCAAACACCACAAAGCCAAGGGCCGCGCAGCCGGCCAGCTGCCGTGCCCCGCGGGCGGCGCCGCTGCCGCCAAACACCGCAAGCAGCCCGCACAGGGCCAAAAGGGCTGTGCTTTGGGCGTTTGCGTTGGAAAACAGGTTTGCCGGCAGAACATTGCCCTGGGTGCTGCCCAGCCAGACCAGCCAGCCGGCGGCGCCCGCCAGCAGCGGGCCGGCGCCCAGCCGCGCGCCCAGCCGCACAAAGGCAAAAACGCCCAGCGCCAGCACGGCGGCGTTCCAGTAAAAGCACAGCCCGTGCCAGGCGCTTACCCCGACCCCCCGGGCAAGGATGCCCGCCGCCGCGTCGTTTAAAAAATGGTAGTTGAGGGGCAGGCCGGCGGCCCGCAGGTCTCCAAAGGGCAGCCCAAAGCGGGCCGAGGCCGCGTTGCCGATGCTCCAGAGCATATCCTGGTTGTAGACCCAGGCCTTGAGCCGGTCCGGCGCGGCAAAGGGCAGCACGCCGTAAAGGGCAAAAAGCCCCAGGCACAGGGTAACAAGCCCGCAGGCCGCCAGCCGGAGGGTGCGCTCCTCCCCGGCCGGGGCCGGGCCTTTGGGCTGCTGCCGCAGCAAAAACACCAGCTCCCGGCCGCCCAGCAGCCAGCAGGGCAGCAGGGGCAGCCAGAACAGCCCCTGCAGCGCCGGCAGCAGCCGGCCCAGCGCCCAAACCAGGCTGTGGCTGCAAAACACCGCCGCGCAGCCGGCCAAAAAGGCCGCGGCCGCGCCGTCCCCCTGCCATACCGGGGGCAGCTGCGGGGCCAGCCGCCGCACCACAAAGCTGCCGGTGCCCATCAGGCATACGGCAAAGGCCGCCAAAAAACAGCCCATCTGCCACAGGCTGCCGCCGGCCAAAAGCACCGCCCCGGCCCAGACCGCAAGCCCCGGCGCCAGCAAAAGCGCCTCCCAGCCAGGGCGGGGCAGGGCAAGGCCGGCCGGGGCCGTTTTTTGGCGGAGCAGGCCCTGTTCCATGCGGCGATCCCCCCTTTCCATCCTGTTTGCAGGGGCCATCCGCCCCAAAAACCGGCTTACGCCCCCGCGGCCCAGGGCAGCAGCAGCGCGGCCTCGCGGGCAAGGTTATCCGCAAAGCGCTCGGCCACCTCCAGCACCACCACATCGGGGAAGGCGGGCAGGGCGTCCAGCTGGGCCAGCAGCTCCTCGGGCGCAAGGGCGCTGCCGTGCAAGGCAAGGCCGCTCTCAAACTGGGCCGTTAAAAAGGGGGCCAGCGCCTCGCCAAAGCTGTCCCGGATCAGCACAAGGCCGCCCTCTCCCCCGCCCTGCCAGCGGGTGATATTGCCGCCGCTTTCAGTGAGGGTGCAGCTGCCGCGGGGCAGGTCGGCCGTGTAATACACATCGTCGGTACAAAGGGCCCAGGCCCCGCTCACGTTGGCAAGGTCGGCCGGGGCGACGGCCGCGGCATCCGGCACAAACTCCGCCTGCTCAAAGGGCAGGGCCGGCCGGCCCAGCAGCTCCAAAAGCCCGGATGCCGCAAGATAAGCCCCGGCCTCGTTCCAGTGGGTGTCGTACCGGTAATAGACCTGCTGGGTTTTCGCCGCCTCCCGCAGCGCCTGCTGGGGCCAGAGCAGAGCAAGGTCGGTCTCGGCCTGCAGCCAGGCCGCCAAAGCCTGCACCCTGGTGGGGCGGGACACCGCCGGGATGGTATCCGGCATGTACTGGCTGTAAACCCCCTCCTTGGCGGGGGCCAGCACCACCGCAAGGCGGCAGCCACGCCGCGCAAGGGCCGTTTGCAGGGCGGTGAGGGCCGTACGGCAGGCCGCAAGTTCTTCGGGGGTATAGGCGGTAAGGCCCTGGTAGTCCAGCAGGCTGGAGGAATCCGAGACGTCCCGCAAAAAAAGCCAGCGCTCTTTGCCCAGCAGCACGTCCGAGGAGTCGAGCGAACCCAGCGCCCAGTTGGCCCGGGCGTTGAGGGTCATGCACTGGTTGCGGAAGGGGGCGTGGTCGCCCAGCCAGGCGTCAAAGGCGGCCGGCCACGCCTGCAGGCCGGGGGCGCTCTGACCGGCCGGGAAGGGCGCGAGGGCGCGGTTTTCGTGGTTGGAGGTGTCCAGCCCGCCGCGCAAAGCCAGCCAGAGCGGCCCGGGCAAAAACAGCAGCGCCGCAAAGCCGCCCAGCAGCGCCGCGCGGCAGCGCCGGCCGGCCCGCGCGGCGCGCGCGGGCCGTTCTTTTTGCAGGGTCGCGGGCATGGGCCGCAGCTCCTTTCGGGATTTTAGGCTTTCGGGATTTTGGGCGCTGGGGTTCTCACACTTTGGCCCTCAAGTTCCGGCCTTTAACTTTTTTTGGGGAGTAAACTCTCCGGCTTTGGCCGTTCCGGGGGCTTTGCGGATCGATATCTTTTAAAAAAAGCCCCTAAAACCGGAAATAGATAAATGGGTTATAGGTGCCGCAGACCAGCAGCACCAAGCACCAAGCAAGGGCCGCCAGCAGCGCCGCGGTCTGGGCGGGGCCGGGGGCTTCGCGGGTATACAGGGCGGTTTTGAGCCGGGGCAGCGCCGCCTGCAGCGGGCCGCAAAGCAAAAGCCCCGCCGCCAAAAGCAGCGCCATGCGCCCATCCAGATACCGCAGCGCCGGCCAGGCCCCGCTGCCCGCGGCGGGCAGCAGCATGGCCCGCAGCCAGCCCGCGGCGGCCCGCAGCCCCGGCGCGCGGAAGAGCACCCAGCCCCCCATCACCCAAAACAGGGTGTACAGCCGGCCCAGCGCCGCCGGCAGCCGCCGCAGCCCTTTGAGCAAAAACAGCCGCTCGGCCGCCAGCAAAAGGCCGTACCAGGCCCCCCAGGCCACAAACTGCCAGCTGGCCCCGTGCCACAGCCCGGTGACCAGAAAGACCAAAAGCAGGTTTGCCAGGGTGCGCGCCGTGCCGCGGCGGCTGCCCCCCAGCGGGATGTAAAGGTACTCCCGGAACCAGCCCGAGAGGGTCATGTGCCAGCGCCGCCAGAACTCGGTGACGCTGGCGGCCAGATACGGGTAGTTGAAATTTTCGGGGAAATGGAAGCCGAACAGCTCCCCCAGGCCGATGGCCATGTCCGAATAGCCGGAAAAATCGTAGTAGATCTGCAGGGTGTAGTAAAGCGCCCCCAGCCAGGCAAGGGCGGTGGAGGCCGCGGCGGGGTCAAGGGCGTAGATTTCGTCCGCCCGGGCGGCAAAGGCGTTGGCCAAGATCACCTTTTTGGCAAGGCCCCAGCAAAACCGCTTGACGCCAAAGGCCGCGTTTTGGGCCGTGACCTCCCGCCCGGCCAGCTGCCGCTCCACCCGGGCGTACTGCACGATGGGCCCGGCGATCAGCTGGGGGAAAAAGCTGATGTAAAGGGCCAGCAAAAACCAGTTTTTTTGCAGGGCGATGCGGCCGCGGTACAGGTCGATGAGATAACTCATGGCCTGGAAGGTGTAAAAGCTGATGCCGATGGGCAGGGCGATGTCCAGCGCCGGGATGCCCCCAAGGCCGGGCAGCCGGCGCAGGATGCCGGCAAAAAAGCCGTAGTATTTAAACCAGCCCAGCAGCCCGAGGTTGGCCGCCAAAAACGCGGCAAGGGCCATCCGGCGGGGATGGCTGCCGGGGGGGAACGCCGCAATGGCAAAGCCCCCCGCCCAGTTGAGGGTGATGGAGGCCAGCATCAAAAGCAGGTATTTGGGCCCGCCCCAGGCATAAAAAAACAGGCTGGCGGCCAGCAGCAGCGCGTTTTGCCAGGCACGGGGCAAAAGGCGGCTGGCCAGCAGCACCGCCGGCAAAAACACCCATAAAAATGTAAGGCTGCAAAAAAGCATGGCGGCTCTCCCAAAACGCAACTCGGATCCGCGCCGGGCAAAAGGGCGCGGCGCGGGCAAACCGCCCGGCGCGGCGCCATGCCGGGCGGCCGGGGAACGGCCCCAAACAGCGCGGCGCCACGCCGGGCGGCCGGGGCGCGGCCCCAAACAGCGCGGCATTGCCCTGCCTACCGGGCGGCGTCCCCCGGGGCAAAATACTGGGGGCAGGCCCCCAGCAGCATGGGCTTGTCCGCCTGGTATCGGCTCAGATGGAACTGCATGACCTCGAGCGCCTCATCGGCGTTCTGCGCGCGCAGCGCCTTTAGCAGGGCGGCGTGGTCGGCCACAAAATCGTACTGCCGCATCAGCGAGAGCGAGAGGGTGCGCTCCCGGTCCAAAAGGGCCATGCTGCCGGCCATCAGTTCGTACACCCGGCGCTTGCCCGCAAGGCAGAACAGCAGCCGGTGGAACTCGTTGTCCAGCTGCATCAAAGCCTCCCGGTCATCCCGGGCGGCGGCCCGCTGCTCCAGCAAGAGGTTATCCTCCAGTTCCTCCAGCGGCAGCGGCCCCGGCAGGGCACACAAAACGCGCAGCACCGAGCATTCCAGCGAACTGCGCAAAAACATGATCTCGTCCAGCACCGCGTAGTCGATGTAGGACACCTCGGTGCCCCGCTGGGGCGAGACCTTTACGATGCCGCTCTTGTCCAGCTCGTGCAGCGCCTCCCGCACCGGCGTGCGGGAAAGGCCCATCTGCTCGGCCAGTTCGGCCTCGCTCACCCGGCTGCCGGGCACAAGGGCCAGCGAAACAATGTTTTGGGTGATCATGCGCAGCGCATAGTCGCGGCTGCCCTCGCGGGGGTACGGCCCGGTCAAAAGCATGGCGGCCCTCCTGTTTGTTTGGTACTGTTGCCGCGCCGGGCAAAAGGGGTTTGCCTGAGCCGCGGGCCCTTAAGCCGCCGGGCCCGGCGTTTGGGCCGGCCCTTACAGCTTGCGGTTCCAGGTGTGGCGGCTGAACAGCGCCAGGATGGGGTAGATCTCCAGCCGGCCCAAAAGCATGTCCAGGGTGAGCACCAGCTTGGAAAAATCGCTGTAAAGGCCGTAGTTCTGGGCCGCGCCCACCGCGTCAAAGCCGGGGCCGATGTTGTTGAAGCAGGCGATCACCGCCGAGAGGTTGGTAAGGATGGAAAACCCGTCAAACGAGACCAGCAAAAAGCTGCCCACCACCAGCGCGCAGTAGGCCACCAGGTAGGCGTTGGTATTGTCCAGCACGTCCTCGCCGATGGTCTGGCCGTTCACCCGCATCAGCTGCACCCGCCGGGGGTTGAGGGTCTGGCGCAGGTTGCGCCGGAAGCCCTTGAGCAGCAGCAGCACCCGCGCCATCTTGAGCCCGCCGCCGGTGCTGCCCGCGCAGGCCCCCAGGCACATCAAAACCAGCAGGATGCCCTTGGAAAGATCCGGCCACTGGTCAAAATCCAGGGTGGAAAAGCCGGTGGTGGTAATGACGCTGGCCACCTGGAAGGCCGCGTGGTGCAAGGCCTCGCCAATGCTGGCAAAAAGGCCCCGGATATCAAAGGTGATCAGGGCGATGGCCCCAAAGGTGACCCCGAGGTAAAGCCGCAGCTCCTCGTCCAGGAAAAAGCCCTTGAACCGGCGCAGCAGCAGCAAAAAGTACAGGCTGAAGTTGACCCCGAACAGCAGCATGAACACGGTGGTCACCGTTTGCAGGTAGGGGCTGTAGCCGGCGATGCTGTCGTTTTTAATGCCAAAGCCGCCGGTGCCGGCGGTGCCAAAGGCGGTGCAGAGCGCGTCGAACAGGGGCATGCCGCCCAGCAGCAAAAACACCACGTCCAGCACGGTCAGCAGCATGTACATGCTGTAAAGGATCAGAGCGGTGCCCTGCAGCTTGGGGGTCAGCTTGCCCACGCTGGGGCCGGGGCTTTCGGCCCGCATCAGGTGGATGTTGGCCCCGGTGCCCCGCCGGGCAATGGGCACCACCGCCAGCAAAAACACCAGCATGCCCATGCCGCCCAGCCAGTGGCTGAAGCTGCGCCAGAGCAAAAGCCCCCGGGGCAGCGCCTCCACGTTGGACAAGATCGACGCGCCGGTGGTGGTAAAGCCCGAAACGATCTCAAACAGAGCGTCTACAAAGCTGGGGATGGCCCGGCTGAACCAGAAGGGCAGCGCCCCCACAAGGCTCATCACGATCCAGGAAAGGCCGGTGGCCACAAACCCCTCCTGGGCATAAAAGAGGGTCTGGCCCTGCCGGGCCCAGAGCAGCAGCAGCCCGCCAAAAAGGCAGCCCACCACAACGGCCGCCGCAAAGCAGACGGCGGCGTTTGTATCTCCGTCGTACAGGCACAGCAGCGCCGGCGGGACCATAAACGCCGCTTCCAGCAGCAGCAGCGCGCCGATGATGCGGCCTACGATCTTAACATTCACGGTTGCAAGCCCGCCCCCTTACGCAAAGATATCGTTAAGCTGCAAAATTGGCGAGGACCGGCCGTTGACCACGATCACCGTGTCCCCGGGCTCTAAGTGGGAGGAGCCGTCCGGGATGATGGTGCGGCCCACCCGGGTGATGCAGGCGATCAGCAGGCTGCTTTTGAGGCTGATGTCCTTGAGGGGCTGGCCGATGAACCGGGTGTCCTTGTCCACCCGGAACTCCAGCGCCTCCACCTGCCCGCCCGCGATGCGGTGCAGGGTGATGGCCGCGCCGGTCTGGTTCTGCATGGCCCGCACATACTGGGCGATGTTGGCGCAGCACAGCTCCTTGGGGCTGATCACGCTGCCCACGTCCAGGTTTTCCAAAAGGCCGGTGCTCTCCATCCGGTTGACCTTGGTCACGATCTGGGGCACGTTGCAGGTGGTGGCGTACATCGAGGTGATCACGTTGAGCTCGTCCAGCCCGGTCAGGGTGACCAGCGCGTCGGTAAAGGCGATGCCCTCGCTGTCCAGCACCTCCTGGGAGGAGCCGTCCGCCTGCACGATGGCCGCCTTGGGCAGGTTTTGGGCCAGCACCCGGCAGCGGGCGGGGTCCTGCTCGATGATCTTTACCTGCACCCCGGCGTTCAAAAGCCGCTGGGCCAGGTAAAAGCTCAGCCGCCCGCCCCCCACAAGGGTGGCGTGCCGGGTCTTTTTGGGGGCGATGCCCAGCTTTTTCAGCAGGTTGGCCAGCACCTCGGTGGGGGCGGTCACATAGATATGGTCGTCCTTTTGCAGCACGTCGCCGCCGCTGGGGATGATCACCTGCCCGCCCCGCAAAACGGTGCAGACCAGCACCTTGCACCCCAGCACCCCGGGCAGCTTGGAGAGGGGCTGGTTTTCCAGGATGCCGCCGGCCTGCACCCGCAGCTCCACGATCTCCACCCGGCCCTTGGCAAAGGTCTCGCGCTTTAAAAAGCCGGGGAACTGCAAAAGGCGGTAGGCCTCCTGCGCGCTTGCCAGTTCGGGGTTTACGGTAAGCGAAAGGCCATACTCCTCCCGCATGCGGATCATCTGCTCAAGGTATTCCGGGCTGCGTACCCGGGCAATGGTGTGCAGGTTGGGGTTCATCTTGCGGGCGGTAAGGCAGCACAAGAGGTTGATCTCGTCCGCGCTGGTGGCGGCGATCAGCAGCTCGGCCTCCTCCACATCGGCCTCGCGCAGGGTGGCCATGGTGGCGCAGTTGCCCCGGATGGACATCACGTCGTACTGCTGCAGCTTGCTCTCGAGCACCTGCTGGTTGGAGTCGATGGCGGTGATCTCGTGCCCCTCCATCGAGAGTTGGCGGGTCAGCGCAAGGCCCACCTTGCCGTCGCCCGCAATGATGATCTTCATAGCTTACATCCTCTTTTCAGTTGGTATCCTGCGGCGGTTTCAACCGGAGCGTCCAACATGGGAATGGTATCGCCGGCCGGTGCCGGGGGAGCAGCCTCTCAAGGCTCGCGGGGCCCCTGCCCCCATACCCTCTCGAAGCTCTCCCCCGCCATCTGCCCTGGCTGGCCAAAACCCCTCAAAATGGCTGCTCCCATTTTAGCGGCGGCAGCGCGCCGCCCCGCGCTATTTTTCCTCCGCCATGCGGTAGCCCACCCCCGCCTCGGTAAACACATACCGCGGCTCGGCGGGGTTTTGCTCGATCTTGCGGCGGATGTTGGCCATGTTCACCCGCAGGATCTGGTTGTCGCTCTGGGTGCCGGGGCCCCAAAGCTCCCGGATGATGGCGTCGTAGGTGAGCACCCGGCCGGTGTTTTTGCCCAGCAGCGCCAAAATTTTATACTCGTTGGGGGTCAGGTGCACCGGCTGGCCGTCCACCGCCACCTGGCGCTTGTCGTAATCGATCTCCAGCCCGCCCACCTGCAGCCGGCCGGTGCGGGCGATCTCGGCCGAAACGCCGGCGCTGCGCGCATGGCGCAACGCGGTGCGGATGCGGGCCAAAAGCTCCTCGGCCCCAAAGGGCTTTACAATGTAATCGTCCGCGCCGGCGTCCAGCGCGGCGACCTTGTCCGCCTCCTGGGAGCGGGCGCTCACCACCACGATCGGCATGCCGGACCAGCTGCGCACCCGCCGGATCAGTTCCAGCCCATCCAGGTCGGGCAGGCCCAGGTCCAGCAGCACAAGGTCCGGGCAGTGGGAGCGGATGAGGGTGTCGGCCTGGCGGCCATTGGCGGCGGTAAGCACCTCGTACCGGTTGGTGGACAGCACCGCCACCATCACGTTGCAGATGCCCGCGTCATCCTCCACCACAAGCACCTTATCCCTCACTTCCATCCGGCTCCTCCTTTTCTTCCAGCGGCAGGCTGAAGGCAAACTCCGCGCCGCCCGCGGGCAGGTTGCGGGCGGTCATGGTGCCGCCGTGCGCCTGCACGATCGTAAAGCAGACCGACAGGCCGATGCCCATGTTGCGCCGCCCGTCTGAGGTGGCGCGCTTTTCGGCCGGCAGCCCGCCCGAAAACAGCCTTGGCAGCAGCTCGGCCGGGATGCCCTCGCCGTTGTCCCGCACATAAAACACGGCCCTTTGCCCCTCGCGCAGGGCCTGGATCTGGATATAGGTGGCGTTTTTGGCGTGGTAAACGGCGTTTTCCATCAGGTTGATCAGCACCTGCTCGATCAGCAGCGCGTCCATGGGCACCATCAAAAGCAGCTGGGGCACCTCCACCTGCACCGGCATGCCGGCAAAGTTTTTGCGGAACTTCTGCACCGCCTCGCTGATGATCTCCTCGGCGGGTTGCGGCTCCTTGTGCAGGCCGGCCGCCTCCTTTGCCCCGATGCGGGTGATCGAGAGCAGGTTTTCCACCACACGGATCAGCCACTGGGCGTCCTGGTTGACCCCCCGCAGCAGCTCCCGCTGCTGCTCGGCGCTCAGCTGCGCGCCCCCCTCCAGCAGCACCCCGCTGGCCCCCGCGATGTTGGTAAGCGGGGTGCGCAGATCGTGGCTGACCGCCCGCAGAAGGTTGGCGCGCATCTTTTCCTTTTCGGTCTCGGCCCGCAGGTACTCCTGCCGCTTGAGCCGGGTGGTGAGCACGCTGGTGGCGATCGAGACCGCCAGCATGCCCGCAAAGGTAAAGGCGTAGCCCTGCATGGTAAAGTTGAGGGCAAAGTAGGGGTAGGTAAACACGTAGTTGACCCCAACGACCCCGATCAGGGCCGCCAGCATCCCATACAGGTAGCCCGAGGTGTTGATGGCGGTAAACAGCACCGCCAGCACAAACACCATCGAGGCCCAGCTGTCGCTGCTGTCGAACACCTGGCGGCTGAGCGCGCAGAAGCCCGCCGCCGCCAGCATGATGGCCAGCAGCACCAGGGTATCCCGCAGCGAGACCGAAAACCACTCTTTGAGCTGCCGCCTGGACGGCCAGCGCAGGCGCATGGGCACCCTTCCCCCTCTGCGGCCCGCGCGGGGCGGGCCGATGCTTTTCGCAGATGGTACCAGTATAGCAAAAAAAGCGCGGATATGCCACCCTATTGCCTAAAAATGGGCCGCAAAAGCAAAAAAAGCGGCCAAATACCGCTTTTTGCCGGTTTTTGCCGGTTTTGGGCCGCCGCTGTTATTGCTGCCTGAGGCGGTTTCGCGCCAGGGCGGTCATTCCTCGTCCGGGTGGTTTTTGCGAAAGGCGAGGTAGCCCTCTAAGATCACCGCCGCGCTCACCGCGTCCAATTTTGCCTTGCGCTTTTTGCCAAAGCTGCCGTTTTGGGCAAGCAGGGCCGCGGCGCTTACGGTGGTGCGGCGCTCGTCCCACAGGCGCACCGGCACCCCGCCCTCGGCCAGCAGCGCCGCCAGCGCCCGGGTCTTTTGGGCCCGCGCGCCCTCGGTGCCGTCCATATTGCGGGGCAGGCCCAGCACGATCCGTTCGGCCCCATGCCGCCGGCAGGCCTCCAGGATTTTTTGGGCCGCCTTTGCCATGTTTTTTTCTTCCAGCTGGCCCACCGGGCTTGCCAAAAGCTCGGTGGCGTCGCACACCGCCAGCCCGGTGCGGGCGTCGCCGTAATCCACCGCCAGGATCTTCATAGGGCCTTGCTCCCTTCGTATTTGGTTTTGGGCCGCCTTGAGGGGGTGCCGTTTTGCCCCGGCGTTTTGGCGGGGGCCGCCCTTTAAAAAGGGCCGCGCCCCCCGCGGCCAGGGCTTTGCGGGCCGGGGCTACATCAGGGGCGAAAAGATGCGCAAAAAGCTCTGCACCAGCTGCTTTGGCAGCGGGGTGTGGGCCACGTCCGCCAGGCTTACCTCCCGGCCGGCTTCCATGGCGGCCAGCAGGTCGGCCTTGACGTCCCCCACCATATGCCCGCCGTAAAAGGCGCAGCAGTTTTCAAAATGCAAATAAAGGCTGCGGTAGTCCATATTGGCGCTGCCCACCACCGCCACCTCATCGTCCGAAACATACATCTTGGCGTGGATAAACCCCGGCGTGTACTGGAAGATCCGCACCCCGGCCTCGAGCAGGGTTTTGTAATAGCTCTGGGTGACCCAGTAGGCGTACCATTTGTCCGGCACGCCGGGGGTGATCAGCCGCACGTCCACCCCGCCGCGGGCGGCCAGGCGCAGGGCGGTGAGCATCTCGTTGTCCACAATTAAATAGGGGGTCACGATATACACATACCGCTGCGCCTGCTGCAATACGTTGAGGTAGACGTTTTCGGCCACCCGCTCGGTGTCCAGCGGGGAGTCGAAATAGGGCTGCACAAAGCCGTCGCTGGCATAGCGCAGGGTGGGGGCGCAGGCGGCAAAATCGCTCTCGCTGCCGGTGAGGTAGTCCCACATGGCCAAAAAGCCCACCGTCATGGAATACACCCCGCTGCCCCGCAGCATCAGGCCGGTGTCCTTCCAGACGCCGAACCGCTTTTTGCGGTTGATGTATTCGTCGGCCAGGTTGAGCCCGCCGGTAAAGGCCACGTTGCCGTCGATCACCGTGATCTTGCGGTGGTCGCGGTGGTTGAGCATCACATAGTCCCCCACATGGCGGGACAGGCGCACCGGCGAAAAGGCCACGCACTTGATGCCGGCGGCCCGCAGGGTGTTTGCGTAGTCCTCCGGCAGGGTAAACATGCTGCCAAAGGCGTCGTAGAGCACCCGCACGTCCAGCCCGGCCGCGGCCTTTGCCTTGAGCAGTTCGAGGATGGCGTCCCACATATAGCCGCCCTCGATGATAAAATACTCCATAAAAATAAAGCGTTTGGCCCGGCCCAGCTCCTCCAGCAGCGGGGGCAGGAAGGCCTCGCCCAGGGGGTAGTATTCGCAGAGGGTATCGGCATAAAGGGGCGCCGCGGCGTGGCGGGAAAGGTAGGAGGCGCAGCGCACTAACTTGCCCTGCCGCACCCCCAGCGCCCGGAGCAGCGCCGGGTCCTGCCCGAGGGCTTCGGCCCCGCGGGCCGCCGAGGCCTTATAGCGCCGGGCGGCGGCGCAGTTGACGCTGCGCTGCCCCCAGAACAGGTAAAACAGGGTGCCGGTGGGGGGCAGGAACACAATGATGGCGATCCACATCAGGCGGTAGCTGGGGTTGATGTCGTCCCGGTCGAGCATGGCCAGCACGATGAGCACGCTGACGATGATCAGGGCCAGGTACACCCAGCTGGAGCGGGCCCCCAGCCAGACCACCAGCCCCACGATGAGGCCGACCTGCAAGAGCACCAGCACCGCCACAAAAAAGGTGCGGGTAAGCAGCCCCTGAACAAGTTTTTTCATATTCTTCCTCTTATGCAGCCCTTTGCGGGGAGGGATGCGGCGATCAGCCGGTGGTTGGATGGGCGCGGGGGCCCTTTGCGGGCTTTGGGCGGTTATTTTTGGGGGTGCTTGCCGCAAGGGCCCTGCCGGCCCGGGCCGGGCGCCTGGAAGCAGCCTCTCAAGGCAACAGGACCCCTGCCCCGAAAGCCTTTTGAGACTCTCCCCCGCGCCCGGACGGCAGACGCCTCTCCCCGGTTCGGGCGCTCCCCTTATTCCTCCGGCGTACTGGAGGGTTCGGCGTCCGCGGCCGAATAACTGGCGATGGTAACGCTGTTGAGGGTGATCTCCTCCAGCGGGCGGCCGTTTTCGTCGGTTTCGGCCCGGGCGATGGCGTCCACCACCTCCATGCCCTGGTAGACCTGGCCAAACACCGTGTCGGTATTGTCGAGGTAGGGCAGGCCGCCCACCTGGGCGTAGGCCTCGAGGGCGTCCTCGGGCCAGCCGGCCCCCTCCATCTGGGCGCGCAGCCCCTCGTCCAGCGCGCCGGGCAGGGCCGCCACAAAGTAAAACTGGCTGCCGCCGCTGACCGGGTCGTCCTGGCTGAAGGCGGCGCAGAGCGCACCGGAATAGTGCCGCACCCGGCCGCTGTACTCCACCGGGTAGGGCCGGCCCCAGATGGTGCGGCCGCCCAGGCCGTCGCCCCCGGCATCCCCGCTCTGCACCACAAAGCCGTAGACCGTTCGGTGGAAGGTGATCCCGTCGTAGTAGCCCTCCTGGGCAAGGGAGGTAAAGTTCTGCACCGCCAAAGGCGCGTCCTGGGCAAACAGCTGGGCGCGGATCTGGCCCAGGCTGGTGTCAAAGATGGCGATGGGCGCGCCCTCGGCCGGGGCGCAAAGCTGGGCCACCCCGCCCTGATACGCCGGCCGCTCGATTGTTTCCTTGCGGCCGCCCGGGCCATCCCCGCCGCAGCCGGCCAGCAGCGCCGCCGCCAGCAGCGCCAAGGCCGCCAGCAGCCCCCGTTTTACGCGCAAAGCCCCGCACCCCCCTTTTTGCCTTTTTGGGATATTATAGCACAAACCGGAACAGAATAGAGAAAACCCCGCAAAGTTTTTTGGCCGCCGACCCTTGGGAATGTCCATTTCAAGGAGTTTCAGGGTGCTGAGGCCGGGGGCGGGGGAGAGTCTCGAAAGGCTTTCGGGGCAGGGGTCCTGTTGCC
>CAJTVI010000026.1 GCA_910579545.1 uncultured Oscillospiraceae bacterium | reverse complement strand
TCTCGAAAGGCTTTCGGGGCAGGGGTCCTGTTGCCTTGAGAGACTGCTCCCCCGCCCCGGCCGGCGGGCATCTCCCCGGTTCGATCACTCCCCGCCCCTTTTCGCGCTTGACGCGCACGCAAAAAAAAGCTACACTATAAGTAACAAAAACGCGTTCGGGCCGCCGGCGGCGCGCCCGTGAAAGGAGCAGCCCATGGCCCAGAACACCCCCCCTGTACCCGAGGAAGAAGAGTACGAGGCCGACATTATTGTACTGGAGGACGAAGAGGGCGCCGAGCACAGCTTTGAGGTGATCGACGCGGTGGACCACAAGGGCGCCCACTATATGGCGCTGGTGCCCTATGTGGAGGACGAAAAGGCCCTTTTGGAGGAAGACCTTGACCTTGTGCTGATGAAGGTGCATGAGGACGAGGAGGGCGAATACCTCGACCTGATCGAGGACGACGAGGAGCTGTACGAGGTAGGGCGCGTCTTTGAAGAGCGGCTGAGCGAATTTTTTGAGATCGAGGACCTGCCCGAGCAATGACCCGGCCAAACCCGGCCCTGCTTCCTGCCTGGTGCGAATTGTTGCGGCATGATTTAATCCTACTAATCAAATACCGGGAGCCCGTGGTCTCCCGGCGGATCGCAGACCTCCCGCCCCCTTTGAGGGGAGCACGGAAGAAGGGAGCGTGAACCCGGGCGCAGGGCACCCACCTGCCACAAAGGTAGGTTTTGATTTGCCGCAGACGGCCAAGGCGGGAAGCCCGTATGCTGGTTTCGGGGCGATGCATAGCATCGCCCCGAATTTTTTGTGCCTTTTTGGTTGTGGTTTTTGCAGAGAGCGACCCTGCCTTGCGGCCGGCGGGCAAAAGGGCCGGCGGGCCCCATTTTGCGGCCGGGGACGCGCTGCGCGGCTTAAAAGCCCAGCTCCTCGCCCACCAAAACCACCTTGATGCGGCCGGGGATGCGCTGCTGGCCGCAGATGAGGGTGGAACAGCAGATGCGGGCGGGGCTGTGGCAGTCCTCGCACTTTCCGGTAACGGCGCAGGGGGTTTTGCAGGAGAGCCGGGCGGTGTTGGCCGGAGCCGCAATGGCCCGCACCCGGGCCTCGGCGGCGGCAAGGTCGGGCACGATCTTGTTATAGCCCGCCACCACCAGCACGTTGGTGGGGCCGTAGGCCAGGGCAGCGATGCGGTTGGCGTTGCCGTCCACATTATACAGTTCGCCCTGCTCGGTAATGGCGTTGCTGCTGGTGCAGTACCAATCGGCCGAAAAGGCGTCCCGAAAGACCTTTTGCAGCGCCTGGCCCGAAAGGCCGGCCCGGTCCAAAAAGCGGTAGTCCCCGCCCGAGAGCAGCTGCATCACGCCGGTTTCGGCCAGGGTAACGCTGCCGCCGCAGGCCACCACCGAGCCCTTGGGCATCAGGCTGGCGGCCAGCGGGGCCACCTCGGCCGCGGTTTTTACGTAAAAGGCGTCCATCGCGTTTTTTTGCAGCGCTTCCACCGTGCGCTGGATGCGTTTTTCGATCACGCCAAAGGCAAACTCGTTCATACAGGATCCCCCTTTTTTGTTTTTTCCAGCATACCACATTTTGGGGCCAAAGGCCAGCCCCCGGTTTTTTGGGGGAGTGTCCATTTCAAGGAGTATCAGGATGCTAAGGCCGGGGGCGGGGGAGAGTCTCGAAAGGCTTTCGGGGCAGGGGTCCTGTTGCCTTGAGAGACTGCTCCCACGCACCCGGCCGCCGGATCTCTCTCCCCGGTTTGGACATGCCCCTTTTTTGCGCCCGCGGCGGTATAAACGCGGGCGGGGCGGGC
This sequence comes from uncultured Oscillospiraceae bacterium, assembly GCA_910579545.1. Lineage (GTDB taxonomy): Bacteria > Bacillota > Clostridia > Oscillospirales > Ruminococcaceae > UBA7177. The sequence goes on along the minus strand of CAJTVI010000026.1, from coordinate 30,131 downwards.
AAAGCTTTTGCCTGTATGGAAAATTTTTCCTGCCAAAGCGGCGGTTTCACAAGAAAGCGCGGTGCTTTCTTGTAAAACCGCCGCAAAAAGGGGGTATTGAGCAATGAAGCAATGCTTTTTAAAAATTTTGGGCAGCCGCCGCGCGCAGCTGGAGCTGAGTGTGCTGCTGGGGCTTTGCCTTGCGGCGGCGGTGAGCCTGCGGGCTGCCAATTTTGCCCGGCTGGCCGGCGCGGTGCGGCAGGACACCCTGCGGCTGCACGTGCGGGCCTGCTCCAACACGCCGGAGGACCAGCTGCGCAAGCTGCGGGTGCGGGACGCGGTGGTGGCGGCGGCCGGCGAAATTTTTGGCGCCGCGCCAAGCAAATCCGCCGCTTTGGCCCTGGCCCGCGCCGCGCTGCCCCGGCTGCAGATCACGGCCGAGCAGGCCTTTTGGGCGGCCGGGGGCGCGCAGGACGCCCCGGTGCGGGTACGCCTGACCCAGAGCTGGTTTGCCGCCGCCCGGTACGAGGGCGCCGCCCTGCCCCCCGGCCGATACGACGCGCTGCGGGTGGAGCTGGGCCGGCATGCCGGGCGCAACTGGTTTTGCGTGCTGTATCCCGCCCTTTGCCTGCCGGTCGCCGAGGGGGCCAGCTACCCCACCGGGGAGGAGCAGGCGCTGGTAGAGGGCGGGTACGAGCTGCGGTTTGCCGCCCTGGAATGGCTGGACCGGCTTGCCGGCCGGGACCGCGAGCCGGAAGAGGATGCAACGGACTCAGACCTCCCGGCCAGCCATGAGCCAAAAGAGGCCGCGGGCGCTCAGCCCTCCCAGCCGACCGTGAGCTGCTCGGCCTCGAGCACCTGGTCGTAGGCCTGCTCAAAAAGGCGGGCAAGGTCGCCGCGCACCCGCTCCTGGGTGGCCTGGCAGAGCTTTTTGAGGCAGCGGGGGTTGCATTTTTCCTGCGGGACACGGGCGGGCCCGGCAAGGCCGTGCACCGCCGCCGTGACCAGCCGCCGGCTGAGCGGCGCGCCCGAGCCCGACACAAACAGCGGCCCGCCGTACACCCCCGTTTGCGCCGCATAGCTTTGCAGCTCGGTTTGCAGGCAGCCTGGCAGCCGCACCGGCTGCCCGCCCGTCCACAGAACCCCCTGCCGCGCCGCCTCGGCCGTGAGCAGCGGCAGCTCCTGCACCGACAGCCCCACCGACCCAAACACCTTGACCAGCAGATAGGCCCGCTGCCGCCCCAGCTGCCGCGCCGCCGAGAGCAGCCGCAGGTACTCGGCCCGGCTCAGCTCGGGCTGGGCGGTGTCGTCCGGCAGCACCGGCCGGCTGGCCTTGAGCTCCCGCCGGCCGCAGTATTCCAGCAGGCTGTTGGCCGCCGCGATATGCAGGTTGACCGTGCGCGGCGCAAGACCCTGCGCCTGCATGCCCGCCTGCCAGCTGTCCAGGGTGCCGCGCCGGATGCGCTGGTCGGCCCCAAGGTCGGCGTGCAGCCGGCGCAGGCTGCGGCGGTAGAGCTCCAGCGTATCCCCCGCCCGCCCGCGGCCCGAAAGGCCGCACAGAAACTCCTCGATCAGGGCCGGGGTAAGCGCCAGCGCACCCTCGGCCGGCGGGGCGGGCGCGGCTATATGCGCCGGCGCAAAAACGGCCGGCGCGCTGCTTTGGCTTAAAGCGCTTTTGGGCATATTCATAGCGGTAATTCCCTTTTCTGCCGCGCAAAGGCGGCGTGTGTTCGGCTTATCAAAGGGCGCGGGCCCCCGGGGAAGTGACGCCCCGGGGGCCCGCCTTAGAGAGGGAAAATGTGCTGTAAAAGGGTCATGCACGGGCGGGCGCGGGGCCGCCGGGGGTGCCGTCCTCTTCGTCCATCTCGTCCTTCGACTTGCGGGCAAAGAAGCAGACAGCCAGCTGCACCAAAGCGATGAGCAGCATCAGCGGGGTCCAGCGATCCACCAGGATCATGGGCAGCCGCATATCCTCGGTGAGGATAAAGGCCACCACTGCCGCGATAGCGGGGACAAGGCTGAAGGTGCGCACGCCGCCATGGCGTTTTTTGGTCCACTCGTACACGGGGTTGCCCTCGGCGTCGGTAACCAGGTTGCCGTTGTCGTCCCTGAGCTCCTTTTGTTTTTTGCCCATAAAGCCGATCAGCAAAAGGATGCTGGCCAGCACGGTCAAAACGGTCAGGATCAGGTTGACCAGCGCCCAGGCTGCGCGGCCGGGGCCGGCGAGCGGGGTGCCCTCGTCATCGCCCAGGTCCTCGACGCCTGCCGGCGCGGGGGTCGCAGTGGGCGCGGGGGCGGCGGAGGCGGCCAACGGGGTCTCCTCCTCGGGCATTTCGGCCGCCGGGGCGGCCGGTGTTACAGGTACCACCGGACCGGCGGGGGCCGGGATTACCGGCGGCGGGGCTACCGGCACCGCCGTGGGGGCGGGCGCCGGGGCCGGATCGTCCGGGTCATCCGGGTCGGCGGGGTCGGTCGTGCCGCCCGGGGCCGGGGTGGGTGTGGGGTCGGCCGGGGCCGGCGTCGGGGTCGGATCGGCCGGGTCTGGCGTCGGGGTCGGGTCAGCCGGGTCCGGCGTCGGAGTCGGATCGGCCGGGTCCGGCGAAGTCGACGGGGTAGGCGCCGGGGTCGGCGAGGCCGTCGGAGCAGGCGTTTTGGGTACGGCTTTGTAGGTGGCCGTGTAGGTCACGTTGCCGTCGCCATCGGTAGTTTTATCCCACCTCGCAAACTCGTAGGTGTTGTCCGAATCCTCGGCCTTGGTGGGGTTCTTGTTGCCGCTCAGATTCCCATACTCATTCGCAGCAGGGATCTTGTCCCCATCCACTGTTATTGGCCCATGGAGCACGGTCTGATCCTCATCTCTCCAGGTCACGGTGACCTGCTTGATAAAGTAAAGCTTGAGGACGGTGCCGGACGCGGCAAGCACGGCCTCGGTAAGGTTACCGGGGTTCTTTTCATCAAAGGTGTAGCCGGCAACAGTTTTGTCGCCCTCTTTCACCATTACAGTGGTGCCCACCGTGCTGTTTCGGGTGTCGTCCGTTTGGATTTGGTTGCCGTATGTGTCGTACCACTGCACCGTGTAGTCGGCGATAACAGGGGCAACGGGGGTGCCGCCGTCTTGCGCGGTTTTGTCCTCGCCGGGTGTGCCGGTGCTGGCCACCACCTTATTGGTAATGGTTTTGCCTTTATCATCTTTCTTCACCGTATAGGTGGCGGTTACGGTTTTCGATTTGCCCGGATCAATGGTCACCTGCGTTGCGCTCAGGGATGCGCCCACCAGCTGCTCGGTGAGAGTAACGGTTTTGGGCACATTGGAGTTGTTTGTAACCTTGATCTCCCATTCGATCGTGTCCCCCGGCTCGGCCGTGGTTTTGCTGGCATCGTCGTTGATGGACACACGGGTTTTGCTTACCGAGATGCCCGCGCCGTCGTCCACCGGACCCGTTTTCTGCCACACGGCGTAGAGGGTAGCGCTGGAACTGAGGGCCATGGTGTTGCCCGGCTCCCAGTCGGCTTCGGTTGCATTCGGGTTTGCGCTCCAGCCCACGAACTTGTAGCCTGTGTTGGTGTTGATGCAGCTGATAATGGTAGCCGTGGCGCCCTTATCGTATGTCTCGGTTTTGTATGTGGCGCCACGGTCGATGTAGGTCAGGGTAACCTTTTCAGCATCCTTCTGCCACACGGCATAAAGGGTCTTGGTTACGCTGCCGCCTGCAAAGCCACTTCCGGCAATATGATAGCTATTGCCGGCCTTGTAATTCACTGTGCCACTCCTTGTCGTAGACCAGCCCAGGAATGTGTAGCCAGACCGGGTAGGTACAACAGAGGATACCGTGAAATCGTGGCTACTCTCATATTTGTTGTTTGTTCCATACGTCTGAGCAGCAGGCGCGCCTGTTCCACCGTTGGCATCGTAGTTTAGGGTGAACTTCCAGACATAGCTTTCCGTTCCATCACCGCCGACCACACTGCCAGCTGTGTTAAAGTAGTAATGCGCAGATGCATTGCTCTGGGGGAGCATCGCAGAGCCCCCCTCTGTTTTTTGTTGATTGCCTGTGGCAGCCCAAACAACATAATCCGATTTTACTGCACCGTTCCAAAGGTCGGCGGCTCGGGGAAGGAAAAAATCTCCATACAGGTCGCCCCAGGCTTTGACCTTGATGGTCGTGCCGGAGACGGAGGTAACTTCATATCCGCCTACTTTATCTCCCACTTTTACCTTGGCAGAGGTGATTTTTGAGGAATAGGAATTTGTGCTGGCGGGGACCAATGTTATGGTATGCCACTTGGCCGCCATCGTCTCAATCTCCGGGTCGGTAAACTCCTCGCCGGTTTGCCCGGCGGCCGCGGCCTGCCGGAGGGTTTCGAGATAGCTCTGCGCGTAGGCCAGCGCCTCGGCGTTGGCCGCCTGGTCCTGGGGCGAAAGGCGGTTGTACACCGCAATGTACGCCTCGACAGCGGCGGTTACGGCCTCCAGCTCGTCGGCCACGCCAACCGCCTCAAAGGCGGCGTCCAGCTCAGCCTGAGTGGCGTATGCCGGGGCCGGCTTGGGCTGCGGCTGCTGGGCTTGTTCAGATTCCGGCTCCTGGGTCTGCCCGGATTCCGGCTCCTTGGTTTCCTCGGGTTCCGGCTTCTGGGTCTCCTCCGGCTCCGGCACGGCGGTCGGTTCGCCGGTGGGTTCCAGCGTGGGTTGTTCGCCCGGCTGGGTTTTGTCCTCCGCGGTTTGCTCTTCGTCCTCCTGCACCACAATGGGCGCCGGCTCCTAGGGCGTTTCGGGAAGGGGAGGTTCCCCTTCGGCAAACGCCGAGACCGGGAAGAGCGAAACAAGCATCATCATGGCCAAAAAGATGGCCGCAATGCGGGACGACAGTTTGTTTGTGTTCTTCATAGGTTTTCCTCCTTTGCACGCTTGGGTCTCGGATGCAAAGTATCCGGCGGCCGGGCTGGCATCGCTCGGCACGGGCTTTATGCATTCACGTTTTTCATTGGGCGCTGGCCCTTTTGTGGGGCCGGCCTGTTTGCGTTGCGTGGTGCGCCAATGCCGTTCATTAGCCCCCATAGCTTTGCGTCCCGCGGTTTCCCGCGGTTTGCTTGGGCGCGGCCCGCCTTTGGCGGCGCTGCCCCCACAATCAGCAGCCGGGCTGGCATGGCCTTTTGCGGGTTTGCACCCGCCGGCTGTAGCCCCCATGGCTTTGCGTCCCATCGTTTCCGGTGGTTTGCCGGCTGTTTGCGGCCGGGCTGGCATCGTGCGGCTTTTCAGCTTTGCACCTTAGCCCCCTTAGCTTTGTGTCCCGCGGTTTCCCACGGTTTACCAAAACCGCCCCCTGCTCATCCGCTGGCCGGGCGGCCGCGCAAACGCCCCTGGCTCCTCCTTTCTGTGCACGTTTGCGGACAAAATCCATATTTTGTTCCATACAGCGGCGCACCAAACCCTGTGCGCCACCCTTATTATAGCAAGGCCTGCGTATTTTTGCAACATTTTTGCATCGCAAACAGGCCCGGAAAGCAAAAATTTTTCCGGGTCTGCTTTTCTGCTGCCATTTTGGGCCCAAACCGGCCTTTGGGGGCGGCATGCCCCCTCAAAAAGCCGCAGTGCGGGCGGCGCGGCGGAAAAGGGGCGGACAAAATATGGATTTTGTCCGGGCCCGGTGTGCCGGCGCCGCCTTTTGCGCGCGGCCGGCCGCGCCGGGCCGTATGCCGCCGCGCGGGGGATGCCCCGGGCGGTTTTTTGCGCCCCTTAAAGGCCCTTTTTGGCTTTTGGGGCAAAATTATGGCGGCAGAATGTATTTGCATAAAGCCGGCTCAGCACACCAGCCGCAGGCCCTCCAGCAGCCGCAGATGCTCCTCGCCGGAGCTGGCAAGGTAGAGCCGGGTGGTCTCGAGGCTGGAGTGGCCCAGCACATCGGCCAGACGCACAAGGTCGCGGCAGGCCGTATAGAAGGATGTTGCAAACAGGTGCCGCAGATTGTGCGGAAACACCTTGCTGGGCGCAACGCGCGCGGCGCTGCACAGCGCCTTCATCTGCCGCCAGATCAGCCGGCGGCCCATGGGCGCGCCGCCCTGCGCCAAAAAGAGCGGCCCGGAGCAGACCTTTTGCTGCCCGGCATACCGCAGCAGCTTGCGGCAGAGCTTTGCCGGCAGCAGGATGACCCGCACCTTGCCCTTGAGATGGATCTCGGCCCGGCCCAGCCGGGCGGCCTCGGCCGTGATGAACCGCAGCTCGGACACACGGATGCCGGCCGAGCAGATGGTTTCCATCAAAAGGCCGAGCCGGGCGTCCTTTTTGGCCCGCGCGGCGGTGAGCAGCCGGCCGTACTCCTGCTGGGAGAGCTGGCGCTGTACCGGGCGGAAGATGCGCCGCTGCACCCGCACAAACGACACCCGGCCCCCCAGCCCCAAAAAGCCGTACAGGCGGTTGAGGGCGGCCAGCTTTGCGTTGACGGTGGCGGGGGCGCGCCGGGCGGCCAGCAGGGCGGATTTCCAGCCCAGCGCGGCCTCGAGCGTGGGCGGCGCGCCGGCAAGGAAGGCGGAAAACTGGCGGGCCGCCCGCAGGTAGTTTTCGATGGTGCCGGCGGCCCGCTCCTCGCGCCGGAGCTGGGCCGCAAACCCGGCCAGCACGGCCGGGGTAAGCCGGCCGCCCGCCTGTGTGGGGGAATGGTCCATGGGATGGGTTCTCCTTTCGGGATCGGTTTTTTGGGGGGCCGCTCCGGTTTTTTTGGGGCGGCCCCGCTTGCACCCCTCAGCAAGGGGCAGCGCCCCCTGTTAAGCGATGTTTGTATTATGGCATTTTTTGCCGGACCCGCGGCATAAAAAAACGCCCGTTTTTTCCAATAAGGAAACAACGGACGTTTTTTGCCATGCCCGGCGCGGCTATCCTCTGCCGGCGGCCGCGCCGGCCCGCTCGAAGGCCCAGAGCAGCGGGATCGAGAGCAAAAACCAGTAAAAGCTGAACTGGGGGCAGATCTGCCCCCAGAGGTTGCCCCACTGGTCCGAGTAGTCCCACACGGCCCAGTGCAGGCAGCGGTTGCACAAAAGCCCCACCGCCAGCTCGACGCCGGTGATGAGCAGCGCGCCGGCGGCGCAGCGCAGCAAAAGGGGCAGGCCGGCCAGCGTAAGGCTGACCTGCCGCAGGCCCAAGAGGCAGACCCCGCCCGCCAGCAGCATGGTCCAGTGGGTATGGCCGCGCACCGCGATCTCGATGCCGCCATAGCCCAGGGCCCCCAGGCAAAACAATATGATCCTGTCCACAAAAAATCACCCGGCAGTATTGTGCGCCGGGTGAGGGGGGATTATACCGAACGGGGCGGGAGGCCGGGGCGAGCTTAGTAGGGGCGGCGGCGCACCTTTTTGGCGCCCCGCTTTTTATAGCTGTGCACCACAAAAAACACGAGGTACCCCGCGATGGCGATGATGCTGAGGATGACCACCACCTTAAAATAGAGGCTGCCGAAAAACTCGCCGATCTTGGCGATAACGTACAAGATTTCGCTGCGCTCGATATCCCGGCCGGCCAGCAGCTCCACCGTGCCGATCTCCTCGCCCGAGAGCGAGAGGGTCACGGTGCCGATCACGTCCCCCTGTTTGATGGGCGCGGGCACCGATTCGGGCAGGTGAAAGGTTTTTTGGGTGACGCTGCCGTCCGAATCCTTGGGCAGGATGGTCATCATGCTGTTGGCCGGGTAGAGCATGACCGTGTCGGCCCCGGCCGAGTAGCGCACCGGGACCTCCTCGATGGGCTGCTCGGTGTCCAAGGCGGGCTGGATGGAGAAGCTGTCGAACACCCAGTCCATCAGCTGGCCGGTCTCGTACAGGGCGGGGCGCTTGGTGGGGTATTCGTAGGGGTCGCAGCTGTCCGGGCTGTGCAGCACCACGCAGACATAGGTTTCGCCGTTCTGGTTGTGCCAGCTGGCAAAATTCTGCCATTCGCCCAGCGAGCCGGTTTTGCCCCCCTGGGCGTAGGGGCGGTAGTAGTTGCCCCCAAAGGTGGCCTGGACCATGCGGTCGGTATTGTCGATGCGGTAGGGGTTGTCATGCCGGGTATTGGCCGGCATCATATAGTCGTTTGCGCCGCACACCTCTCGGAAGATGTCGAACTCCATGAGGTAGCGGATCATGAGGTAGGCGTCCCGCGCGGTGGTCACGTTGCGCTCGTCCAGCCCGCAGGGGTCGTAAAACCGGGTGCCGGTGCAGCCCAGCCGGCTGGCAAAGGCGTTCATCTGGTTGATGAAATTGTCGATCTGCCCGCCGCCCAAATCGTGCGCCACGATGTAGGCCGCCTCGTTGGCGCTGGGCAGCATCATGGCGTAGAGCAGATTGCGGGGGGACAGCACCTCGCCCTGCCGGATGTCAGCATGGCTGGCGTTTTTGCCAAACACATAGTCGAACAGGTAGCTGTAGGCGGTGAGCTGGGGGGTGTCCATATCATCGCCGTACCGCTCCAGCAGCAGGGCCGCCGTGATCAGCTTGGTAATGCTGGCGGCGGGCAGGGGGGTCTCGCTGTTTTTTTCGTAGATGATGAGGTTTGTATCGGTGTTTACGATATAGGCAGCCTCGGCATACACCTCGCAGGTGGGGGTAAAGCCCACCGCGCCGGCCGGCAGGGCCAGCAGCCCCGCGGCGAGGGCCGCGGCCAAAAGGCAGCAAAGGCGGCGCAAGAGGGGAAGCCCTTTTATGTGCAGGCGTTTTTCCATGTAGACAATTCCCTCGAAACTTGGTAGAATAAACAGGTATCGCGCGGCGGGGCTGCCGCGTGCGCTGCGTACTTATTATAGCAGGCTTTTGGGGTTTGTAAAGCGCCGCCCTGCCGTGGGGCGGGCCTTTAGTGAGCTTTGGCAGATTTTTGGCGCCGGATGCATCCGGCAAAGGGGGCGGGCAGGGCTTGATCTATGTAACAGCGGATACCCACGGCGACCTGCGCCGGTTTACCGAGCGGCCGGTGCGCCGCTTAAAGCGGCAGGACACCCTGATCGTGCTGGGGGATTTTGGCTTTTTGTGGGACGACGGCAAGGAGGAGCACAAGGCCCTGAAGTGGCTGGCCCGCCGGCCCTACCAGCTGTTGTTTATTGACGGGTGCCACGAGAATTTTGACCTGCTGCGGGATTACCCGGTGGTGGAGTACAAGGGCGGCCGGGCCCGCAAAATTGCGGACAATCTTTATTATATTATGCGGGGCAGCATTTTGCAGATCGAGGGCAGGCGGCTGCTCTGCTTTGGGGGCGGCGAGAGCGAGGACAAGGAGGAGCGGGAGGAAGGGATCAACTGGTGGCGGGCCGAGATGCCCACCACCGACGAGCTGGAGTTCTGCGCCGAGAACCTGGCCGCGGCCGGCAGGAAGGTGGATTATATCCTGACCCACGACGCCCCCACCCGCTTTTTGGCCTTTACCGCCATGGAGCGGGAGCAGACCAACTGGCTGCACACCTTTTTTGACAAGCTGCTGGAGAGCGTGGAGTACCGCAGCTGGCTGTTTGGCCGCTACCACCGCGACCTGCCGCTCTCGGGCAAGGCGCGGGCGGTGTTCTGCGACCTGGTGCCGCTGGAGTAGGCGGGGCGGGGCCCCGATGATGGGCCGATCTGGAGGGCGCGCCCCCCAGGCCCCCGCCATGCCGCGGGAATACCATTCCCGCGGCGGGGACAACAAAAACGGCGGGGCCTTCCAGATGCTGGAGGGCTTTTTTGTTGGGCGGGGGGAAAAAAGCAGGAAGTTTCCGGATGCTGGAGGGGCTTTTGGCTTGCCCGGGGCCGGCTTTTGCGCCCCGCGGGGCCCTTGCGGCAATTTGGGCCGCCGGGGACGCATTTTTGGAAAAATTTTGAAAGAAAGCCGGCCCCTTTGGCGTTATATCTTCTGGCGGGCCGGCCCCGGCTGCCGGGGCCGGTTTTTCTGCAAAACAGGCAAAAAAGCCCTTGACCTTCCCCTTTGGGGAGGGTATATCCTTGGGATACCGCACAAAACCCGGCAGCGGGCCTTGGCCCGGCGGGGATTTTTGAGATCATAGGGGGCAGAGGAGCAATGAGCAAAATTGGTTCGTTTTTGGGCCGGCACAAAAAGCTGCTGACCGCGCTGGCGGTACTGGCCGTGCTGGCGGTCGTTTACAATGTTTTTGTGGCAGGGCCGGCACAGGCCGCGGCGGCCGCCGCGCAGAACACCGAACTGCCCACCTTTACCCTGGCCCGGCGGGAGCTGCGCAGCGGGCTGAAGGTGAGCGGCAGCATCGCCTCGGGCGAGGCGGCCAGCGTGACCACCGCGCTGCCCTACCCGGTGGCCGAACTGCTTGTGAGCGAGGGGGACGCCGTGGAGGCCGGCGACGTGATCGCGGTGCTGGACACTACCGAACTGGACAGCCAGATCCGCGCCGCCCAGCAGACCCTTTCGGGCGCGCAGGCCCAGGCCCAGCTGAGCGTGGACCAGGCCGCCCGCCATCTGGAGGACGCCCGCAACCAGAAAAAGATCGACGACGAAAACCCCCAGGACCTGCCAAACGCCAGCTGGGAGAGCGTGATGCGCCAGGACAGCCTGGCCATTGAGGACGCCCAGGACGCTTTGAACAACGCGGTGCTGGCCCAGCAGAACGTGAGCAGCGCCGAGCTTGCCTCGCTGCGCCGCCAAAAGGAGCAGTGCACCATCACCGCGCCCCAGGCCGGGGTGATCACCAGCCTGACCGCCAAGGTGGGCGCGGCGGCCACCGAGCTTGCCGTGATCGAGAACACGGCCGACCTGGAGCTGGCCGTGAACATCAAGGAGTACGACATCAACCGGGTGCGGCTGGGCCAGCAGGCGTCGGTCACCTCCGGCGCGGGGGATGCCTTTACCGGCGAGGTGAGCTGGATCGCCCCCCGGGCCCAGGCCGGTTCGAGCGGCGAAAACACCTACCCGGTACGGCTGCGCATCCTGAACGCCTCCGACGCGCTGCGCCTTGGCATGACCGCCCGGGCCGACATTGCGCTGGAGACCCGCCAAAACATCTTTGTGGCCCCGCTGGACGCGGTGGGCACCGATGCCGAGGGCAACGCGGTGGTGTACACCCAGCAAACCGCCGAGGACGGCAGCACCGCCCTGGTGCCCATTGTGGTGACCACCGGCCTTGAAAGCGATGTGGAGGTGGAGATCGACTCCCCCGAGCTGAGCGAGGGGATGGTGCTTTTGAGCATGGCCCCCGATCCCATGGCCATGGGCGGCATGGCCGGCATGGAGGGCTGAGCCGATGGCGGAACAAAACAGCTTGCGGCCCGGGCAAGGGGCCGTGCCGGCGGGGCCTGTAACCAGCCAAACCGCGCCCCAAACGGCGGGCGCCCGGCCGATCATCGAGATGCGGGGCATTGTAAAGCGGTATTATGAGGGCAAGCCCAACGAGTTGGAAATCCTGCACGGCATCGACCTGACCGTGTACCCCGGCGATTTTGTGGCCATCGTGGGGGAATCCGGCAGCGGCAAGTCCACCCTGATGAACATCATCGGCGCGCTCGACCGCCCCACCCTGGGCAGCTATTCCCTGGACGGGCTGGACGTTCTGCGCCAGAAGGACGCCCGGATGAGCGAGGTGCGCAACCGCAAGATCGGCTTTGTGTTCCAGAACTTTAACCTCATCGGCCGCACCAGCGCCCAGAAAAACGTGGAGCTGCCCATGCTGTACGCCGGGCTTGCGCCCCGCAAGCGGGCCGCGCGGGCGGCACAGCTGCTGGAGATGGTGGGCATGGCCGACCGGGCCCGCCACCAGCCCAATGAGCTTTCGGGCGGGCAGAAGCAGCGGGTGGCGATCGCCCGGGCCATGGCCAACGACCCGGCCATCCTGCTGGCCGACGAGCCCACCGGCGCGCTGGACTCGGCCACCAGCCGCACCGTGATGGACATCTTCCACCGGCTCAACCGGCAAGCGGGCAAGACGGTGGTGCTGATCACCCACAGCCAGAAGCTGGCCGAGGAGTGCCCCCGCATCCTGACCCTTTTGGACGGGCGGATCGTGGACGAGCGGCGGGGCAGGGAGGTGCGCGGGGATGCTTGAGAATATCCGCCTTGCCTTGAGCGGGCTTTTGAGCAACAAGATGCGGGCGCTGCTGACCATGCTGGGCATCATCATCGGCATCGGCTCGGTGATCGCCATTGTGACGGTGGGCAACTCCCTGACCGCCTCGGTGAGCGACAGCATGTCCGGCCTGGGGGCCAACAATGTCACCGTGTCCATCACCCAAAAAAGCACCGACGCCGACGCCTATGACGGCCAAAACGGGGTGCGGGTGCGGATGTTTGAGCCCACCGCCCCGGCCGAGGAGGACCTGCTGACCGATGAGATGATCGCCGAGTACCGGGCCGCCTTTGGCGGGCAGGTGGCCGCCATTGAGCTGACCGAAGCCCTGGGCCGGGGCAGCGCCTCCAACGGCGCCTTAAGCGCCAGCGTGCAGGCCATGGGGGTGAACGGGGAGTACGGCGCGGCCGAAGGGATCGAGCTTTTGGCCGGCCGCTTTGTACAGGACGCGGACGGTGAGCGGCAGCTGGCGGTGGTGAGCGACGCCTTTTTGCAGGACGCCTTTGGCGGCGCGCTGACCCCCCAAAGCGCGGTGGGGCAGCGGTTTGCCCTTGCGGTAAACGGGCGGCTTTTGACCTTTTACATCCTGGGCGTTTACCGCTATGAGGAGGAGGACACCGGCGCCATCAGCCTGACCGCCTTTTCGGACGAGACGGTGACCCCCCTCTACCTGCCCCTGGCCGCCGCCAAAAAAATTGCGGGCGCGGCGGCGGGCTACCAGAGCTTTACGGTGGTGGGCAGCGCCGGGGCCGACACCCAGCAGTTTTTGAGCGATACCGAGCAGTTTTTTGCCAGCTACTACACCCGCAACCCCAGCTACACCGCCGCGGCGGGCAGCCTTTCGAGCCTTTTGGAGACCATGACCGGCATGCTGGGCACCGTTTCGCTGGCGGTAAGCGCCATTGCGGGCATCAGCCTTTTGGTGGGGGGCATCGGGGTGATGAATATCATGCTGGTGTCGATCACCGAGCGCACCCGGGAGATCGGGGTGCGCAAGGCGCTGGGGGCCAAAAACAGCGCCATCCGGGTGCAGTTTATTGTGGAGGCCATGCTGATCTGCCTGATCGGCGGCATTTTGGGCATTTTAGTGGGGCTGGGCCTTGGCAGCCTTGGGGCCGGCCTGATGGGCACGCCCGCCAAGGTGAGCCTTTCCACCATTTTGCTGGCGGTGGGCTTTTCGATGGGCATCGGGGTGTTTTTTGGCTACTACCCCGCCAACAAGGCCGCCAAAATGGATCCCATCGAGGCGTTGCGGTACGAGTGAGGGCGCACGGGGCCCCTGCGCCGCGCGGCACACACGCCGCGCCGGCGGGAGGGCCGGGCCGCCGCAGGGCAAAAAAGGGCCGCGCGGCCCCGCAAAAAGGGCCAAACCCGCGCGGCCCGCGGCATGCAAAACGCCCCCGGAGGGATGTTTCCCTCCGGGGGCGCTGCCTTGCTTTACACAGGCGCTTTGGAATTTTCCGGGCTTTTTTTCCGGGCTTTTTTAGAGGCCCTCGCGCACCGGGTTGACCGAGTCGCTTACCAGTTCCTTGAGCGCCTTTTGGAAATGCCACATGTCGTTGCCCAGGATGATCATGGTATAGCCCTCGGCAATGGCGTTTTGCAGGTTCTCCTTGGTGGGGGGCACCACCGGGCCCAGCACCCCGATGCCCTTGGCCTTGCATTTCTGCACCAGGGTGTTGTAGGCCTCTTTGACCTCCTCGCCCATGGTGTAGCCGATCTTGAGCTGCTTGGACACCGCGTAGTCGATGGGGCCAAAGTTGACCGCGTCCACGCCCGGCACCGCCAGGATCTCGTCGATATTGTCGGTAAACTCGTAGTCCTCGTCCATCGGGATCACAAGGGTGTCGCGGTTCTGCTGCTCGATGTAGGCGTTCCAGTCAAAGCTGTGGTAGCCAAAGCCGGCGGCCCGCACGTTGCTCTCGCCGCCGCGGCGGCCCAGGGGGGCAAACTTGGCGGCCTCGACGCATTTGCGGGCCATCTCGGCGGTTTTGCAGTGGGGGATCACCACCCCGTCCGCGCCCCACTCCAGCACCTTGCGGATGGCGACCTCGTCGTCGTCCGCCATGCGCACTAAGATGCTGATGTCGTGCAGCTTGGCCGCCATGATCTGCTTTTCAAAGGCCTCGTCCAGCATATAGTTGGTGTGCTCGAGGTCGAGGTAGATAAAGTCCAGCCCGGACATGGCGATGTTCTCGATGACGCAGGTGGTGCCGGTAAAGCAGGCCATGCCAAACACCGGGCCCTTTTTCATTTTTTCCTTGAGTGTCATACTCTAACCCCCATTTTTTGGCGCTTTTGGGGAAGCCGGCCGCCGGCGTAACGCCGGCGGCCGGGCCACCAAACAAGCGGTTTGTTCAGAAGATGCTGTAGCCCAGCAGCGCGGGCAGCCAGGTGGTAAGCTCGCCAAACAGGCTGATGGCGATCAGCACGATGACGTTGCAGGTGATGTAGGGCGCCGCGCCCTTGAAGATATCGATGATGGGCATCCGGTTGATCTTGTTGCAGGCGTTGAGGCACATGCCCACCGGCGGGGTGACCAGGCCGATGGCAAGGCCGGTGATCACCATGGCGCCGAACTGCAGCGGCGAGAAGCCGTACTGCTGCATGACCGGCAGCAGGATGGGGGTGAGCAGCAGGATGGCCGGGCTGACGTCGATGAAGGTGCCGATCATCAGGATCAGCACATCAAAGACCAGCGCGATGCCCCAGGCGGGCATATTGAGGCCAAGGAAGAAGTTGCCCACCGTTTGGGGAACGTTCTGCATGGTGAGCACCCAGGTGAAGATGGTGGTAAAGCCGATGATGAGCATGATGGAGGAGGAGGAGATGAGGGTCTTTTTGAGCGACTCCCAAACCGCCTTCCAGGTAAGCTCGCGGTAGATGAAAAAGCCCACCAGGATCGAGTAGAGCACCGCCACGCCGGCGCTTTCGGAGGCGGTGCACACGCCGAACGAAACGCAGACGATGATGAACACCGGCATGATGAGGGCGGGCAGGCCGGAGAGCAGGCTCTTGGCCGCCTGGTGCAGGTTAAACTTGGTATAGGCCGGGTGCCAGCCCTTTTTGGCGCTGATGATGTACACGAGCACCAGCTGCACGCAGCCGATGAGCAGCCCCGGAACCGCGCCGGCCATGAACAGCGCGCCCACCGAGGCGCCCGAGATCATGGAGTAGACGATCATGGGGGTGGAGGGGGGGATGATCATGCCCATGGTGGAGGAGGCCACCGTGATGCCGGCCGAGGCGTCCGGCGGGTAGCCCTCTTTTTCCATGGCGGGGATCAGGATCGAGCCGAGGGCCGAGGTGTCGGCCACCGAGGAGCCCGAGATGCCGCCAAAGATCATGGAGGCCACGATGTTTACCTCGCCAAGGCCGCCGCGCACCGGGCGCAGCAGCTCGGAGCAGAAGTTGATGATGCGCTGGGTGATGCCGCCGGTGTTCATCAGTTCGCCCGCCAGCATAAACAGCGGCATGGCGATCATCAGTTCACTGTAAGCGCCGTTCCAGATGCGCTGGGGCAGCATGCCCAAAAAGGTGGGGGCGCTGGTGAGGATGTAGGTGATGCAGGATGCGCCGATCGCAAAGGCCAGAGGTACGCCAATGGCCGCAAAGAAGATCAGCAGCACCAGCAGGATAAACATTGCCATAGGTTACTTCTCTCCTTTCAGCTGTCAGGCGTCGTCCCGCGCCAGCACCTGGTTCTTGGGCGCAAAGTAGGACTCATCGGCCGTGATGAAAATCGCGATCTTGATGACGATGCAGATCATGCAGATGACCCCGCTGACCGGCATGATGCCGTACATATAGTACATGGGGATCTCCATGCCCTGGCTGATCTGCTTGCCGGCGATGCCCAGGTAGAGCACGCCCTGCCAGGTAAACACGGCGGTGACCGCCAGCACAATGAGGTAGTTGACCACCGCCAGCCACCGCTTGAGGGCGGGCTTGACCCGGTCGTAGAGGATGTCGATGATGACGTGTTCGTCCTTGATGACGTTGATGCCCATGCCCCAGAAGGTGGTAAAGGCAAAGAGGGTGGTATTGAACTCGGAGAGGGATTTCCAGCTCAGCGAGAAGAAATACCGGGCGATCACCGCAAAGATCACCAGCACGGCCAACAGCCCCATGGCCACCGCGCCGATGACGAAATACACATCAAACAGCTTTTTGCCGATTGCTTTGAGCTTTTCTATGGTACTCAACCCCTTTTTGCAAAACGCGGGGCGGCCGGGCACCCAGGCCCGGCCGCCCCGGAGTTACGGCTTGGTATGCGCCTGCCTTTACAGGCGGGCGTTTTTTGCAGGGTGCTGGGTTATTTGGCGTTCGCCACGATCTCCTGCATCTGGGCCAGCTCCTCAGCGGTGCAGATGCCCTCGGCGATGCACTGGTCGTACACCGGCTTCATGGCCTCCTTAAAGGCTTCCAGCTCCTCGGCGGTGGGCTCGTAGACCTCGACGTTGGGAGCGGAGGCGATCTCCTGCTTGGCGGTCTCGCTGTTCTCGTCGATCAGCTGGTCGTTGTACTCGCCCATGGCGGTGGCGCAATCGGAGATGATGGTGCGGTACTCCTCGGGCAGGCTGTTCCACCAGGCGGCGTTCACATAGAAGGGATCCGGATGGAACTGGTAGTTGACCTCGGTAAAGTACTGCTGCACCTCATAGAACTTCATGCCCTGCACGTTGACCCAGGGGTTTTCCTGGCCGTCGGCCACGCCGGTCTTGAGGCCCATGTACAGATCAGAGTAGGGGATGGTGGTGGTGGTGGCGCCCAGGGTGGTAAAGGTGAGGTCGATGGTCTTCATGCCGTTGGTGCGCATCTTGAGGCCCACCAGGTCGGCCGGGGTCTTGATGGGGTGCTTGGAGTTGGAGAACTGGCGGTAGCCGCCGGCGTCACACAGGTTGATGATCACGGTGCCGGTCTCGGCCTCAGCCTCGGCGCAGACGCTCTTGGCCAGGTCGCTCTGCAAGAGGGCGGTGACCTCGGCGCGGGTCTGGGTGAGGAAGGGCAGGGTGAACATCAGCAGACGGGGGCTGAAGTCGAACTGGCCGCCGCGCATGCCCTGCACGGTGCCGGCCACGACCTGCTCGAGCATCTCTTTCTCGGTGCCCAGCTGGCCGTTGCCAAAGACCTGCACGGTCACATGGCCGTTGGTGGCGGCCATGACGTCCTCAGCAAACTTTTCCATCGAAACATAGCGGGGGTTGCCTTCGGGCTGGGCATGGCCGATGACCATGGTAAAGTCGCCCAGATCAGCAAACGGGTCCTCGCCGCCGGCAGCCGGGGTGGATGCGGCCGGGGTGGACGCAGCCGGAGTGGATGCGGCCGGGGCCTGGCTGGCCGTGCCGCTGCAGGCCGCAAGCGAGAGGCCCAAAGCGAGGCACAGCAGAACAGCAAGAAGCTTTTTCATGTGGTTTTCCTCCTTTTTTACGGCCGCGCGGCGCGGATGGATGGGCGGGATGCCGCGGCCCTGTATACATTCCCGCCCAACGGTATAAAATGTTAGCAGATAAAAGCGGCTTTTTCAAGAGGTTTTTTTGTTCTTGTATACAGCGGATAAAAGCGCAAAAAACCAAAATTTAGGCATACTGCACGAGATTCTTGCGGGTTTTTTGGCTGTTGTGCTGTGATTTTAGGGGGTTTTGGGCAAAACGCCGGGCCTGCCGCCGCCATTCTGCACAAAGGGGGGCGCGGAATTTCGTCAGCTTGTATACGAGCGCCCGCCCACGCCCGGCCCCGCCCGCCCCCCTGCCCTTGACAAAGGCACGCGGCATCCTTACAATGGGTACTGTTAAGGTTCTGTTAAGATTGCGTTGGCCGGGCCGCCTTTGCCAAAGGGCCGCCCGCCCAACGCATAAAAAGGGGGTGGGCGCAGGATGGAGCGGGTGGTTTCGGCAGAGGAGATCTATCAGGTTTTGGAGGACGAGATCGTCGACCTCAAACTGCTGCCCGGCGACCTGATCAGCGAAAACCAGTGCTGCAAGCGGTTTGGGGTGTCGCGCACGCCGGTGCGCAGCGCTTTGCAGCGGCTGGAGCAGAACGGCTTTGTAGACATCCTGCCCCACCGGGGCACGGTGGTGACCCCCATCGACGTGGGCACGGTCAACCAGCTGATCTACCAGCGGGTGGCGGTGGAGGCCATGGTGCTGCGGGATTTTATCTTAGTGGCCACCCCCCTCGCGGTGGAGCGGGTGCGCTGCTCGCTGCTGGAGCTGCAGGCGGCCGGGGTGATCGGGGACCCGGCCAGCTTTGACATCTACCGCTTTTTGCGCCAGGACCTCGCAATGCACCGCATCTGGTTTGAGGAGACCGAAAAGGCCCTCTTGTGGGAGCGGCTGATCGCCCCCCACCCGGACTATTCTCGTTTTATCCGGCTGGACATCATCGGCGCGCAGAACGTGCCGGACGTGCTGGTAAAGCACGCCGAGATGATGCGGATCATTGATGAAAAGGACATCGACGCCATCGAGCCGCTGATCCGGGCGCACCTGTACGGCGGGGTGCGCCGGATGGGCAGCAAGCTGTTTGGGGTGGACGCCAAGGACTACGCGCGCTACTTCCGGCAGGGGTAGCGTAAAAACGATCGTATAAGCGCCCGGCGCGTTCCGTTTAAACGGGATGCGCCGGGCGCTTTCATTTCGCAAAAAAGGGGGTGGCCCGGCGTCAGCCCGGCGATGGCACATCGTTTGGCAGCCGCGCCATCCAGCTTTTGCGCTTAAACAGCCAGAGGGTGACCGCCAGGCGCACCAATTCCTCCTGCGAGAGGATACAATAGACCCACACGATGGGCAGCCGCAGCCAGAAGGCGGCGGCCAGCCCCAGCGGCGCGCCCACGAGCCAGGTGCCGATAAAATCGACGGCCAGCACCAGCCGGGTGTTGCCGCCGCTGCGCAGCACCCCGCCGCCCAGCACCATGTTGGCCACCTTGGCCGGGGCCAGCAGGGCAAAAACGGCCAGCAGCGCCGCGGCGGTATCCTGCACGCCGGGCTCCACCCGGTAGAGCCGCACATACCCCCCGCGCAGCCCCCACAGCAGGGCCGACAGCCCCAGCGAGCCAGCCAGCCCATACCAGCCCAGCCGTTTGGCCTCCCGGTAGGCAAGGCCGGCCTGCCCCGCGCCCAGCCGCCGGCCGATCAGGATGCCCGCCGCCTGGGACACCCCGCCCAGTGCCCCCATAAACAGCCCCTGCACTGGGCCGGTGATGGCCATGGCGGCAAGGCTGCCCGGGGCAAGCCGCCCATAGATAAAGGTGTTGAGGCTCTGGCCCAGGCTCCACAGGAGCTCGCAGAGCACCGCCGGCAGCAGCATGCGCAGGTACTGCCGCCCGCCCCCCGGCCCGAGGTTTGGGCAGAAGGCAAAGCGGCCCGGCCCGCCGGCCCGCAGCCGGCCAAACAGGGCCGCGAGCAGCCACAGGCCCGCCCATTGGGCCAGCACGCTGGCGTCCGCCGCGCCCGCCACCCCCAGCGCCGGAAAGCCCAGCCGCCCAAAGATGAGCAGCAGGTTGAGCCCGGTGTTGGCCGCGGCCGTAAACAGCCCGGCCCAGAGCGCCCAGGAGGCCCGGCCCATGCAGCGCAGCATTACGGCCAGCAGCGAGCCGAGGCCCATGGCCGGCATGGTCCAGGCCGCCCGCACAAGGTAGCCGCGCCCGGCCCGCCGGATGGCCGCATCCGGGGTAAAAAGGCCCACGATCCGCCCCGGGGCGCACAGGCAAAGCAGGGTGAACAGCCCGGTAATGGCCCCCGCCGCCGCAAGGTTTGCCGAAAAGCTGCGGTCGGCCAGCTGCTGCCGGCGCATGCCCAGGTACTGGGCCGCCATGATGCCGGCCACCGCCGCGACCGCCCCCATGATGGTGGTGCAGATAAAGATGGGCCGGCCCGCCGCCTCCACGGCCGCGACCGCGCAGCTGCCCAGCTGGCCCACCATGAGCTGGTCCACCATGGTAAAGGAGGATTGCAGCATCGACTGCAGCCCCACCGGCAGAGCGATGCGCAGCACCTGGCCCAAAAACCCGCCGGCCGGCCCGCCCGGCGGGCTGTCCGGGCCGGGCAGGGGGCCTTTGGGGGCGGCCGGGCAGGACAGGGGGCTTTTGGGGGCGGCCGGGCCGTCTGGGCCGGGCAAAAACCCGCCGGTTTTGCCTTGGCCGGCCGGGCGCGGCGCGCCCGGCTGCGTTTGCTTTGCCTCGTTTTCCACGCGATCCCCTCCTTTGCCGCAAGGGGGGATTTTGGGATGCTCCGCCCCCCTTTACCAGCATAGCCGCAGGGCGCAGGTTTTTCAAAGGTTAATCGCGTAACCTGCCGGAATCTTTGGCTTTTCGCTCTTTTTGAGGGGAGAGTGGGAGGGCGTTTTAGGTGGCCGTTTGCCAGGAAAGCAGTTGTTTTTGGCTATTCTGCTCTTTTTGAGGGGAGAGAGGGAGGGGTTTCGGACGGCCATTTGCCAGGAAAACGGCTGTTTCCGGCTTTTCCGCGCGTCCCGCGCGGGGGCGGCTGCTCAGGGCGGCGGGGGCGCGGTGCTGGCGCGCTCGATGAGCTGCACTGGCAGGCAGAGGTTTTCAAACCAGCCGGGCTGCTCCTTCATCCGGCGCAGCATCCGCACCGCGGCGGCGGCCCGCAGCCGGCTGTCCTGCCGCACCGAGGTCAGCGCCGGGCTCAGCAGCTCGCAGAGGGCGCCGTCGTCAAATCCCACCACCGACACATCCTGCGGGATCCGCAGCCCACTGCGCTGCAAAAACTGCATCAGCTCGGCCGCATAGAAATCCGAGGCGGCAAAAATGGCGGTATGCCGGCGCAGCAGGGGCAGCTGCCGCGCCCAAAAGGTCTGCCGCGGGCCGCGCTGGAGCGGGATCTCGCAATAGGTGGCGGCAAACCCCAGGCCCTCGCACAGGCCGCTGTACCGGGCAAGGTCCATGCACTCGCGGTTGTCGGCCGCCCAGAGCACCCGCCGGTGGCCCAGCCGCGCCAGCAGCCGCCCCACCTGGCGGCCGCCGTCCCGGTCGTCGATGCAGAGGTTGCTGATCCGGCCCGGGTTTTCAAAGCAGCCGTCGTACACCACAAAGGGGATGCGGACGCGCTCCCGCAGGCGCTGGTATTCGTCGGCGCAAAAGCCCAGCAGGATCATGCCGTCCATGTTCCACATCGAGGCAAACTGGGCCGCTTCCATGATTTTGCCCGCGGTTCTTACCATCATGAACCAGCCGTTTTGGGCCGTCTCGGCCGAGAGGTCGTTCAGCGCGGCGGCGATAAAGGGGTCGGCCAGCGGTCGGCCGGCGTATTTTTCGTGATCCTTGACCACCACCCCCACGATGCGGGAGGAATTTTGCGCCAGCAGGGTGGCGGCCATGTTGGGGATGTAGCCCCGCTCCTCCAGCCGCCGCTGCACCCGCTTTGCGGTCTCGGCCGACACCTTGTGGGTTTTGCCGTGCAGCACGTTGGAAACGGTGGCCGTGCTGAGGCCAAGCTCCTCGGCAATGTCCACGATCCGCACCTTGTCCTCAGCCCACACGCTGCTCCCTCCCCCGCTTGCCCACCTGTTTGCTTGCCCGCTCGTTTTCTTGCCCGCTTGCCCGCCCGCCTGCCGCGGGCGGCCTGCGGCCCCGGGGCGCACCGCCCCCTTCACTATACCCCGCCCCGCCCGCGATTGCAAGGGAAGGGCCGGGGGGTGGGCCAATCCAGGGGGGCATACCCCCCTGGACCCCCATCTTGCCGCAGACAAATTGTCTGCGGCATATCCGTTTATAGAATAATCCATAATAAAGAATTTTGGAGTGCCTCCGGCCGCGCCCGGCGCCGCCAGCACCCCGCCGCCCCGCCCCAAAAAAATTTTTCCCGGGCCCTTGACATTCCGCAAAAGATGTGTATTATTGTATTAAGCGCTTAATACAATAATACATCGAGGTGATGGGATGGACTGGCAGATCACCGGCGACCGGCCGGTTTACCTGCAGCTGATCGAACAGCTGGAGCTTGCCATTGCGGCGGGGGAATACTCGCCGGGCGCGCGGCTGCCCGGGGTGCGGGAACTGGCGGCCCAGGCGGCGGTAAACCCCAATACCATGCAGCGCGCCCTGCAGGAGCTGGAAAGCCGCGGCCTGCTGGCAAGCCAGCGCACCGCCGGCCGCTGCGTGACCGGCAGCGGCGAGGCAATCGCGGCGCTGCGCGGGCGGCTGGCGGCGGCCCAGGCGGCCCTGTTTTTGGAGCGGATGGGCCAGCTGGGCTACAGCCGGGCCGAATCGCTGGCATTTTTGCAGCCGGCGGGCAGCCCACAGGCCGGGGGTGCGGGTGAGCGCACAGCGGCCGACCGCGCACAGGCGCCAAATGCGCCAAAGGAGGAATGAAGCGTGCAGAAGGACCAAGCCATTTTGCAGTGCACCGCCCTGTGCAAGGCCTATGGGCCGCGGGCGGCGCTGAAGGATTTTACCGCCAGCTTTTTTGCCGGGCGGATCACCGGCCTTTTGGGGCCGAACGGCAGCGGCAAAACCACCCTGCTGAAGTTAGCGGCGGGGCTTTTGACCCCCACCGGCGGCAGCGTGACCGTGTGCGGGCAGGCCCCGGGGGTGTGGACCAAGCAGCGCACCGCCTACCTGCCCGACCGCCCCTGCCTGCCGCGGGAGATGCGTGTGGGGCAGGCCGCCGCCCTGTTTGCGGATTTTTACCCGGATTTTGACCGGGCCAAGGCAAACGCCCTGTTGGCCGAGCTGGGCCTTGCGCAAGACGAGCAGCTGTCGGCCCTGAGCAAGGGCTCCCGCGAAAAATTACAGCTTGCCCTTACCATGAGCCGCAAAGCCAGCCTTTATCTGCTGGACGAACCCCTGGGCGGGGTGGACCCGGCGGCCCGCAGCTGCATTTTGGACACGATCATCCGCAACTACAGCGAGGAGGCCGCCATGGTCATCTCCACCCACCTGATCGGGGACCTGGAACCGGTGCTGGACGATCTGGTGGTGCTGCGGGAGGGGCGGCTTTTGCTCAGCGGCAGCGCCGAGGCCCTGCGCGAGGAGCGCGGCAAGAGCATCGACGCGATTTTCAGGGAGGTGTTCTGATGTTTGCAAAGCTGCTGCGGCTGGAATGCCGCTCGATGGGCCGCATTTTGCTGCCGCTGATGGGGGCGGTGCTGGCCTTTTCCGGCCTTGCCATGCTGGCGGTGCTGCTGGCCGGGCCGGACGCCCTGATGGTTTCGGGCGGGCCGGCCGGCGAAGCTGCCCAGCCCGTGCACGGGGGGCTGTTCCACCTGGTGCTGCGGCTGCTGGTGGTGGGGGTGTTTTTGAGCATGATGGCCCTGATGATCACCTGCGTGGTGGTGACCCTGCAGCGTTTTTACAAAAACCTTTTGGGGGACGAGGGCTACCTGATGCTGGCCCTGCCCGCAAGCCCGGCCGAGCACCTGGCCGCCAAGCTGACGGCCAGCGTGGCCTGGACCACCGCCGCCCTGGCGCTGGTGCTGGCCCTGGTGTTTGGGCTGGTGGGCTCGATCCGGGTTCTGCTGCCGGATGGCCGCACCCCGCTGGCTTTTCTGCTGGACAGCATGCACGAGGGCATCCCGGTGCCCCTGTGGCAGTGGTACGCGGGCGGGGCGCTGCTCTGGTTTATGGGGGTGGCCCACAGCTACCTGATGATGTACCTGAGCATGGCCCTTGGCACCCAGCGCACCACCGGCCGGCTGGGCGCGAGCATTGCGGTGTATGTGGTGCTCCAGCTTTTGGTGAACAGCCTGATGGGTCTGGCCGCATGGCTGGCCGGGGTGCTGAGCATGGAGTGTGACTTTAACCCGCTGGCCGGGCTGAACGCGGCGGGCCAGCTGCTGGCCGCGGAGGGCGGCTCACTGGTTTTGCTGGCGCTTGGCGGCCTTGTGTGGTTCTTTGCCGCCCGCTGGATGCTGGAACGCCGAGTCAACCTTTTGTGATTTTGTTTGCGGGATATACAATTTGTATTTTCATCGCCGCGCAAAACCGGCGGCAGACCGCCAAAATGCGCACAGCAAAAGAGGGGGCCCATCCGGGTCCCCTCTTTATGTTACACGATGGTTTCAGCGGTTCATCTCGCTCTGCACCCCGCTGGCGTGGTGGGCGTTTATGATGCGCTGCACCTCGGCAAAGTCCGAGCTGGGCAGATCGCCCGGGATGGTATTTTTGAGGCTGGAGGCCGCGTTGCCGAACTCCAGCGCCTTTTGGGGGTCGCCGTATTGCAGCAGTCCAAACAACACCCCGGCCACATAGGCGTCGCCCGAGCCGATGCGGTCCACCACGTCGATGTCCCGGTAGGGCTCCTCGGTGTAAAAGCGGTCGGTTTTTGCGTCGTACAGGGTGCTGGTAAAGGTGTGCTTTTTGGGGCTCTGCACCGTGCGCTGGGTGGTGGCCACCACCTGCACCCCGTACTCGGTGCAGAAGCTTTTCATCATCCCGGCCAGTTCCCCGGTTTTGCGGAACATCCGCCGGCAGCTTTCCTCGCTTACAAACAGCACGTCCACCAGCGGCAGCACCTTCTGGATGGTCTCGCGGGCCTCGTCCTCGCCCCAGAGGTTGGCGCGGTAGTTTACGTCAAAGCTTACCAGCGCGCCCCCCGCCTTGAACCGGCGCACCGCCTCCAGCGCCACTTCCCGCACGGCCGGGCTGAGGGCCAGGGTGATGCCGCTGGTGTGGAACATCCGGGCGTCGGCATACACCTCGGCGGGGATCTCGCCGATCGAGATGCGGGTCATGCTGCTGCCGGCCCGGTCGTACACGATGCTGGGCTTGCGGGGATGCGCGCCGCTCTCGTAGTAGTACAGGCCCAGCCGGGCGCCGGGGGCCGTGTCGTAGAGCAGGCAGTCGTCGCTGACCCCCAAAAAGCGGGTGCGGTTTTTGATGTAGGTGCCCATGTCGTTGGCCGGCAGCTTACTGATGATGCCGGTGCGCAGCCCCAGCAGGGACACGCCGGAGGCCACGTTCAGCTCGGCCCCGCCGGCCTTTTTTTCAAACACGTCCCCCCGCACCAGCCGCTCGCCGCTGGGGGGCGAAAGCCGCAGCATCACCTCGCCCATGGTTACAAGATCAAAGCTTTTTTTCATCCTGAAGATCCCCCTTTATATCCTGCACTCCGCCCCGCGCGGCGCGGGGCGGTTTTTGCCGCTTTTAGTATACCAGCTTTTGCCGGCCGGGGGCAAGGGGGGCCGGGCAAAAGCCGCGGGGCGGCCCGAAGGGGACGGCCCGGGAGCGCCCCAAAGCCCCTCAAAATGGACGCCTCAAGCCGCCAGGAGTGTTCAAACCGGGGAGAGAGATCCGGCGGCCGGGTGCGTGGGAGCAGTCTCTCAAGGCAACAGGACCCCTGCCCCGAAAGCCTTTCGAGACTCTCCCCCCGCACCTTGGCTTAGAGGTCCGCCGGCCGGGTGCGTGGGAGCAGTCTCTCAAGGCAACAGGATCCCTGCCCCGAAAGCCTTTCGAGACTCTCCCCCCGCACCTTGGCTTAGAGGTCCGCCGGCCGGGTGCGTGGGAGCAGTCTCTCAAGGCAACAGGACCCCTGCCCCGAAAGCCTTTCGAGACTCTCCCCCGCACCCGGCCTTAACCCCCTAAAACTCCTTGAAATGGACACCTCAAGCCGCCCCCGCCCTTGCAAACCGGCGGGGGCGGTGCTATACTGGTCACGTTTGCTTTGCACAAAAAGCGGGAGGTGATTTTATGGAAAAGGCCCAAACCGAGCTCTTTTCCCGGGCGGCGCTGCGGCGGCTGATCCTTCCGCTGCTCATCGAGCAGACCCTTGCCGTAACGGTGGGCATCGCCGACACCATGATGGTCTCCTACGCGGGGGAGGCCGCGGTGTCCGGCGTGTCGCTGGTGGATATGCTGGTAAACCTGATCTTCCAGGTGTTTGCGGCGCTGGCCACCGGGGGCGCGGTGGTCACCAGCCAGTTTCTGGGCGCCCGCCGGCGGGACAAGGCCTGCGACTCGGCCGGCCAGCTGCTGCTGCTCAGCGCGGGGGCCGGGCTGGGCGTTATGGCCCTTGCGCTGATCTTTGCCCGGCCGCTGCTGAGGCTGTTGTTTGGCCAGATCGAGCCGGCCGTGATGGACGCCTGCCTTGTCTATCTGCGCATCGGCGCGGTGAGCTTCCCGTTTTTGGCCATCTACAACGCCGGGGCGGCGCTCTTTCGCAGCATGGGCAACAGCAAGATCAGCATGAAGATCAGCCTGCTGGTCAACCTGGTCAACATCGCGGGCAACGCGGTGTGCATCTTTGGGCTGCACATGGGGGTGGCCGGCGTGGCGCTGCCCAGCCTTGCCAGCCGGGCGCTGGGGGCGCTGCTGATCCTGCGGCCGCTGGCGGACCAGAACGCGCCGGTATCGGTGGACCTGCGGGCCGGGCTGCGGCTGGAGCGGCAGATGGTGGGCCGCATTTTGCATATCGGGGTGCCCAGCGCCTTTGAAAACAGCCTGTTCCAGCTGGGGCGGGTGCTGCTGGTGTCGCTGATCGCGCAGTATGGCACGGTACAGATCGCGGCCAACGCGGTGGCCAACAACCTGGACGGTTTTGGCATCATCCCGGGGCAGGCCTACGGCCTTGCGATGATCACGGTGATCGGCCAGTGCATCGGCGCGCGGGACACCGCCCAGGCCCGCCGCTACACCCGGCTGCTGATGGGCCAGGCCTACCTGATCCTGGGCAGCCTCAACGCGGGGATGCTGCTGGGCCTGCCGCTGCTGCTGCGGCTGTACAGCCTGTCGGGCGAGACACTGGCGCTGGCCAGCCTGCTGGTTTGGATCCACGCGGGGTTTGCCATCCTGCTTTGGCCCGCCTCCTTTGTGCTGCCCAACGTGCTGCGGGCGGCCAACGACGTGCGGTTTACCATGACCGTGTCGGTGCTCTCGATGGCGTTTTGGCGGGTGGGCATGAGCTATTTTTTGAGCGCCCGCTTTGGCCTGGGGGCCGAGGGGGTGTGGGCCGCGATGGTGCTGGACTGGGTATGCCGCACCATCTGCTTTACCGCCCGGTACCTCTCGGGCCGGTGGCAGACAAAGTATGCGGAATAGCGCGGCGCGGCCGGGGCAAAGGGGGCGCCCAAACCGGGGAGACAGGTCCGATGGCCGGGCGGGGGGAGAACCTCGAAAGGCTTTTGGGGCAGCGGGCCTGTTGCCTTGAGAGACTATTCCCCCGCGCCCGGCTTGGGGCCGGCAAAAACCCTTGCGGCGGACATTCCCGGCGCAAAAGCCACGGACATTCCCGGCGCAAAAAAGCCCTTGCTTTTTGCCGCGGGGTATGCTATAATCAGTGTGCTTTGGAGGATTAGCTCAGCTGGTTAGAGTGCCTGCATCACACGCAGGAAGTCTGGGGTTCGAGTCCCTAATTCTCCACCAAAACACGCAGGCCCAAACCCATTCGGGTTCGGGCCTGCGTGTTTTTTGGCCCGCGCGCCTGCCAAAAGGGGCTTTGGGGCGGCCCTTTCCGCCCGGGCGGGGACGGCTTTACCCCTCCCGCAGATAGCCCTCCAAAAGCGGCTGCAGGGCCGCGATCAGCTCGTCGGCCGTAAGCTCGCCGCGGCAAAAGGCCTCCTCGCGGCTCCACACCTCCTCCGGCCGCGGGCCGCCCGGCCAGCCGGAGGGCAGGCTGGCCGCGTCGATCCGCCCGCAGATCTGCGCCAGCTGCCGGCGCAGCTGCGGCGGCACCGGCTGCCCGAGCTGCTCAAAATAGGCCGCGCGCTCCGCCTGGTCCATCGGCGCAAAGGTCTCGCCGATCTGCTCCTCCCACTGGCGTATCTGCTCCTCGCTGGGGTCCAGGTACCAGATCCCGTGCCAGTGTTCATACTCGGCGTCCAGCGCGGGGCCAAGGCTGTCCCTGCGCACCGGCAGCCCCCAAAAAACACCCGGATACGCGCCGGCGTTTTGCTGCGGCCCCTCCAGCAAAAATGCCAGCAGGGCCGCGGCCGCGTTTGGGTTGGCGGCGTCCCGCCGGATGGCCGCGGCGCTGCACACCTGGGCGGTCACCCCGCCGTTCTCGTTGGGAAACGCCAGCAGGGCGGCCGGGGCCTGATTTGCCGCAAGCAGCTGCGCATATACCTGGGCACAGTCCCATTCCGTCACCGCCAGCAGACAGTCGCCGCTTTCCAGCTGGGCGGCCTGCTGCTGGTCGTAGGCCCGCCCCTGGCCGGCCTGCACCGCCTGCCGCAGCTCCTGCTCCGGCTGCCGCCAGGGCGCGGTGAGCAGGGTGCGCTGGGCGGCGAGCATCTGCCGCACCGCCGGGGTGTTCAGCCGCACCTCGCCGGTGTCGTAGTCCAGCACCTGCTGGGCGGTAAAGTTGAGCGGATACAGCCCGGCCTCCACCGTTTGCCCCGGCCTGCGGGCGCAGGCGCTGGCGCATTCCTCCAAAAAGGCGGCGGCGCTTTGCCCGGCCCGCGCGGGGTCAAAGCCGCCCTCTTCCAATGTCTTTTGCCCGGCCAGCGCCACCGGCACCGTAAACGAGAGCGGCACCAGCAGCTGCTCTTCGCCCAGCCGCCCCGCCTGCATCACCGGCTGCCAAAACTCGCCGCCGGATACATCCACGCCGTACGCCGCAAGCGGGCCGGCGCAGTTTAAAAAAGCCCCCTGCCGCATTGCCCTGTAAAGGTCGGGCCAGAGGCTGCAGGAGCGGCCGGTCCATGCCTCAAACAAAAAGAGGTCCGGCCCGCCGCCCGCCTCCACCGCGGCACAAAGGGCTTTTATCTCCCGTTCCCGCCGCGCGGGATCGGTCATGCCTCCTACCACCGTTTCGATGCGGATCTCAAGGCCCGGGTGCAGCCGCTCAAATTCCCGGACCGCCTGCAGCAGCGCCCCATTGGTAAGCCCATCGGCGTCGGACGCCTCCATGCAGATGACAAGCTCCCCGCACAGCTCGGGCTGCGCCGCAAAGGTTTCGGCCCGGCTGGCCTGCGCGGCCGGGCGCGCCGCGGCGGCCGACTGTGCGTAGAGCGCGCGGAGCAGCGCCTCGTCCCCCTGCGGGCCGCTGGCCGCGTACCCGGCCGCGCATCCGCACCCAAAAAGGGTACACAAACCCAAGCCCAGCGCCATGCGGGCTTTTTTAGAGAATATTCCCATGTAAAACTGTCCTCCCTTATTCTGTTTTTTGTTGTGTCTTTTGTATTTTCAGAGGGGCCGGCCCTCTGGCAGGGGCGCGGGATGCATTACACGATGCCGGGGTACCAGCGGTCGGGGCGGTACACCTGGCCGTCGATCTGTACCTGGTACCGGCAGGCCGGCCCATTGATCTGCCCGGTGGTTCCCACCGTGCCAATGGGCTGGCCGGCCGCCACCAGCTGGCCCGGCCGCACCAGGATCTCGCCGCAGTGCGCATAGCTGGTGGAAATATCCGGGCAGGTGCTGTGCACCAGCACCACCGTGCGGCCGTTGGCCGGGTCGATCGCCGTTTGGCCATCCGTGGAGACCGCCAGCACCACCCCGTCCGCCGCCGCCGTGATCGTGCTGCCCGGCTCGGCCACGATCAATATGCCGGCGGCCTGCTTGCGGCTGCAGTACCGCCAGGCGGGCACCGGCCACCCAAGCGCGACCAGTTCCTCCGGGCTGGCCAGCGGGCCCTCCCCAAGATCGGAGCGCCTGGGCAGGTACCGCTGGGGGTCGGCCAGGGCGCTCTGCAAAAGGGCGGCGCCGCGCGCGGCCTGCCGCGCAGCGCCGGCGCAGCCGGCCGCGGCTGGCAGGCAGAGCGCGCAGAACAGCAGCGCCAGCACGGCCCGGCCAAAGCCCCCGCTTTGCGCCGGCCGGCGCAAAGCGCCAATGCGCACCGCCAGCTGCCGCCCCCCGCGGGACAGGCCCGCGCCCCCCGGCTGCGCCGGGGCCGAAAACCGCAGCAGCAGCCGGGCATAGGCCTGTTTTTGGGCGGGGGTCATGCCGCGGGTCGCCGCCGCGTCGCAGGCAAGCTCGCAGCCAAGGTCGATCCGCCTTTGCAGCTGCCAGGCCAGGGGGTCGAACCAGTGCAGCAGGGTGCAGAGGGCGGCCGCGGCCTTGAGCCAGAGGTGCCCCCGCCGGATATGGGCCAGTTCGTGGCGCAGCGCCGCCTCGGTTTGCCGGGCAGGCGCGCCCCGGCCCGGGTCCAGCGCGGGCGGCAGATAAACCGCCGGGCGCAGCAGGCCGCAGGCAAAGGGGGCGGGCAGGTTCTCCAAAAAATACACCCGCACCGCGGCCGGCCG
>CAJTVI010000025.1:20939-31996 GCA_910579545.1 uncultured Oscillospiraceae bacterium | reverse complement strand
CCCCTATTCCGGCGGCTACGCCGCCGGGCCGGCTTTCGCCCCCCGCGCCGCCCGCCGCCGCAGGCGGCAAAAGCGCCGCCGTTCGGCGGCGCGGCGGCTGCTGGCCCTGCTGCTGCTGGCGCTGGGGCTGGGCGGGTTTTACGCCCTGCGCACCGCCGCACCCGGCCTGGCCCTTTGGCCGGACGCGCCGGCACGGCCGGAGGCCATCCCCGAGGGGCGGCCGTTGGAGCTGCTGGAACAGCGGCCGCTGCTGCCCAACGGCTGCGAGGCGGCCAGCACCGCCATGCTGCTGGGCTGGGCCGGCGCGCCGGCGGAGATGGACGAGCTGTTTTTTGAGTATTTCCCCCGGACGGGCTTTTCGTACATGGGCAACGACCGGTTTGGCCCCGACCCCGAAACCGCCTATGCCGGCGACGCCTCCAGCGAGCGGGGCGGCTGGTACTGCTTTGAGGGCCCGGCCGCCGAGGGGGCCAACGCCTTTTTGACGGGGCAGGGCTGCACCCGCCGGGCAAGGGCCCTCCATGGGCTGGACCAGGAAACGCTGGAGCGGTATCTGGACGCCGGGGTGCCGCTGGCGGTGTGGGTGACCCGCGGCTATGAGGAGCCCCGCGCGGCCAGCTTTGGCTGGGTGCTGCCGGACGGCAGCCGCTACACCCCCTACGACAACCTGCACTGCGTGGTGCTGGCCGGCCGGCAGGAGGAGGGGCTTTACCGCATCGCCGACCCGCTGGAGGGCTGGCAGGCGGTGGAGCCGGAGCGCTTTTGGCAGAGCTTTGCGGCCATGGGCGGCCGGGCGGTGGTGATCGAGTGAGCGGCCATTGCCTTAACCGCAGCCCGGCAAAAGGCAAGGCCGCGGGGCCTTACTTTTGCTCCCAAGCCCCCCGCGTCCCGGCAGTGGACCAGCCTGTTTTGAGCGGCCAAACAGCGGCGCCCCGGACGGCAGAAAGCCGTCCGGGGCGCTTAGCTGTTGTTATTGCTTTTTGGGGCCAGGCGTTTTGCCGGGCAGCTGGGCCAGCAGGATGGCCGCAAAGATCAGCGCGCAGCCCAGCAGCTCCCGCAGCGAGAGGGCTTGGTGCAGCAGCACCCAGCCGGCCAGTACCGAAAAGACCGATTCGAGGCTGAGCACCAGGCTGGCGACGGTGGGGTCCAGCCCCTTTTGGGCCACCACCTGTAAGGTGTAGCCCACCCCGCAGGAGAGCACGCCGGCATAGAGGATGGGCGCCCAGCTGGCCAGGAGACCGCCGAGGGTGGGCCGCTCAAAGAGCAGCGCCGCTGCAAAGCAGATGCCCCCCGCCACAAAAAACTGGATGCAGGACATGCGCACCCCATCCACGATGGGGGAAAACCGGTCGATGAGCAGGATGTGGAAGCTGAACATCAGGCTGCCCAGCAGCAGCATCGCCTCGCCCCGGCCCACGCCCAGCTGTTCCGGCCGGCAGAGCAGGTAAAAGCCCGCCACCGCCAGCGCCACACCGGCCCAGACCTGCGCGCCCGGCTTTTTGTGCCAAAAGACGCCCAGCACCGGCACAAGGATGATGTACATGGCGGTCAAAAAGCCCGCCTTGCCCACGGTGGTGTACTGGATGCCCGCCTGCTGCAGGCTGGAGCCGGCCGTGAGCGCCAGCCCGCAGAGCAGCCCGCCCTGCCAGAGCGCCCGGCGGTCGGCAGGGGTTTTGGGGGCGCGGCTGGGCTCGCCGTTTTTTTGGGCCAGGCCGTCCAGCAGGGGGACGCAGGGCAGCAGCACCAGCCCGCCGATCAGGCTGCGCACCCCGTTAAAGGTAAAGGGGCCCACATGCTCCATGCCCACGCTCTGGGCCACAAAGGCCGCGCCCCAGATCAGGGCGGTAAGGGCCAGCAGCAAAAGGCGCCGGGTCTTTTGTGCTCTGGTCACTTATTCGCCGCCCCCGCTTTCATCGCCGTTTTCGTCGTCGTCCGCGTCCGCGCCGGCAAGCCCCCGCACCGCCATCGTGCCGGACAGGTAAAACTTGCTGCTGTCATACGCCAGGGTAAGCTTGTACCGCGCGCCGGGAATCAGCCCGCTGAAGCTGCCGGTATACCACTGGCCGTCCGCCGTGAGGGCAAGAGTGTTGCCCTCGGTATACACGGTGGTGCCGTAATCGGTCTGCCGCCAGAGCGAGACCCGGTAGCCAAACAGGCTCTCGCTCTCGGTGGTGGCCCGGGCGTCCACCGTGATGCTGCTGCCCGCCGGGGTAAAGTAGGGGGTGCTGCGGTTCTGGATGCCGTTGAACACCACCCCCAAGGTATCCCCGTTCACCTCGGTGGCAAAGCGGGCGGTCTGGTCAAACTCCTCGGAAAACTCCGGCCCGCTGCCCCCCCGGGTGGACTGGATCTCCTTGCTGGGCTCCTCCTCGGGTTGCTCCTCGTCCTTTTTGCCGCAGCCGGCCAGCAGCCCGGTGCAGAGCACAAGGGCCAGCAAAAACGCCAGCAGCCGGCGCAAACGCAGTTGGTTCATGTATATCCCACCTTTACGGTTTGTTGTGGTATCAGGCGGCCTGCCGCCGCTCATAGCTATTATAGCCGGGCCGCGCGCGGCATACAAGGGTGGTATGTATCTTCATCAATTATAATCTCCCCATAACGGGGGCCTGGGGGCTTTGGCCCCCAGATCGGCCCTGCGGTAAGGGGGTCTGGGGGCTTTGGCCCCCAGATCGGCCCTGCGGTAAGGGGGTCTGGGGGCTTTGGCCCCCAGATCGGCCCTGCTTTTCAGCCCGCGTTCACCTCGCTGAGGGCCGCGCCCTCGCTCGAGGCAAGCTCGGCCCAGTTGTTTGTGCGGAACAAAAAGTCGTACCGGTACAGGGCGTAGCCGTCCGCCCCGCAGTCCCGGCCGGTTTTTACCATGTCGGCCAGGGTGTGGCCGGTCTGCCAGCCGGAGGCCGCCGCGTCATAGTTGCCGCCGTCCCCCTCCCCGATCCGGTAGGCCCCCAGCCCAAAATAGAGGGCCACGCTGGGCGCGCGCTGCATGCCGGCCCACTCGGCGCTGATGTTCTCAAAGGCGTAGCGGGTACTGCCGCCCCGGGTGGTATAGCCGTACCCCCAGTAAAGCTGGGGCATCACATAGTCCAGATAGCCGCCCTCCCGCATCCAAAGGCCCACGTCGCTGTACTGGCCGTTGTAGTTGTTGTCCGGGTTGCCCTGGGGGCTGATGCCAAACACCGCCGCCGGCCGCACGGCCTTTATGGCGTCGTAGCAGGCCCGCACCAGGGCGTTGACGTTTTCGCGCCGCCAGTCGTCAAGGCCAAGGCCGCCGCCCGCCGCCGCGTACTCGGCCGCGTCAAAGGCGGGGTCGGTGGTGGGGTAAAAATAATCGTCAAAATGGATGCCGTCCACCGGGTAGTTCCGCAGGATCTCCTCGACCCCCTGCACGATGTACTGCCGCACCTCGGGGTTCGAGGGATCAAAATAGATCCCCTCCTGGGCCTGCTTTACCCATTCCGGGTGCAAAAGGGCCGGGTGGCCGTCCGCTAATTCGCCGGCCGGGTAGTTGGCGTTCAGCCGCACCCGGTAGGGGTTGAGCCAGGCCTCCAGCCGCAGCCCCCGGTCGTGGGCCAGCCCGGTCAGCACGGCCAGCGGGTCAAAGCCGGGGGCCTGCCCCTGGGTCCCGGTGCAGAGGTGGCTCCAGGGAAAGAGCTTGCTCTCGTACAGCGCGTCGGCAAAGGGCCGCACCTGCGCAATGACCGTGTTCAGGCCCAAAGCGGCGCAGTTGTCCAGCATAATGGACGCGTCCCGCCGGAAGGCCTCCTCGCTGGAAAAATCCACCGCCTCCCACTCAAGATAGCTGATCCACATGGCCCGGTACTCCCCCGTAAGGGGGGCGGCCGGGGCGTCCTGCGCACTGCCGCCGGGCGCGGAAGCGGCCGGGGCGCTTTGGGCGGGGGCCGCGCTTTCGGGCGCGGCGGGCTGCGAAGGGGCCGCGGGCGTACTGGGCGCGGAGGAGGCGGGCGGGGTGGGCAGCAGCTTGCAGCCCGCCAGCAGCACCGCCAGGGCAAGGCAGAGGGTGAGCAGTTTGCAGATTTTTGGCGTCATGGTCAAAAGCTCCTTTTTTACATGCGGGGTTTTAGGGAGTACCGGGCGGGGCCGGCGGTTCAGTTCCCGCCGTTTGCGGCCGCCGCCTTGTACAGCCCCAGCGCGGCCCAGCCCCGGGTGATGGCGGTGAGCAGCCAAAAGATGTTGGTCACAAAGGCAAAGCCCTCAAGGCCGCCCAGGGCCACCGCCGCCCAGAGGATGCAGCCCAGCCCCTCGCAGAGGGTGAGGGTGCGGGCGGCCGTGCGCATGCGGGCGTCCCGCAGCGTCTCCACCCAGAGGAACACCGGCCAGTAGCTGGCCGCCAGCAGCCGGCCGATAAGGGCGGGCAGCCGGCCGATCGAGAGGATCATCAAAAAAAAGCAGGCGAAGTACCGGGCCTTTTGCTGCTTTGTGCTGCCCTTGATGGCGGCCAGCAGCAAAAACATCATGCCGGCCAGCACAAAGGCCAGGTTATCCAGCAGGGTATAGGCTTGCCCCACCAGCACCCCCAGCGCCCCGGCGGTGGAAAAGGCCGCCGCCAGCAGACCCAGGGCGTAGTAGGTTTTGCGAGTGATGGAAAACTTGGGGTTCATGGCGTCCTCCTGGCCGGGGCGGCATTTGCATCCCGCCGCCCGATGGATTATAATGGGGATACCCCGCGGCGGGCCCGCACCCTGCGGCCTGCCGGGCGATACAGGGCATATTGTACCACAAACCCGCGGGAAAGAAAAGCCGCGCGGCGGCTTAAAGGCCGGGGTTTTTCCACAGGGCAGGGGCCAGCGCCGCGCGCCAAACACGCCCCGCGGCTTTGCCCCGCCCATTCAGCCCATTAAGGAGACGAGAGAATGCCGATGATCCTTTCGGCCCTGCTGCTTTTGGGGGCGCTGGCCGCGATCTTTTTTGCGCTGCGCCGGCAGGAGCAAAAGCGCGGCGCAGCGCCCGGGCCGGCCGGCACGCTGGAGTACCGCACCCCCCTTGCGCTGGACGAGTGCCTGGACCGGCTGCGCCAAAAAAGCGCGGACGACCTGTTTGCCTACACCTGCCAGCGCGAGCCGGACGGCAGCTTTTTGCTGCACTTTACCCTCCACCGCCCCACAAACCAGCCGCTGGACACCCTTTACCGCCTGCGGCTGGAGGCCGGCCGCCGCACGGTGGTGACCCTGAGCTTTGTGCGGGAGGCTTTTGGCTACCGGGAGCCGGTCTTCCCGCAGGGGATGCTGGACAAGTTTTTGGCGGCCAAGCTAAACGCCGCGCAAAGCCCCCCGCCCGAGGGGTAACGCCGGGCCTTGCGCGGTCTGGCGCGCCGCACGCAAAACGTCCCGCGCGGTTCGCCGGGCCTCTTGCCCCGCCGCGCAGGGATATGGTATACTGTAAGGGCCGCAGGGCGGCCGCACCGGCCGTTTTTGCATACGGGCCATTAGCTCAGCTGGTCAGAGCCGGCGGCTCATAACCGCTTGGTCCCGGGTTCAAGTCCTGGATGGCCCACCAATCGCCGGTTGGACGAACCCCAACCGCAGGGCAGGGGGACGGTTCTTTCGCCAAGGCAAAAGAACCGTCCCTTTGTTTTTTATCTTCTAATTTCCATATTCCGAACAGGAGGCGTTTGGGACCATATGATCGATGAACATGATTGGCGATTAAGAGGTCAGGAAGATTACATGCGGGGAATGAAGTTTATATACAAAAAGTTTTGTGCTAAAAAAGAGAACCGTTCGCATACACATTGCGAGTTTTGTTGGCATAAATTTATGGAAAACTGCAATGGGGTAAAAGATTGCTCGGCGCATGGCTTTTGCAGTATGGATGGCCGGTATTGGGTATGCGAACAATGCTTTAACGACTTTAGGGAAATGCTGTCCTGGCAAAGGATGGGCTGACCGTGAGGATACGGAGAGGACATGGAAACCGTTTTTTGCCTGAAACAGGGATCAGGCCCTCCGGGCCGGCGTTTCGCCGTTTTGTGTGTTGTGTGCATCAAATTCCCTGCGCTAAAAATACCCCGCCGGGGCACCGCTGTTATGGCGGCGGCCCGGCGGGGCGCTTTAATTTTATATGTCTCCTGCCTTATTCGGCTTTGTCGAGTTCCCGCAGCTTGGCGGAGTGGTTGCGCACCACCGTTTCCAGGGTCTGCACCCGGTCGCGCAGGTCGTCGATCTCGCGTATGCGCTCCAGCTTTTTCGCAACATCGCCGTACTGCTCGGCAATCAGAGAGATATTGTGCTCCTGCTTTTCCAGCAGTACGCGGGTATGCCGGACATCGGCTTCGAGGCTTTCCTGCCTGGCTTCAAGGCTTTTTTGCCCAGCTTCCAGCTTTTCCTGCCCAGCTTTGAGGCTTTCCTGCCCAGCTTTGAGGCTTTCCTGCCCAGCTTTGAGGCTTTCCTGCCCAGCTTTGAGGCTTTCCTGCCCGGCTTCAAGGCTTTTTTGCCCAGCTTCGAGGTTTTCCTGTCCAGCTTTGAGGCTTTCCTGCCCAGCTTTGAGGCCGGAAATATCGGCTCGCATTTCTGCGAGCATCTCTAGGATTTTTTCTTCGTTCGTCATGCCGCATCATCCCTTCCGCATTATCAGTGTACCCTATTTCAAGGCCAAATGCAAGGGCTGTTCTGCGGGGCTGTCTTCTGGGCAGATCTGAGAACGATCCGGTAGATCATGCAAGCCCCCCACTCCCGCCTGCGCTCTTCAAGGGTGTTTATCCCCGCCCCATTTTGCCTGTTTTTTCCGGCGGGAACTTTCACAGAAAATCCACACCGGCCGGGCAAAAATGTGGTATCATCAAATTAAAAGAACCCCGCGCCAAAACGCCGGGCGTGGAGCGGCCCAAGTGCCAAAACCGGCCGGGCGCGGAGCGGCCGCGCGCAAACGCCGGCCGGCCGCCGGGCAGGGCCTTTGGGCGCAGGAGGCCCTGCCCCAAAAACCAGACCACAGTCTTTTCAGAAAGGAGGTGCCAACCATGCCAACCATCCTGATCGCGGATGACGAGCCCCGCATCCGGGAGCTGATCCGGGAGCATTTACAGCACGCGGGCTTTGACTGCCTTGAGGCCGGGGACGGCGGCGAGGCGCTGGCCGCCCTGGAAAAGGGCGGGGTGGATCTTGTGATTCTGGACATTATGATGCCGTTTATGGACGGCATGACCTGCCTGCGCCAGATGCGCGCCCGCCGCATGCTGACCCCGGTGATCATGCTGACCGCCCGCGGCGAGGAGTACGACAAGCTGGCCGGCCTGGAGGGCGGGGCGGACGATTACGTTGTAAAGCCCTTCAGCCCCCGGGAGCTGGTGGCCCGGGTGCGGGCGGTGCTGGGCCGCACCCTGCCCAAGGAGCGCAGCGCCGGCGGCCGCTACCTGTGCGGCCGGCTTACCATCGACACCGCCAGCCACAGCGCCCGGGTGGACGGGCAGGAGATCCCCCTGACCCCCAAGGAGTTTGACCTGCTGGTGTTTTTGGCCAGCAACCGCGGCCTTGCGCTGAG
Source organism: uncultured Oscillospiraceae bacterium (assembly GCA_910579545.1). Taxonomy (GTDB): domain Bacteria; phylum Bacillota; class Clostridia; order Oscillospirales; family Ruminococcaceae; genus UBA7177. The sequence continues at coordinate 24,505 of CAJTVI010000025.1, read as the reverse complement.
CCGCGAGAAGATTTTGCAGAAGGTGTGGAACTACGACTACTACGGCGAGGACCGCACGGTGGACACCCACATCAAGATGCTGCGCGGCCACCTTGGCCCCTGCCGGGACTATATCGTGACCGTGTGGGGGGTCGGCTACAAGTTTGAGCCGGACGCCGCCAAGGACGAAGCTTAACCCCCGGCCGCGGGGCAAAAGAGCGGGGCTCCCTTTTGGCCGCGGGGCATAAAAACCAGGGGCGCCCCTTGGGGCCGCGGGGGCCATGGAACGCAAAAAAAGGCGCGGGCCGCGGGCGGCGCGGGCACAGGCAAACGGAACGGGGCGAAAGGAGCGGGCAGCATGAAACCGGCAGACGCAAAACCCAAACGCAAAGCCCCGCGCACCCTGAGCCTGCGCGGGCGGCTGATGCTGTTTATGAGCCTGATCGTGGCTTCCACCCTGGTGCTGGTGGGGCTGCTGACCACCCGCTTTTTGCCCCGCCGCTACAACGCCTTTATCCAGCAGCGGCTTACCGCCCAGTGCAGCGCGCTGGCCGATATGGTGAGCGCCAGCGAGGCCGACATCTGCCGCCGCACCCCCTGGGGCCTTGAGCTGAACGCCGAGTTCTGGCAGCAGGTAAACGACAGCATCCGCAGCGGTAAGCTGGATGTGCGGGGGCTGTGCATCGAGGTGTCGGACGAGAGCTGCTTGCCCGTGAACTACATCGAGAACCTGCACCCCTGCCTGCTGCACCCGGGGACGGGCAGCGGCTTTGGGGGGCTGGGCGCGCCCGACCGGGACACCCAGGAGGTGCGCCTTTTGCGGGCCGAGGTGTTTGAGCAGGGCAGCCTTGTGCGGGTTTTGACCACCTCCTCGGGCAGCCAGCAGATGGTGGTGGGCCGGCTTGCGCGGGAGGGCCGGTACGCCATTATGGTCTCCACCAGCCTTGCCCAGATCGGCGAGGCGCGGGTGGTGCTCAAGAGCCTTTTGCTGTTTGTGGCGGTGCTGCTGGGGGTGTTTGCGGTGGCCGGGGCCTGGCTGTTCAGCCGCTGGTTTACCCGGCCGCTGACCGAGCTTTCGGGCGCGGCGCGGCAGATGGCCCAGGGCAACTACGCGGTGCGGGTGGAGCCCCGCCGGCCGGACGAGGTGGGCCGGCTGGCCGAGGACTTTAACCAGATGGCGGGGGAGGTGGCGGCGGCCAGCCAGCTGCAGCGGGACCTGTTGGCCAACGTGAGCCACGACCTGCGCACCCCGCTGACCCTGATCAAGGGCTACGCCGAGACGGTACGGGACCTGACCGGGGAGGACGCCCCCTGCCGCACCGAGCAGCTGAACATTATTGTGGACGAGACCGACCGGCTGAGCGCCCTGGTAAACAGCGTGCTGGAGCTTTCCAAGGTGAGCAGCGGGGCCGAAAAGCCCCAGCCGGTGCGGTTTGACTTAAGCCAGCTCTGCGAGGAGGTGGCCGAGCGGTACCAGGCCGTCTGCGAGCGGGACGGCCACCGCCTGCTGCTGGAGGCGCCTCCCGCCTGCCCGGTGTACGCCGACCCGGCCATGCTGGAGCGGGTGCTGCACAACTTTTTGGGCAACGCCATGCAGCATTTGGGGGAGGACGGGGTGTTTGTGCTGCGGGCGGCCCTGCGGCCGGACGGCACGGCCCGGGTGGAGGTGGAGGACCACGGCCCCGGCATCCCGCCGGACGAGCTGCCCCACCTGTTTGACCGGTACTACCGCAGCCGCAGCGACGCGGGCCGCGCCGGCACCGGGCTGGGGCTCTCGATCAGCCAGGCCATCCTGCGCAGCCACGGCTGCCGCTTTGGGGTGCAGAGCGAGCTGGGCAAGGGCAGCGTTTTCTGGTTTGAGCTGCCTCCCGCCCCCGCCGGCGCCCCGTAGATCCAATTCAGGCCCAAACCCGGCGTTTGGGGCGGCAAACAGGGGCAAATCCCCGCCGGTGCATAAAGCGGAGGGGGGGTGAACCCCTTTGCTAAAACCCAAACCGCAAAAAAACGGGCCGCCGTTCAGCAAAAAACGGCGGCCTTTTTTTGCGGCAAACGCTTTACCGGATAAAGTTGGTGCGCACCCGCTCCTCCTGGGCGGGCAGGGCGAGGCCGGCGGCCCGGCCGGCCTGGATGCTCTTTAAGAGCCAGGCCATGTTGCGGGCCAGCTGGCGCAGGGTCTGCATGCCCTCGGCGTCCTGCAAAACGTCCTCGGGCTTTGAGCCGTGCACCATGTTCCAGTACTGGCTGCCCACCAGGGGCATGTTGTTGATGGTAAAATACTTGTTTAACTGGTCGAGGGTGGCGGTGGTGCCGGCCCGCCGGGCGCTGGCCACCGCCGCGCCGGGCTTGAACCGCAAGGCCGCGCCGCCCGCGTAGAACAGCCGGTCGAAAAAGCCGGTGGCCGAGCCGGCCGCCGAGGCGTAGTGCACCGGGCTGCCTAAAATGATGGCGTCGGCGGTTTTGGCCAGCTCGATGGCCTGGTTGACCGGCCCGCCAAAGGCGCAGGCCCCCTTGCCGGCGCAGCCGCCGCAGCCGATGCAGCCGCCCACCGGGGCTGAGCCGATCCAGAAAATTTCGGAGTCCACCCCCTGGGCCTCCAGCTCCTTTGCCACCTCGGCCAGGGCGGTATAGGTGCAGCCCTTTTGGTGCGGGCTGCCGTTGATGAGCAATACCTTCATTGCGATGCACCTCTCTTTTATGTGTTGGGGCGCGGGGCCCCGCCAGTACCTTTCATCTATCATACCATAAAAACCCGGTATGGTAAACGCAATAAAACCCGGCCCCGGCGCGTATTCCCATTGAGGGAAGCTGCCGGGAATGCTTTGCACAGCCCGCGCGGCCGGCGATGCTTTGGGAAGTTGAAAATCCCGGGACCCCGCGGGCGGCCCGGACGCCCCGGCCCAGAACGGAAACGATGTGAGGAGGGAGGCTTATGCCCCCTGCAAAAGCCCCCGCGCCCGAGGCGGTGCGGCAGGCGGAAGCGGCGCTGGAAACCCACGGCGCACTGGTTTTGCGCACCGCCTTTGGCCTTTTAAAGAATATGCAGGACGCCGAGGATGTTGCCCAGGAGGTGTTCCTGAGCCTTTTGCGCGCCGCGCCCCGGTTTGAGAGCGAGGAGCACCAGAAGGCCTGGCTGCTGCGCGCCACCATCAACCGCTGCCGCTCGGTGTTCCGCAGCGCCTGGCGGCAGCGCACCCTGCCGCTGGACGAAAACCTGCCGGCCCCCTTTACCCCGGAGGAATCGGCGGTGCTGGAGGCGGTGGGGGCGCTGCCGCTGAAGTACCGGCAGGTGATCTACCTGCATTACATCGAGGGGTACACAAGCGCCGAGATCGCACAGCTGCTGGGCAGCCGCCAGAACACGGTGCTAAGCCAGCTGAGCCGGGCGCGCGCCCTTTTAAAAACCGCGCTGAAAGGGGAGTGGGAGCCATGACCGAACGCAATACGCCCGCCGCGCCCGGCGCGGCGCTGGCCGCCTACCGCGCGGCCCTGGCGCGGGTGGAGCCCAGCGAGGCCTTTTTGGCCCGCACCCGGCAGGCGCTGGCCGAAGCCGCCGAACCCGCCCCCCGCCGCCGGCTGTTTGCCGGCCT
>CAJTVI010000025.1:0-20902 GCA_910579545.1 uncultured Oscillospiraceae bacterium | reverse complement strand
GCGCTGGCTTTGCTGGCGGTTCCCGCCGCATACTGGATGCTGGACGGGGCCGGGGCCTCGGGCGGCGGCACGCCCGAGGCGGCTTACCAGATGACCGACACCGCCGACACGGCCGGCGGGGTGGGGATGGTGCAGTCCAGCGCGGCCATGGCCGAAGCGCCGCAGGCGGACGGGGAGTGCGCGCCCCAGGAGCCGGCCGCGCCGGCCGGCGCGCCGGAAAACAATGACGCCGCCCCGCCGGCCCGCACCCCCTCGGAGGCCGATGCGCCGGGGGAGGGCGGAGAGACCGAGCGCAAGGAAGACGGCGCGTCCGCCTATGGCGGAGGGGCGGTCCTGGGCAAGGCTGCCGGGGAGGCCCTGCCCAAATACCCGCCCAAACACCCGCGCAGATAGGCCGGGCCGCGGCCCCGGGTTTTGCGGCGTTTGCCGCGTTGACACAAAGTACCCCAAAAGAGTATACTAATTTTAAGTAGCGCCCGGTATGGCCCTGCCTGCCGGGCGCCTGCTTTGGCGGCGGGGCCGGGGCGGCCCGGGTATCGATCCGGGCCCTTTGGCCGCCGCGCCCGGCGCGGGCAAGCCCCGCGCCCCGAGCCCTTGGCATAAATCCATTTAAAAAGTGAGGTGGACCGGCCGTGGACCCAAGCAGTAGTAAAAACCGACGAACCGTATGCGCCTGCCTGTGCCTGGCGGCGCGCCTTGCCGCGGCCGGCCGCTTGCCCTTGCCTTGAGGGCGGGACCTTCGCCGCGGCCTGCAAAGGAGGCGGAGGATGGAAAAAGAGAGGATGCTGCGGCTGCTGGAGCAAAAAAGCTACCGGGAGCTGCGGGAGGCCGCCGGCGAGCTGCAGCCGGCCGACCTTGCCGAGATGCTGGAGGAGATGGACGAAAAGCAGCGGCTGCTGGTGTTCCGGCTGATGAAAAAGGACCAGGCGGCCGAGGCGTTTGCCTATCTGGACAACGACGCCCGCAGCGACATGGTGGAGGCTTTCAGCGACGCCGAGCTGACCGCCACCTTAGAGCAGATGGCGCTGGACGACGCGGCCGACCTGCTGGAGGAGATGCCGGCCAGCGTGGTAAAGCGGGTGCTGGGCCGCTCGGATCCCAAGACCCGCGAGAGCCTGAACCGGCTGCTGAACTATCCGGCCGACTCGGCCGGCAGCATTATGACCCCGGAATATGTGCGGCTGCGGCCGGGCACCACGGTGGCGGACGCCTTTACCGCGATCCGCCGGCAGGGTGAAAACGCCGAAACGGTGTACATCTGCTATGTGGTGGAGCGCAACCGGCTGGCGGGGGTGGTCACGGCGCGGGACCTCTTGCTGGCAAGCCCGGAGGACCTGATCGACGAGGTGATGGACGACAACGTCATCCGGGTGCAGGTGACCGACGACAAGGAGTTTGTGGCCAACGAGATGAACCGCTACGGCTTTATGGCCATGCCGGTGGTGGACAGCGAGGGCCTGATGGTGGGCATCGTGACCCTGGACGACGCGGCGGACGTCCTGATCGAGGAGGCCACCGAGGATATCCAAAAGATGGCCGCCATTGCCGCCCCGCCCGAGGACAGCTATTTTTCCACCAGCGTGCTGGCCCACGCGCGGTCCCGCATCCCCTGGCTCTTGATCCTGATGCTCAGCGCCACCTTTACCGGCATGATCATCACCTACTACGAAAACGCCTTTGCCGCCCTGCCGCTGCTGGTCTCGTTTATCCCGATGCTGATGGACACCGGCGGCAACTGCGGCAACCAGAGCAGCGCCCTGATGGTGCGCGGCCTTGCCCTGGGCGAGATCCGCCCCCGGGACATCCTGCGGGTGGCCTTTAAGGAGGCGCGGGTGGCCCTGGTGGTGGGGCTGGTGCTGGCCGCCGCCAATGGGCTGCGCATCTTTATCATGTACCGGGAGCTGCGGCTGGCGCTGCTGATCAGCGTGACCCTGGTGCTGGCCATCGTGATCGCCAAGCTGATCGGGTGCAGCCTGCCGCTGCTGGTGCAGAAGGCCGGGCTGGACCCGGCGCTGATGGCCTCGCCCTTTATCACCACCATTGTGGACGCCTGCTCGATCACCATCTATTTCAGCCTGGCTACCTGGATGTTTGGGCTGTAAGCGGGCCGGCGGGAGTTTTATTCACGCCCGGCGGGGCGGGGTTTGGCCCCGGCCGGGGAGCTTTGCGGGCTGGGTTTAAAAAAGGAGGGACAGGCCTTTGGAACGCGCTGCGCTGCGGGAACTTGCGGTGGACACCCTGTACGACCTTGGCGGCAGCCTGCTGTACGGGCTGGGGGTTTACACCTTTGCGCTCAAGGGGGCATTTGCGCCGGGCGGGGTGTCCGGCGTGGCGCTGATCCTGAACCATTTTACCCATTGGCCGGTGGGCCTGGTGAGCATGGTGCTGAACCTGCCCATCCTGCTCGTCAGCCGCAGGGCGCTCAACCGGGTGTTTTTATTAAAGAGCCTGCGCACCATCCTGATCTCGACCGTGATGCTGGACCTTGTGTTCCCGCAGTTTGGGGTGTACGAGGGCAGCCGGCTTCTGGCGGCGGTGTTTACCGGCGTTTGCCTGGGCGCGGGGCTGGCAATCATCTATCTGCGGGGGTCGTCCACCGGCGGCACGGATTTTTTGATCTATGCCGTCAAGCGGCGGCTGCCCCACATGAGTTTTGGGCAGATCACCCTTGTTACCGACGGGGTCGTGATCCTGGCGGGGTATTTTGCCTTTGGGGATATTGACGCGGTGCTTTACGGCATGCTCTCGGTGATGGCGTCCACCTTTGTGATGGACCGGATCGTTTACGGCGCGGGCGGGGGAAAGCTGGCCCTGATCATCACGGCAAAGGGCGGGCAGGTGGCCCGCGCCATCAGCGACGCGGTGAACCGCGGGGCAACCCTCTTTCCGGCTACCGGCAGCTATTCGGGCCGGCCGCTCGAGATGGTGCTGTGCGCCTGCGGCAAGGCCGAGGTGGCCCGGGTGCGCACCGCCGCCCACGCGGTGGATCCCGGCGCGATGGTGATGATCTGTGAGACCAACGAGGTGTTTGGCGAGGGCTTTTTGCCCCCCGAACTGCCCGATGCGCCTGCCGGGCCGAAGGGCTGAGGGGCCAGTTTTGGGCTGATCTGGAGGGCTTGGGCCGATCTGGGGGGCTTGGGCCGATCTGGGGGACTTGTCCCCCAGACCCCCATTACAGGATAATATTCTTTGATGAAGTACCGCCTGCATAGAAAATGCGGAATACCGGGTCAGGCCCCCGCACCAGACAATTTTTTGCGCGGCAGGGCCTGCCAAACGGCCGGGCAAACAGCGGGCCCTCTCGACAGCGCCGCGCTGCGGTGGCGGCAAAGCGGGCGCCCATACCGCCGCCTTTTTGCGGGGCGCAAAAAATATTTTATTTCGGGCGAAAATTCCATGGACGGGCCGCGGGATGGAAAAAGATCCCTTGCATGATCCGGCCGGATTACGGCTTGTATAATCCACCGGCCGGGGCCTGATTGTTGAAAACTCTGTTGAAAGTGTTAAAAACCCCCTGCTTTTATGGCGGGTTTTCCACCGGCGGGGCGGGATGGGCCGCCGGGTTTACAGACGGTTGAACCGCCTTTGCACCATTTTGGGCAAAAACCGGGGGCGGGGGGTTACAACAACTTTCTATTTAAACCGCGCAGTGCGGGCCAAACCGCGCCCGTTTTTCAAAAAAATGCTGCGCCGCGCGCTGTGCGCGGCAAAGGAGGCAAAACGTATGTCCCTGCTTGACAGACTGGAACGCAGATTCGGCCGCTTTTACATCCCAAACCTGATGCTTTGGGTCGTGGGCGGGCAGCTTGTGGTATGGCTTTTGGTGATGCTGGTGGATTACAGGGTCTTTTCGCTGCTGACCCTCTCCCGCTGGGAGCTGCTGCATGGGCAGGTGTGGCGGCTGGTGAGCTTTATCTTTCTGCCGCCCCTCTCGGCAAACCCCCTGCTGGTGGCGCTGAACCTGTATTTTGATTATATCATCGGCGTTTCGCTGGAACGGCAGTGGGGCAGCTTCCGGTTCAATGTGTTCTATCTGACCGGGATGCTGGGGTCCATCGCGGCCGCCCTGCTGGTGGGCGGCGCCGACAACAGCGCGCTGGGCCTCTCGCTCTTTTTTGCCTTTGCCATGCTCTTTCCCGAGGCGCAGGTGCTGCTGTTTTATATCCTGCCGGTCAAGGTAAAGTGGCTGGGCTGGATCGCCGCCGGGCTTTATCTGTGGCAGCTGCTCATTGCAAGCCTTGCCGGCAAGGTCTCGCTGCTGCTGGGCATGGCAGGCTTTCTGCTGTTTTTTGGCCGGGGCCTCTTTACCGGCCTGCGCTCCTCCATCATCAACTACCGCCGCCGCCAGCAGTGGAAAAACCAGTGGAGAAACTGATTTGGGGCCGGCGCTTTTGCCGATCTGCTGATTGGCCGATTAGCCGATCTGGGGGCCAAAGCCCCCAGACCCCCATACAGGGCCATATTGTTTATAAAATGCTTCTGGTGCATTTATCCGCATAGAAATTGCGAAAAGCTGCATGATGCCTTTTTTCTGCCCTCCTGCAAAGCTGCGTCTGCCTCATATTCTGACCGGTTTTCAGCCATTTTTTTACCGGACAAATGTATTTGTCCGGCGGGAAGGGGGTCTGGGGGCCGTTGGCCCCCAGATTGGCCTAATCCCCGATGGTCTGATCGCCCCCCGCCGGACAAGCCGGTTGGCAAAGGGGGCGGCCTTATGCTATAATCAACAAAAGAGGTGACTTGCCATGAAAATGATTACCGCCATTGTCAACAAGGAAGACTCCAAGGCCGTCTGTTCGGCCCTCATCAAGGGCGGGTTCTCGGTAACCCGGCTTTCCACCACCGGCGGCTTTTTGATGGCCGGCAACATGACCCTGCTGATCGGCACCGAGGACTCCCGGGTGGACGCCTGCATCGAGATCATCGCCAGCTGCTGCAAGCAGCGCACCGAGGTGGTGCCCAGCACCTCCAGCTATGGGCTGGGCGTAGCCACCGCCGTGCCGCTTCAGGTCACGGTAGGCGGCGCCACCGTGTTTGTGACCAACGTGGAACGGTTTGAAAAATTGTGATGCTGGAGCGGCTTGCCGGCAACCCTGACCTGCGCCGGGACCTTACCGCGGCGCTGCGCGCCGGGCGGCTGGCCCACAGCGTTTTGCTGTGCGGCGAAAAGGGCCTGGGCGCGGGCTTTGCGGCCCGCTGCCTTGCGGCCGACTATCTCTACCCCGCCGGCGGCCCGGCGGCCGAGGCGGTGCTGGCCGGCGCCGCGGACGAATGCATCGAGGTGCGGGGCGAGGGCGCGTCTGGCGAGATCAAGGTGGCCCGTGTGCGCGAGGTGCGCCGCGAGATCTACGGCACCGCCCTGAGCGCGGCCGGCCGCGCGGTGCTCTTTTACGACGCCCACCGGCTGAACGCCTCGAGCGGCAACGCCCTGCTCAAGCTGCTGGAGGAACCGCCGGCCGGCGCGTTGTTTATCTTGACCGCCAGCAGCCCCGCCGCCATCCTGCCCACCCTGCGCAGCCGCTGCGCGGTGTACACCCTAAGCCCGGTGAGCGAGGCGGAATGCGCCGCCTGGCTGCAGGCCCACGCCCCCCGCGCGGCCGGCGCGCCGCCCCTTGGCCCGCAGCAGCTGGCGGCCGTGTACGCCGGGCAGCTGGGCGAGGTGATGCGGGTGCTGCAAAACCCCCAGCGCGCGGCGGTTCTGGCCGACGCGCTGAAAATCGCGGCCCTTGCGTCCAAGCGCCGGGAATACGAGCTGCTCTGCGCCCTGGCCGCCTACGAGCCGGCCCGGCGTGGCAAAAAAAAGCCGGCCCGCAAGCCCGCGGCCAAAAAGGGGCCGGCCGCCGGCCAGCCGGCGGCAAAAGAGCCGGAGGAGCAGCAGCCGGACGCCCGGCTGCTGCTGCGGGACCTTGCCTGCCTTGGCTCGGCCGGGATGCGCGGGCAGGACGGGATCGGCCTGCCCCCGGCCCTGGGCGCACGGCTGGCCCGCGCCGCGGGGGACGCCGCCGCGGCCCTTGCGGCCAACGCAAACCCCAAGCTGGTGCTGACCAACCTGGCCGTCCATCTGGCGCAGCCCTGAACGATGGCGTTCTGCCAAACGGCAGGATTTGCCCGCAATGGAACCATTTGCCTGGCGCAGCCCTGAACGGCCCGCGCCGCCGCGATGCGCGCACTTTTTACGCCGCGGCCGGCACAAAGGGCCCCAAATGGCTGCGGGGCCCTGCCCGCGGGCGGCGGGAACCCATTTTGCGCGCCCGCCCTTTCTTTTTTGAGCCTCCGCCCGATCTTTGCCGCGGGCGGGGATGTGACACTTTGCCGCCTGCGGCAGCGGCATGGGAACTGCAAGTATGAAAAAGGTTGTATCCATCCGCTTTAAGGAAGGCGGAAAAAGCTATTATTTTGACCCCGCGGGCCTCGAGATCCACAAGGGGGAGTATGTGATCGTGCAGACCGCCCGCGGCACCGAGTGCGGCGAGGCGGTGAGCGAGGTGCGCCAGATCCCGGATTCAGCGGTGGTCAAGGCGCTCAAGAGCGTGACCCGCATGGCGGACGGGGTGGACGTGCGCCGGATGCAGCAGAACCGGGCGGACGAAAAAAAGGCCTTTGAGATCTGCTGCGAGCGGATCGCAAAGCACGGCCTTGAGATGAAGCTGGTGGACGCCGAGTACACCCTGGACCGCAGCAAGATTTTGTTTTACTTTACGGCGGACGGCCGGGTGGATTTCCGCGAGCTGGTCAAGGACCTGGCCGGGGTGTTCCACACCCGGATCGAACTGCGGCAGATCGGGGTGCGGGACGAGAGCAAGATGCTGGGCGGGCTTGGCATCTGCGGGCAGCCCTTTTGCTGCAGCCGGTTTTTAAAGGATTTCCAGCCGGTGTCCATCAAGATGGCCAAGGAGCAGGGCCTGAGCCTGAACCCGGCCAAGATCTCGGGCAGCTGCGGGCGGCTGATGTGCTGCCTTGCCTACGAGCAGAAGGCCTACGAATACCTGAACGGCATCACCCCGATGCCGGGCAGCATCGTGCGCACCCCGGACGGGGACGGCGTGGTGCTGGACGCAAGCCCGGTGGCCGGCACCCTCAAGGTGCGCCTGGAGGGGGGCGGCCCGGCGCCCGGCACCTACAAGCGGGCCGACTGCGTCTACCTGCGGGGCGGCAAGCGCCCGCCCAAAAAGCCCGACCCGGAGGCGGAGGAGTAAAGGGCGGCCGCGCAAATGGTTTTGCGCGGCATAAAAAGGGGGTCTGTCCGATGTTTCGCATTTTTTGCCAGGCAGTTCTCAAAGGGCAAAAAATCCAGAAACATCGCATCCATAAAATGCGGAGCATTTTATGGTGGGACGCGTCCCCCAGATTGGCCCTTGTAAAAAGAACGCGCGCAGCGCGAAAAATGCGGCCGCGCCCTCTTGCGAAACCGGGATTTTATGCTACAATGAAAGATATGGGAACGGCCGGCGGATAAAAGGCCGGCCGCAGCCCGTGCCGGGGCGCGCTTTCCGTGCAAGGCGCAGAAAGCCTCCAAAAAAATCCACAATGCACGGAGAAAAAGGAGTACGATTATGGCTTACAAGATCACCGATGCCTGTGTTTCCTGCGGCACCTGCGCTGGCGAGTGCCCCGTGAGCGCCATCTCTGAGGGCGACGGCAAGTTCGTCATCGACGAGAATGCCTGCCTGGACTGCGGCACCTGCGCCGGCGTCTGCCCCACGGGCGCGATCGAACAGGGCTGAGCCCGGATCGGACATACCCAAACGCGGCGGGCGGCTGATGCGGCTCGCCGCATTTTTTTGCCCGGTGCAACGGCGTAAGGGCCGATCTGGTAAGGGCCAATCTGGGGGATACATCCCCCAGACCCCCTTTACCGGGATAATTTAGGAATGAACGGCCAGAAGCGTTCAAATTGCGCGTGCTGAGCGAACGACACGGGGACGGTTATTTCGTCGGCAGCGAAGCGAACGACGCAAAGAACCGTCCCCCATGTCGGCAGCGGTTGGCGAAGCATAGGTTTTCCCGGCCTGGACGCGCCTCGGCAGCCTTCTTTCTGCCGCATAAATCGTACAAAAAGGGGGCTGCGCATGTACTGCGAGCGGGAGACCCTGCAAAACGGCACCGTGGTTTTGATCAGCAAGGCCCATCGGTTTGGCACCGACGCCATGCTGCTGAGCGGCTTTTGCCGGCCCAGGCGGGACGAGGCCGCGGCGGACCTTTGCAGCGGCTGCGGCATCCTGGCCCTGCGCTGGCACGACCTTGGCCACCGCGGCCGCTGCGAGGCGGTGGAGCTTTGCGCCGAGGGCAGCCAGCTTTTGGCGGACGCCTGCGCGCAAAACGGCATTGCGCATATCCGCCCTGTTACCGCCGACCTGCGCGGCTTTGCTTTGGACGCCCCGCAGGCCTTTGACCTTGTTGGGTGCAACCCGCCCTACTTTTGCGCCGGCCGCCCCAGCCCCGACCCGGTGCGCGCCGCCGCCCGCCACGAGGGCAGCTGCACCCTGCGGGACGCGGCGGAATGCGCCGCGCGGCTTTTGCGGTACGGCGGCAGGTTTGCCCTTTGCGGCCGGCCCCAGCGCCTGGCCGAGACCCTTTGCCTTTTGCACGAGCTGGGCCTGGAACCCAAGCGGCTGGCCCTGGTAAAAAAGGAGCCCCGCAGCCTGCCGGCCCTTTTTTTGTGCGAGGCCAAAAAAGGCGGCCGGCCCGGCTTAAAATTTGAGCCGGACCTCTTGACCGGCGAGGGTGCGGGCGGTTATGATGATATTGCCGGTCTTTAGCGACGGTATTTCGTTTTCTTGCCTTGCTGCCGATTTTGCCAGGGTGAACCGTCGAATCGAATTTGTACTTTTCCCCCCACCGCTTTTGCGGCGGCCCACCCCTTTTAGGTTGTTTTTTGCGGGGCGGGCAAAATTTTGCCCGCCCAAGGCGGGGGTCTGGGGGCCGCGGCCCCCAGATTGGCCCATGCATCCCCCTGGATCGGCCCATGCACCCCCCTGGATCGGCCCATGGATTTTTTGCAAAGGAGGCGGCGTATGCCGGGCACGCTGTATGTGGTTGCCACCCCCATTGGCAACCTGGACGACCTGACCCCGCGCGCGGCCGCCACCTTTGGCAGCGTGGATTTTATCGCCGCCGAGGACACCCGGGTGACCCTGAAGCTTCTGAACCACCTGGGCCTTAAAAAGCCGCTGGTGAGCTATTACGAGCACAATCTGCGCGAGCGGGGCCAGATGATCCTTGCCCGCATTTTGGCGGGTGAAAACTGCGCGCTGTGCAGCGACGCGGGCATGCCGGCGGTATCCGACCCCGGCGAGGTGCTGGTGCGGGACGCGCTTGCGGCGGGGATCCGTGTGGTGCCGGTGCCGGCGGCCTGCGCCTGTGTGAGCGCGCTGGCGGTGTCCGGCCAGGCCACCGGGCGGTTTGTATTTGAGGGCTTTTTGCCCACAAACCGCCGCCAGCGTGCCGAGCGTCTGGCGGCGCTTGCCGGCGAAAGCCGCACCATGCTTTTTTACGAGGCCCCGCACAAGCTGCGCATGACCCTGGACGACCTGATCGCCGCCTTTGGCTCCCAGCGCAGCGTGACCCTGGCCCGGGAACTGACCAAGCTGCACGAGGAGGTCGTTAAAACCACCCTGGGCGAGGCGGCCGCGCGGTATCGGGATCAGGCCCCGCGGGGCGAATTTGTGCTGGTGCTGGCGGGCGCCGACCCCGCCCCGCCCCCCGGGGCCGAACAGACCCTGGAGGACGCGGCAGAGACGGCCCGCGCCTTGCAGGCGCAGGGCATGGCGGCCAGCGCGGCGGCGCGCGAGGCCGCCAAGGGCAGCGCCTTTTCCAAGAGCGAAATCTACCGGCTTCTGGCCGGCGGGAAAGGAGGAGGATCCCCTCAGAGCTGACGCGCCTGCCTGCAAAAACCTGGCTGCTTTTTGCGGCGCAGCCGGCCCTTTGCGGGCAGCCTGGAGATCGTGTTTTTTGCGGTTAAAACCAACTTTCTTTCTTTATTTGGAATTCGTGACTCTGCCATTGCCGGGCAGCGGAGCATCCGCTCTGCGCGCCCCTTTTGCCCGGCGATGGGATAAAAAAAGGAGGAGGCAGGGCCATGCACAAGATTCTTGTCACGTCGGACAGCCACGGTTCTGCCTATGCGCTTTGCCGTGTTGCCGAGACCGAGCCGGATGCCGAAGCGATGATCTTTTTGGGGGACGGCCTGCGCGATCTGGACGAGTTGTGCCAGCGCCACCCCAACCTGCGGGTGTACAGTGTGCGGGGAAACTGCGATTTTTCCGCCTTTGAGGCGGGCGAAGGGCTTGCCGCGTTTGGCGGGGTGCTCTTCTTTTACGCCCATGGCGACAGCTATGGGGTAAAATATTCCCGCGCGCAGCTGGCCCAGGCCGCCCGGGCCCGCGGCGCGGACGCCGCCCTTTACGGCCACACCCACACCGCCGCCAACGAGGAGATCGAGGGGGTCACCGTATTCAACCCCGGCAGCGTGGGCCGGCCCCGCGAGGGTTCGGCCAGCTACGGCGTGATCACCATCCAGGATGGGAAAGCCAACTTTGAGCACAGGAAGGTACCTCCCCTATGGGACGACTGAACCCCGCTGCCCGCCTGTACTACCTGGAACAGGTGGACAGCACCAACAACTGGGCCAAGGCGCACCTTGCCGGGCTTGCGCATCTGGACGCGGTGTACGCCGCCAGCCAGACCGCCGGCAAGGGCCGGCTGGGCCGCAGCTGGCAGAACGCCGGGCAGGAGGGCCTATATTACACGATCGTGTGCAAGGCCCCCCTGGCCGACCCCGCCAGCCTGCCGCTGCTGGCCAGCCTGGCCGCGGCCGGCGCGCTAAAGGAATTGTTTGGCCTTTGCTGCCAGATCAAATGGCCCAACGACCTTTTGGCCGGGGGCAAAAAGCTCTGCGGCATCCTGTGCGAGTCCACCCCCGAGGGCATCGTGTGCGGCATTGGGGTGAATTTGTGGCAGAGCGAGGAATTTTTTGCCGCCCGCGGCCTGCCCCACGCCACCTCGGCCGCCGCGGCGCTGGCCGCCCAGCGGGCGGCCGGCGAAAAGGGCCCGGGCGCGCCGCAGGGTATGGGCCATGCGTCGGATGCGGATGCACCCCCGCCCAGTACCGGCAATGCCCCGGATACGGGCGGGGCGCAAAACCCGCAGGCGGCCACCCTGCCCTCCAACGCGGCGCGGCTGCTGGCCGAGGGGATCAGCGCGCGGTTTGCCGCCCTGCTGCCGCCCTTTGCCCAAAACGGCTTTGGGGCGCTGCGGCAGGAATACTGCCGGCACTGTGTGAACCTGGGCCGGGAGGTGGAGTTTGCGGGCGGCCGGGGAATCGCCCGGGATATTGACGAACAGGGCAGGCTGCTGGTGGAAACCGGGGCGGGCGAGACCGCCGTGTTTACCGGCGAGGTGAGCGTACAGGGGATCTACGGCCGGGTGTGAGGACGGCGCTTGCCCCCGCCGCCTGCCTTGTTTGCCGGTCCGCCTTAACGGGGCCGGCTGCACCGGGCCTTTGGGCCGCCCCCCATTTGGGCCGGATCCCCATACATTTTTGGGCAGACCATCCCTTTAGACATGGCAAAACCCCCGCGCCCTTGCGGACGCGGGGGTTTTTAGGGGTATCGCTTTGGTGTGAGGAGGAATCATGTCACAGGGCAGTGGTTGCGGCTCCATCGCCCTGTGATTGTAGTATACCCAAAACTTACGTGCAAAATTTTAAGGGGCTGTGAACATTTTGTAAACTTGAAAACGGGGCGGATGGGTTTGGCTTGTCGATAAAACGCGTCTTTTGGGGCTTTGGCAGGATCCGGGCCCTTTTTTGAAAACCGGTTGATTTTCGGGCGGGTCTGCCCTATACTTAAAGAAAGGGCCGCCGGGCCGCGGCCGGGCGTTTTGCACCGGCCTTTGGGGCTTTTGGGCGGGCCAAAACAGATTTTTGGGGCGGCAGCCGGCCCGCTTGAACGGCCCTTAGCGGCGTTTGGGTGTTGGGCGGCCAGGCCCCCTTTTGGGAGGGATCGCCATGAAAAACTATGTGATCACCATCGCCCGGGAAAACGGCAGCGGCGGGCGCGCCATTGGCGAAGCGCTGGCAAGGCAGCTGGGCATCCCCTTTTACAGCCGCGCCATTTTACGGATGGCGGCGGACGACAGCGGCATCAACGAACAGCTGTTTGCCAAGGCGGAGGACAGCTTTAAAAACAGCCTGCTGTTCCGGGTGGCCAAAAACGCCTACAACGGCGAGGTGATCCCGCCGGACAGCGACAACTTTGTGTCGAACGAGAACCTGTTCCGCTACCAGGCCAAGGTAATGCTGGGGCTGGCCGAGAACGAAAGCTGCGTGATGATCGGCCGCTGCGCCGACTTTATTTTGCGGGACCGGCCCAACGTGCTGCGGGTGTTTATCCACGCGCCGGAGGAGGTGCGGGTGCGCACCCTGATGCAGCGGCACAGCATCAGCGAGGCCGAGGCCCGCAAGCAGATGCGCCGGGTGGACAAGCGCCGGGCCGACTACTACCGCGCCTTTACCGGCAGCGACTGGCGGGACGCCGGGCACTACGACATCTGCTTTGACTCCGACCACATGGGCCAGGAAAAGATCCTGCGCTTTTTGACCGGCTATATGAAGGTCTGCTTTGAGGACTGAACTAAAATATCAAACAGCCCGCCCCCTGCTCCTTGCGGAGCAGGGGGCGGGCCCTTTTATGCCTTTTACGCCCTTGAAGCGGGCTTTGCGCTGGATGCAGCGCCGCCCATCAGGCATCCACCCGCCGCAAGAATGAACGATTCATGCGGCAGGGCGGGGGTCCAGGGGGCAAGCCCCTTGGACCGGCCTTGCGTGTGGGGGTCCAGGGGGCGCGCCCCCTGGATCGGCCCAATTACTCGTACAGCTTGACCAGCTTTTCGAGGTGGGCGTAGCGGTCCTTCGCGGCCTGGTCGGCCTTGTTGAACAGCTCCTCGGCGCGCTCGGGGAAGGCCAGCTTGAGCCGGCTGTAGCGGGTCTCGCCGGAGATGAACTCCTTGTAGTCCGCGGTGGCGGGCTTGGAATCCAGGGTGAACGGGTTCTTGCCCTCGGCCTTAAGCTGCGGGTTGAACCGGAACATGTTCCAGTAGCCCGCCTGCACGGCCTTTTTCATCTCGGCCTGGCAGTTGGTCATGCCGCCCTTGACGCCGTGCATCTCGCAGGGGGCGTAGCCGATGATGAGGGAGGGGCCGTTGTAGGCCTCGGCCTCGGCCAGCGCCTTGATGGTCTGGTTGGGGTCGGCGCCCATGGCGATCTGGGCCACATAGACGTAGCCGTAACTCATGGCGATCTCGGACAGGCTCTTTTTGCCGATCGACTTGCCGGCCGCGGCAAACTGGGCCACCTGGCCGATGTTGGAGGCCTTGGAGGCCTGGCCGCCGGTGTTGGAATAGACCTCGGTGTCAAAGACCATCACGTTGACGTCCTCGCCGGAAGCCAGCACATGATCCAGGCCGCCAAAGCCGATGTCGTAGGCCCAGCCGTCGCCGCCAAAGATCCAGATGGACTTTTTGGCCAGGTACTGCTTCTTCTCCAGGATCTCGGCCGCCAGCTTGCAGGCGTCGCAGTCGCAGTATTTGGCGCCCGCGGCCTTGAGTTCCTCAGCGTGGGCCTTGAAGTCCGGCACCTGCGCCAGCTGATCCACGGTCATCACGCTGGCCTCCAGTTCGGCAACCAGCTTCTTGGTGGCCTCGGCGTTGGCCTTGCCGTCGTTGTAGGTATCCAGCCAGGCTTTGCCGGCCGCCTTGAGGTCGGCGTCGCACCACTCTACCGCGATCAGGGCCTTGACCTTTTCGGCCAGGGCATCCCGGATGACCTTCTGGCCCAGCTCCATGCCAAGGCCGTGCTCGGCGTTGTCCTCAAACAGGCTGTTCGCCCAGGCGGGACCAAAGCCGCTGACCTTGTTGATGGTGTAGGGGGAGGTGGCAGCCGGGCCGCCCCAGATGGAGGAGCAGCCGGTGGCGTTGGAGATGTACATCCGCTCGCCAAACAGCTGGGTGATGAGCCGGGCGTAGCTGGTCTCGGCACAGCCGGCGCAGCTGCCGCTGAACTCAAGCAGCGGCTGGTTGAACTGGCTGCCCTTGACGGTGGTCTCGGCCATCATGCCGTCCTTTTTGCGGATGTTGTCCACGCAGTAGTCGAAGACCGGCTGCTGGTCGGCCTGGCTCTCCTGGGACACCATCTTGAGGGTGCCCTTGGCGGCGGTGGGGCAGACGTTGACGCAGACGCCGCAGCCCATGCAGTCCAGCGGGGAAACGGTCATGGTGAACAGGTAGTCCTTGCCGTTCATCTTTTTGGTCTTGATGGACGCGGGGGCCGCCTTGACCTCCTCCTCGGTGAGGGCGAAGGGCCGGATGGTGGCGTGCGGGCAGACATACGCGCACTGGTTGCACTCGATACAGGTCTCGGGGTTCCACTCGGGAACGGTCACCGCGACGCCGCGCTTCTCGTAGGCCGAAGCGCCCAGCTCGTACTGGCCGTCGGCGCGCTCTGCAAAGGCGGAAACCGGCAGGCTGTCGCCGTCCATCTTGCTGATGGGCTCAAGCAGGTTCTTGACCATCTCCACGGTGGCCTTGGGGCCCTTGAGCTCGGCGGTGTCGGCAGGATCCTGGGCATTGGCCCAGTCGGCCGGGACCTCTACCTTATGGATGGCGTCGAGGCCGGCGTCGATGGCGTTCCAGTTCATCTGGACCACCGCGTCGCCCTTTTTGCCGTAGCTCTTCTTGGCGGCGGCCTTCATGTAGCCCACCGCGTCGTCAATGGGCATGACGTCGGCCAGCTTGAAGAAGGCGGACTGCAGGATGGTGTTGGTGCGCTTGCCCATGCCGATCTCGATGGCCTTGTCGATGGCGTTGACCGTGTAAAGCTGGATGTTGTTCTGGGCGATGTAGCGCTTGCTCTCGGCGGGCATATGGCCGGCCAGCTCCTCGTCGTTCCACTGGCAGTTGATCATAAAGACGCCGCCGGGCTTGACGTCCTGCACCATCTTAAAGCCCTTGATGACATAGCTGGGGTTGTGGCAGGCCACAAAGTCGGCCTTGTTGATGTAGTAGGGGGCGCGGATGGGCTTGTCGCCAAAGCGCAGGTGGCTGATGGTGACGCCGCCGGTCTTTTTGGAGTCGTACTGGAAGTAGGCCTGGATGTACTTGTCGGTATGGTCGCCGATGATCTTGGTGCTGTTCTTGTTGGCGCCCACGGTGCCGTCGCCGCCAAGGCCCCAGAACTTGCACTCCTTGGTGCCCTCGGCCGCGGTGTTGGGCGCGGGCTTCTCATCGAGGGACAGGTTGGTGACGTCGTCCTTGATGCCGATGGTAAAGCGGGGCTTGGGAGCGTCCTTGGTGAGCTCCTCGTAGACCGCGAAGACGCTGGAGGGCGGGGTGTCCTTGCTGCCCAGGCCGTAGCGGCCGCCGGTGAGCACGATGTCGTTCTTGCCGGCCTCGCGCAGGGCGGTGGCAACGTCCAGGAAGAGCGGCTCGCCCAGGGAGCCGGGCTCCTTGGTGCGGTCGAGCACCGCGATCTTCTTGGCGGTGGCGGGGATGGCGGCCAGCAGCTTGTCCGCGCAGAAGGGACGGTAGAGCCGCACCTTGATCAGGCCGACCTTTTCGCCCTTGGCGGTGAGGTAGTCGATGACCTCCTCGGCCACGTCGCAGATCGAGCCCATGGCGATGATCACGCGGTCCGCGTCCGGCGCGCCGTAGTAGTTGAAGGGCTTGTAATCGGTGCCCAGCTTCTCGTTGACCTTGGCCATGTACTTTTCCACCACGGCGGGCAGCTCGTCGTAGAACTTGTTGCAGGCCTCACGGTGCTGGAAGAAGATGTCGCCGTTCTCGTGGCTGCCGCGCATCGAGGGATGCTCGGGGTTGAGGGCATGGTTGCGGAAGTCCTTGATGGCCTCCCAGTTGACCATGTCGGCCAGGTCGGCGTAATCCCACTTTTCGATCTTCTGGATCTCGTGGCTGGTGCGGAAGCCGTCAAAGAAGTTGATGAAGGGGACCTTGCCCTCCAAAGCGGCCAGATGGGCCACGGCGGCCAGGTCCATGACCTCCTGGGGGTTCGACTCGGCCAGCATGGCAAAGCCGGTCTGGCGGCAGGCGTAGACGTCGGAATGGTCGCCAAAGATGTTGAGGGCGTGGGTGGCCACGGTACGGGCCGAAACATGGAAGACGCTGGGCAGGTTTTCGGCTGCGATCTTGTACATGTTGGGGATCATCAGCAGAAGGCCCTGCGAAGCCGTGAAGGTGGTGGTGAGCGCGCCGGCGGCCAGGCTGCCGTGCACAGCGCCCGCCGCGCCGGCCTCAGACTGCATCTCCATCACCTTGACCTCGGTGCCGAAGATGTTCTTCTGGCCAACGGCGGCCCACTGGTCCACACTGTCCGCCATCGGGCTGGACGGGGTGATGGGGTAGATGGCAGCCACTTCTGTAAACGCATAGGCTACATGCGCGGCAGCGGTGTTGCCATCCATGGATTGTTTGGCTCTTGGCATTGTTTTTCCTCCAGTTTCCCGGGAGCCTCTGGCCCCTTTGCCGGCAGGCGGCCGGCAGCCGGGCTTTGGGCCCCCAAAATTCAGAAGCGGGTCCGGGGGCAGTACTTCCCCCCGGAAGGCGCTGTTCCGTACCTATTATTTTACCAAAAGCTTTTTGTAAAGTAAAGGCATAAGAATGTGGCTTTATGGCTTTTTCCGGGCCCATTTTTTGACGTTTTGACATATTATCCGAATTTTTGAATGATTATGTGTGCAGGTTGCCGGGCAAAACCCCAAAGCCCGCCCGGATCCCGCGGGAGTGTTCATTTCAAGCTGTTTTGGGTGCTAAGTCCGGGTGCGGGGGAGAGTCTCGAAAGGCTTTCGGGGCAGGGGTCCTGTTGCCTTGAGAGACTGCTCCCACGCGCCCGCCGGCGGACGTCTCTCTGGTTTGGGCACTCCCGATCCCGCACGATTTGACAGCAGGCCCCATTTAGAATAAAATGAGGGTGTATGCGGCCCCGGCCCAGCGCCGCCCAAACGCGCGCGGCAGGCCGCAATAAATTACCAATGTTTGGAGGAAACAATATTTATGGACCCGGACGGTCATCCAATACGACAGGCGCTTGCCAACGGCCTGCGCGCCCCGGCCCAGGGGCTTTTGCGGCTGGCGGACGCGGTGAGCGCGCAGCCGGTTACCGAGGAATCCCTGCTGGAGCTGATGGACCACGCGGACGAGCAGGATGTGATCGATGAAAGCCAGAAAAAGATGATCACCAATATCATCGAACTGGCGGACGCCACGGCGGGGGACATTATGACCCACCGGGTGGACATGGTGGCGGTGGAGGAAAACACCCCCTGCGGCGCGGTGGTGGCCCTGGCGCTGGAGAGCGGCAACAGCCGGCTGCCGATCTACCGCAAAACGGTGGACGACGTGGTGGGCATTTTGTACGCAAAGGACCTTTTGCGGCTTTTGAGCGACCCCGCGGCGGCGGCCGAGCCGGTGACCAAGCTGGCCCGGCCGGCCATGTATGTGCCCGAGAGCCGCAGCGCCCAGCAGCTGCTTTTGGACTTTAAGCGCCAGCACACCCTGATCGCCATCGTGGTGGACGAGTGGGGCGGCACGGCTGGGCTGGTGAGCATGGAGGACATTTTAGAGGAGATCGTGGGCGAGATCCAGGACGAGTACGACGACGAGGAGGCGCCGCTTGTTCCCTGCGAGGGGGGCTTTGTCGCCGCCGGGGACCTGGATCTGGAGGACCTGTTCGAGGCCTTTGAGACCGACCCCCCCGCCGACATGGACGAGCGGGGCTTTGACACGGTGGGCGGGCTGATCGCCGCGCTTTTGGGCCGCATCCCCGAACCGGGGGAGACTGCCGAGGTGGAGTACGGCGGGGTGCGCTTTACCCCCCTGGAGGTCGGGGAACGGCGGGTGCGCCGGGCGCGCTGCGTGCGCGGCGCGCCGGAGGAGCCGGAGCAGCCGGAGGGCTGAGATGCCCCCCTGCCCCAGGGGCCGGCGCGGGATGAAGGCCGGCCTTGCCTTTGCCGGCACAGGCGGCGCGGGACCCCCTTTTGGCAGAACAAAAAAGCGAGGTGCAGTGAAGGATGGCGCACAGCGAGGAATTTCTCTCGAACGAGACAGTATTTACCGGGCGGGTGTTCCGGGTGACCCTGGACGAGGTGCGGCTGGAAAACGGCGATACCGCCCGGCGGGAGGTGGTGCACCACAATGGCGGGGCCTGCATTGCGGCCCTGACCGAGGCGGGCGAGGTGTATCTGGTGCGGCAGTACCGCTACGCGATGGGGCAGGAACTCTGGGAACTGCCGGCCGGCAAGTTAGAGGCGGGGGAGGACCCCTTTGAGGCCGCCAAGCGGGAACTGGCCGAGGAGTGCGGCCTTGTGGCCGACAGGTTTACCGACCTTGGCCCCATCTACCCCACGGTGGGCTACTGCACCGAGGTGATCTGGACCTGGGCGGCCACCGGCCTGCACAAGACCCAGATGCACCTGGACGAGGACGAGTTTTTGACCCCGGTAAAGCTGCCGCTGGAGCAGGCGGTGGAGATGGTGTTTTCGGGCGAGATCCGGGATTCCAAGACGGTGGCGGCCCTGCTGAAGCTGGCCGAAAAAAGGCGCCGGGGCGAATTGTAAACCAAAAAAGCCGCGCCGGTTTTTTGGGCGGATGGGGCGGTTTTGCGGCGGCCCGGCTTTTTGCGGGGCCGGGCCCTGCCTTTTGCGGCCCGGCTTTTTGCGGGTCCGGGCGGAAATTTTTTTATCTGGAGGAGTGAAGGGTCATGAACGGATCAAGCAGTTACACGATGGCGGGCAATATTGTCTCGCTGCTTTTTTGGGTGCTGGTTTGCGGGATCATTGTGTACAACCTCTTTATCAAAAAGTCCAAAAACCGCGCGGCGGCGGCCTTGGGCGAGGACCTGCGCCGGGTGGAGCAGGCGGTGCGGGGGCTGCTGCCGCAGGACGACCAGAACGCCGGCATCGTATACGCCCACTGGGAGGACGTGACCCACAGCGGGCGCACCACCCGCACTACATACTACCGCTACGCGGCGGCCTTTAAGGGGGAGACACTGTGGGTGTTCCCCTTGCAGGTGGACAAAAAGACCCATGACGTGATGGCCGGCAACCCCTGGGTGCTGACCCCCGGCAAGCTGGGCAAG
This sequence comes from uncultured Oscillospiraceae bacterium, assembly GCA_910579545.1. Lineage (GTDB taxonomy): Bacteria > Bacillota > Clostridia > Oscillospirales > Ruminococcaceae > UBA7177. The sequence goes on along the minus strand of CAJTVI010000025.1, from coordinate 1,755 downwards.
GTGATGGTGACCCTGAAGGACCGCAATGGGATGATCCGGCGGGTGGAGACCTGGCTGGCCGACAAGCAGGGGGATGTGATCGTAAAGCTGTATGTGGACGCCGAAAACCTGAACAGCACGAAATACCTGCCCATGAACATTTTGCAGGAGGACGAGTGCGCGGCTTTTGAGCGGTTTATCAGCCCGCTGGCCCAGAAGGTGGCGGCCGACAACCCCGGCATTGACGAGATGATCGCCCAAAAGAGCGCCGGCGGCATGGGCGGGGTGGCCGTGGGCCTCTCGGTGGGCGGCCTGGTGGCGGGCATCTTTGCGCCCAGCTTTGGCGTGATCGTCTGCCTGGCGGGGCTGATCTTTGCCATCAGCGGCAAGCGCAAGGGCAGCCCGGGCAGCAAGGCGCTGATCACCAGCGGGGTGTGCATGGCGCTCTCGGTGGCATACCTGGTCTTTTACTACGCGGTGCTGTTTGTGTAAGGGAGCCGCGCGGGCCGCGGGATGCGCGGGGATGCGGCTGACCGATATGCTTTGAGCCCTGCGGCGCACCGCCTTTGGCCCGGCACTGAAAACCTGAAAACAAACGACCCCCGGCCAATGGCTGCCTTGCGGCGGCCTTTGGCCGGGGGCATTTTGCTTGTTGGCATTTGCTGTCAGGACATCCAGTAAACCGGCTGACTGGAAAAAGAGAAGCCCAGCTTTTTTTGCAGCCGCAAAGAGGGCTCGTTGCCCTGGATGATCTGGCCAAAGGGGATGGCGCCCTCGAGCATGCGGCGGCGCACCATGCCCAGCACAAGGGCGGCGGCCAGCCCCCGGCGGCGGTATGCGGGGAAAACCTCGAGCAGGCCGATGCCGCCCTCGGCGTGCAGGCCGATAAAGCCGGCGATCTCCTGCCTGCCGTCTTCTTTTTCGCCGCCGGCCGCGGGCAAAAAGGCGCCCAGCATCCTGCCGGAGGCCACGCGGGCGCGGACGTACTCCTCATTGTCCACCGTGTGGTAGTGGGCCAGCACAAGATCGGCGTCGGCGGGGCCAAGGCTGCGCAGGGGGATTTCCGGCTCAGGAGGCAGGGGGCCGCGCCAGCAGGCCTGGACGCAGGGCTCGGTTTCGGTGCAGCCGGCCCACTGGGCCACAAGGCGGCGGCAGAGATCGCCATGGGCGCAGAAAAGCCCGGTTTTGGGCAGGCTGGGCAGGGCCGCGCGGGCGGCCTGCTCGTTTTCCTGCCCCGCCGGCCCGGCCCAGAAAAAGGCCGACCCGCTGCTGGCCTCCCGCAGGACCAGCGCCCCCGGTGAGAGATACAGCACCTCGGCGGTGCCCCGGCGCAGGATCTCGAGCATATCCGCATTTTCCACCGGATGCTCTTTTAAAAGCTGGTATGGCGTCATTGTGATGGCTCCTTTTTATTTGGCAAAACCCGCCCGCCCGAAAAAACCGGGCGGGCGGGTTTTTGACGATATTCAGGCGGCCCAAACCGCAGGCAGAAAAGCCTTTGCTGCCCAGGCCGCTGCCAACAGGCGTATTTTATCAGATATTTTTCCTGTTATGGGGGGCTGGGGGGCGTCCCCCCAGATCGGCTCTTTGTCCGGCGTGCCCCAGATCGGCCTATTGCCTTTTCCCCGTTTTTACAGTTCGATCTTGCCGTACAGCTCAAAATCGGCGGCGTCGTTGATGCGCTCGGTGCGGGGCGGGGCCACGGGCGCGGCCGAGGGGTCGCGCGGGCGGTCGGCGAACTCACGGCCGGGCACGCTGCTGGGCCGCGGCCCGCGC
>CAJTVI010000024.1 GCA_910579545.1 uncultured Oscillospiraceae bacterium | reverse complement strand
TCGGCAGCGAGCTGTCGGGCGGAATAGAAAACGTGCTTGTCGAGCGGTGCATATTCGACGGAACGGACAGGGGCTTCCGTATCAAGACGCGGCGCGGGCGCGGGCGCAGGGGCCGGGGCGGGCGTGGAATCGGGCAGGGCGCTGATCTGCTCCTCGGTCTGGTCCAGCACCCTCGAGACCATGCTCTTGGCCAGCGAGTAGGGCATGACGCTGGCGAAGTTGCTCTCCATCACCCCTACGATATCCAGCTTGAAGTTGACCGAGACGATCTCCTCGCCGTCCCCCACATTGATCGCCTTGCGGTAGGCGTCCTCCGAGTCTACGATCTGGGCCTCGGGGGTGGAGATGTTGACGGTCATGCCGAGGAAATCCGAGAGGGCGGTGGCCGAGGAGCCCATCATCTGGTTCATGACCTCGCAGGCCGCGCTCATGCTGAGCTCGTCGAACTCAAAGTCCTCACTGGGGGGGTCCTCGTTGCCCATCAGAAGGTTGAGGATCACCTGCATATCCTTCTGGCGGAAGACCATCACATTGGTGCCGGAGATGCCCTCGACATAGCGGATCGACACCAGCATCGCCGGCTCAAGGGCAGTATACTCCATACTGTCAAACTTTTTTTGCAGTACGGTAGGGGTCGAGATGACCACCTGTTTGTCCAGCATGCTGGAAACCGCCGTAGCAGCCGAACCCATGCTGATGTTCAGGATCTCGCCAATGGTGTCGAGCTCCATGCTGCTAAGCATTTCCTGCTGATTGTTGTCCACTTGTCACCATCTCCGTTTGTTCTACGATGTTGTTCAGGATGCTGTTGAGTTTGATCGCCTTGCGTTTTTTGGTCTCGCCAAGCTTGGCCGTAAACCAGGGCTGATCGTCGATCCTGATCGAAATGTCGCTGTTTACCGGCTTGTGCAGCGGGATCACGTCCATGGGCTGCAGGCCCAGGATCTCCCGCAGGGGCATGCGGAATTCATCAAAAACAGCTTTCATTTCAAGCTCCGACTCGCAGACATTCTCCAAAATCAGCTGCTTTTTCATCTTTTCCTGCTCGGGGTCGTGCTGCTTTTTGTTCTTGGTAAACCTCCGGCTGAACTGGTCCACCGTTTGTTCCAAAAGCTCGGCCGGGATGCAGATGCTGATGGTGTTGGTGGTGCCCACCATCTTGATGTTCATCATGGTGATCACCACGATGTCCTCGGGGGCAAAAAGCTGGAGCAGGCGGGGGTTGCTCTCGATGGATTCAAGGCCAAAATCAATGTTGAAGGTGTTTTTCCATACGTCGTCGATCCGGACCGTGATGTTTTCGAGCACGTTGGTGAGCACCGCGATCTCGATATCGGTAAAGCTGCGGTCCGGGATGGCGCCCTTGCCGTTGCCGCCCAGAAGGCGGTCGATCAGCTGGAAGCTGAAGGTGGAGGTGAGGTCCAGCAGGATGGTGTTTTCGTCGCACTCGCCGGTTTGGGAGGAGACGCTCAGCAGGCCGAGCATGGTGTTGTCCGGCAGAGAGTTGCTGTACTCGTGGTACCGCTGCTCCTCGGCCGAGACCGCCTCGATCTCGCAGGGCGTGCGCAGGATGCTGGAAAAGTAGGAGGCCAGCACCCGGGCCAGGGTCTCGTGCAGGCCGTCCAGCGCCTTGAGCTGCTCCTTGGTGAACTTGCGCGGCGCGCGGAAGTCGTAGTCCTTGAGTTTTTGGGTGGGCTTTTCCTGTACCTCAGCCGCACCGCTGGCCATCTTGTTGAGAAGCGCATCGATCTGACTTTGTGACAGTTTTTCGGGCACCCTTTTTCCCCCTCGCTGCTAAAGGGCCGGCCGGCAGCCGCCGGGCTTGCCCCCTGATTTTGGCGTTTGGCGCTTTGCGCCGGGCCGCCAAATCCCGTTTAGAGGTGCGTGTGCGGATGTTTGGTCTGGCTGGTGGCCTTTGGCCGGCCCGCGCCGGCCCCAAGGCTTACGGTTCGCCTGCGGCGGGTGACCCGGGCGGTTCGCTTGCGGCGGGCGCGGACCCGGCCGGCTCACTTGCCGCCGGCCCGCTTGCGGCTGGCTCGGACGCGGCGGGCGGGGCCGAACTGGCCCCGGCGTCCTCGTCCTGCCCGTCCACATCCCCCTCGCCCATCCGGGAGGGATCCAGCAGGTCCATCAGGTTGTCCGGCAGGGGGGTGTCGTCGGCGGTATCGCCGTGCTGGTAGAGACCCGAGATCGCGCTGGCCAGCGCCTCGTTCTGGGCGATGGTGGAATTTTTGCTGATGATGACCATCTCGACCCGGCGGTTGCGGGCGCGGCCCTCGTCGGTTTCGTTGGATTCGATGGGGTAGTTGCGGCCAAAGCCGATGGCCCGCAGCAGAAGCGGGTCCAGCCCGGCGTGGTCCTCAAGGTAGATGGCCACCTGCCCGGCGCGCTCGGCCGAGAGCAGCCATTCGGAGGGGCCGCCGCTTGAGCCGGGCACGTCCGCGGTGTGGCCGCTGATGCTGACCATCCAGATCTCGTCCTCCAGCCCCTTCAGGCTGGTGCCCAAAAACTCGAGGCTGGGCACGGCCGCGGGCAGCAGCACCGCCTTGTTGGGCTCAAAGAAGAGGCTGTTCTGGAACCGGATGTACACGACCCCCTCGTCGCCCTCCACCTCGATGACCTGCTGCATGTTGTTTTCTTCTACATATTCCTTGATGGCCTGGGCCAGCTCGTCAAAGCTGGTGGGGAACTCGTTGGCGGGATCCATGGTGGAGCTGTCGCCGTCCTCAGCGCCCGGCACCGTATGGTCGCCCAGCTCGTCCGAGGGGGTGAGCACCACCTGAGCGGTGTCCTCGCCGGGGTTGGTAAACGCCTTTACAAAGGCCTCCCATTTTTCGCTGTTTACGCTGGACATACTGTACAGCAGCACAAAAAAGCAGAGCAGCAGGGTGACCATATCGCCGTATGTGTCCTTCCAGCCTTCTGTATTGACTTCCTCATGCTGTTTTTTTGCCATTTGTGGTCACCTCGCTTTGCAGGCATGCGCCGGGGTTTGCCGGCGCCCAAGGGCCCGGGCCCTTACAGCGCGGGCCGGGACCGGGCAATGGGCAGGGGCTTACTTGCCCTTTTTGCCCTTTTTGCCGCCGCCCTCGTCGCCGCCTTTGCCGCCCTTGCCGCCGCCTTTTTTAACAAGGTAGCCCGGGATGAGCTGTTCCAGCTTTTCGCGCAGAAAACGGGGCGCGTCGCCGGCCTGGATGCCCTGGATGCCCTCCATCACGATCATCTTGCAGAGGTATTCCTCCTCGTGGCGGATCTTGAGCTTGTTGGAGATGGGGATAAAGATGCCGTTGGAGAGCATCGAGCCGTAGAAGGTGGTGACCAGCGCCAGCGCCATGGCCGGGGCGATGGCGTCCGGGTCGCTGAGCTGTTTGAGCATGTTGATCAGGCCCATCAGGGTGCCGACCATGCCGAAGGCCGGGCCGTAGCCGGCGGCCCGGTCGTAAAAGGCGCGGTCCTGCGCGTGGCGCTCGTCAAGGTAATCGAGCTCGGACTCCAGGATGCCCTTGACCTTTTCGGCGTCCACGGCGTCCACCACCAGCATCATGCCGTTTTTGAGGAAGTCGTCCTTGCATTCCTCCAGCTTTGCCTCCAGCGAGAGCAGGCCGCTGGTACGCGCCTCCTCGGCCAGCTCCACTACCTGGTCTATGTAATCGCGCGGGTTATATTTTTTGGGCATGAAGATGATCTTGAGGTGGCGCGGGATCTTGGCGAAGATGCTCATGGGGAAGGAGACCATCAGCGCCGTGATAACGCCGCCCATAACCACCGCAAAGCTGGACGCATCCCAGAAGTTTCCAAGGTTATCGAATACAAGGCCGGCGTCCTTATCAAATACGATGCCAAAGCCGACCAGAACGATCATGAGCACCCAGCCCAGAATTGACATTATATCCATTTGCTTGTATCCATCCTTTTGTTACGCGCGGGGAAACCCTGCCCTTTTTATTCGCCCATGGGATACTGGAAGATATTGCGCTTATACTCGATGGTACGCTTGATGACCTCTTCCTTGCTCTCCCGCACGATGTGCAGGGTGCCGTTGGTGAGGGTGATGGTGGTATCCGGGTTGGAGGTGACCATCTCGATCAGGTCGCAGTTGAGCACGAACTCGGTGCCGCGCAGGTTGGTAAGAATGATCATGCAGCCTTCATCTCCTCATAACAAAACGATTTGGTGGCGGTAAATTCCCTTGGACAAGGGGGCATTCCGCGCAAAAATGCGGGGAATACCGCCTTGTCCAAGGCGGCGAGCACCGGCTCGCCGCCCCGCGGCGCGCCTTTGCCCCGGGGGGCAAAAGGCCGCCGCTTTACAGCCGTTAAAGCAGCTTGGCGTTTCCCGTACCGCTTATTATACCATATACGGCCCGCAAGGGGAAGTAAAAAAACTGTTAACGGGCGCGTATTCTTTCGCTGCGCCGCATCTGCGGCCGCACATCAGCGCTTGAGGTTGACGAGCTCTTCCAGCATGGTATCGGAAACGGTGATGATGCGGGAGTTGGCCTGGTAGCCGCGCTGGGTGATGATCATGTCCGAGAATTCCTGCGCGAGGTCCACGTTGGACATTTCCAGCGCGCTGTTGCGGATGGCGCCGGTGCCGTCCTCGCCGGCAATGGCCAGGCTGGGCGCGCCGGAGTTGGCGGTTTCCTGGAAATAGCTGTTGCCGGTTTGCTCCAGGCCCATGGGGTTGGCAAAGTTGGCAAGGTCGATGCGGCCCAGCACCAGCCGGCCGTGCACCGGGTGGCTGCCGATGATGGTGCCGTCCGAGCCGATCGAGATGCCGGTGAGGTTTTCGTAGCTCTGCGGCCCGCCCTCGGTGCCGCCGTCCAGGGTCCAGGTCTGCTTGCCGAGGCCCAGCACGGTGGAGGGGGTGGAGGGGATGGCGGTGCCGATGGGGGTGGTGGGGGCTTTGGGAGGGGTTGCGGGCGCATCGGCGGTGAGGGTGGCAAAGCCGGGCACCTTGATGATGATCCGGTCCTCGGGGTCGGTGGCGGCGGCGTTCTTAAGCTCAAAGGCCTGGCTGCCGTCGGTGATGTTGGTGTTGGTATAGGTTTTGCCGTCCTTGGTGGTCACGGTCACGCTGAGGTTCTTGTTGGGGGCCGTGCCGCTGGCGGTCCAGGTAATGCTGGTGTCGCCGGCGCCGGAGAAGGCGCTGCCGTAACTCAGGGTGATGTAGTTGGCCCAGTCGGAATCCTTCGGCACGGTGCCGTCCTCGAGTTTTTCGGTGTTGATCTTGCCGCGGACGCTGTTGTCCTTGCTGGTGGCGATCTCGCTGCCGGTGAGGTCCTTAAAGTCGGGGTCGAGGGTAAAGGTAAAGCTGCCGGCCGGGTGGGCGCCGCCGTTGGCCTCAGTGATGGCGTTGTTGATGGCGGTGCTCAGTTCGGCCATGTTGCTGAACTTATAGTTTTGGTTGAGGCGCACCGCGATGTTGGGGTTGCCGCTTTCCATCACGACCTCCAGCGGCTCGCCGGCCACAAAGTCGTCCCCATTGCCCTTGGTGGCGCTGGCCGAGAAGGTAAAGCTGACGTTGCCGAGGTTGGTCTGGTTGGAGGCGGTGATGGTGAGCCCCTTGCCCAGCACGGTGGTTTCGATGGTGCTTACCTGCGGCTCGATGGGGTCTACCGTGATCTGGATGATCGAGCGGCTGGGGTCGTTGGAGTTGAGCTGGCCGCTGGTAGCGCTGGTGCCCAGCACAAAGTTGCCGTTGGTATCCACCACGCGGCCGAGGGTGTCGATGTCCAGCATGCCGGCCTTGGTGTAGTAGATGTTGCCTTCGGGGTCCTGCACCTGCAAAAAGCCCTCGCCGGTGATGGCGATGTCCAGCTGGTTGCCGGTGGAGGTAAAGGAGGAGGAGCCCATCATCAAATCGATGCTGGACAGCTGGGAGCCATAGCCCACCGAGGACGGGTTGACGCCGCCGCGGGTCATGGTGCCCACCGACGCGCCCCGCACCTGCTGGTAGTACATATCGCGGAAGGTGGCCCGGCTGGATTTAAAGCCGTAGGTGTTTACGTTGGCGATGTTGTTGCCGATCACGTCCATGCGCTGCATATGGGTCTTGAGGCCCGCAACGCCGGAGTAGAGTGCACGCATCATATGGCATTTCTCCTTTTTTGTTCTGCAAAAGGGGCCGCCCGGAGCCGTCTGTCGGTCAGGCTCCGGCGTGACCTCCCCGCCCATGGAATGCCCTGCCGCGTTTGCGGCGGGCTGCCGGGGCGGATACTGGTCCGGTCACACGATTACGGTCCCGTCGATGTTGGTGATCACCCGTCCGGACAGGCCCTGCAGGCCGGTAATGACCTTGCCCGCCCCGGTGTTTACCACAAAGGCGCTGTCGTCCACGATGATCAGGGTGTCGTTCAAGCCTTTTTGCTTTGCGATGCGCACCCCTTCGCTGAGCCGTTCGAGCCGGCTGGGCGAGAGCTCGATCTCCCGCTGTTCCAGCCGCTGGGCGGCATGCTTGGAAAAGGTGAGGGTGCTGCTTTGGCTTTGCAGCTGTTCAAACACCTGCAAAAAACTCATGCCCTCGCCCGCAGCCTCCTGCTGCGCGGCGGGAACCGGGGCCGGCTGCAAAGCGGCCGCGCTGCCGGTGGATACCGGAAGGCTCAGGCGGCGCTGGATCAATAGATCGTCCATTCTCTATGCTCCTTTTTGCTGCGGCTGCGCAGCGTTCAGGGCTCGGCGTTTTCGGCCTTGTCAGGCGCGGCTTCGGTTGTGCCCTCGGCGTCCTCCTTGCCTGCGGCCTCGTCCTTGCCCGCGGCGTCGGTGCCGGCGGAGGTGTCGGCGGCGGGTTTTTTGCCCAACTCCATGATCTGCGAGAGGCTGAACTTTTCGCCGTTGACATAGAGGGAATAGTCGTTGTCGGCCAGTACGATCCGTTCCACCGGGCCGGTCTCCTTGATGAGGCTGCCGGAAACGCTGAACTTGGCGCAGGTAACGGTTTGGCCCACCAGCGAGAGCATGTAGTTGTTTTTCATGTTGCTGGTCATGTCGCTCATCTGCTGGAGGGTGGAGAACTGGGCCAGCTGGGTAACGAACTGGCTGTCGTCCACCGGGTTCATAAAGTCCTGGTTGGTGAGCTGGGTGACCATGATCTTGAGGAAGTCGTCGATCGAGATGCTGTTCTCGCTCTCGTCGGTAAACACGGCGTTGTACACCTTGCCGCTCTCGCCGGTCTCGTTGTTGGTGATGCCGCTGTACTTATACTCGTCGAGATAGTCGCGGTAGCTGCTGCCGCTGGGAATCGTGTTGCCCAAAGGGGGGTCCTCCTTTCTCATTGGTATTTGTTGGTTTTTTGGGGGTGCGAAGGGGGTCAGATGCGCACATCGAGGGTGCCGTCGCCCGGCACGGCCTCATCCATGGCCTGTTCGAACTCCTCTTCCTCCCGCTGCGCGCCCGAGCGGGTATGCTCGTTCTGGTAGTGGCGGGCGTACTGGCCCTGCTGTTCGCCGGCAAGCTGGGTCTGCGCGGCGCTGGCCTGGGCGGTTTGGGGGACCGTTACGATCTCCTCCACCTGGGCATTGAGCGGGCGCAGGGCGTTTTGCAGCTGGGCCACGTCGTTTGCCAGCATCCGGCCCACGGCCGCGCTGGAGGTGACGATGCGCAGCGAGACGGCGTTTTTGTCCTCGGTAAACCTTACCGTGATCTCGCCGAGGCCGCTGGGCTTGAGCCGCACCACAAATTCCTGTTTGCCCTGGCGCAGGTTTTCGAGGATGCCGGTTTTGAGCTGGTCGGCCAGCTGCTGCACGGTGGGGGCTGCGGCGGTGCTTTCGGCCGCGGGGGTGCCTGCCAAAAACTGGCGGCTGTCCACTGCCTGCTGCAGCGCCTCGATGTCCGGCACCGGGGCCTCCTCCCTTTGCTGTGCGCGGGGCTTTTCGGCCACCGCCTGCTGCGCCTGGCGCAGCGCCGACTGGAAGTAGAGCCGGTCCTCTAAGGTATCGGTGATGCGGGGGGCCGTGGTCTCGCCCTGCCATTCGGCCGTGAGGGTTTCGAGCAGGTCGCTGAGCTGCTCATCCGGCGCGGCCTCCTCGCCCGGCACGGTCACGTCGCCCCAAAGCGGGAATTCGCGGTTTTTGAGCAGGTCCAGCACCCCCTGCATGGGGCTGCCGGCGGCCAGCTGGGCTTCGCCGGCCTGCTGCAGGAACTGGTCCAGCAGCTGCGGAGTGATCAGGCCCTCGGCCATCATCTGCATGCCGAGCATGGTCGCGAGGTCGTCCTTGCCGGTTTTGCCCTTGCCCGCGCCCAAAAGCGCCAGCAGCGCGTCCACGTCCTCGCCGCCCATCTGGCCGGCCATCTCTTCCAGCAGCGCCGCGAACATCCCGTCGAAGCCGCCTTCACCCTGCGCGCCGCCAATGCCGTTCGCGCCGGCCAGCGCCTGCATGGCGTCGGCTGCCGGGGCGGCCTGGGGCTGCGCGCTCATTGCTACTCCTTCCATTGGTTTCGCCTCCTTTCAAAAAGAAAATATTTATTGAAACCCGGGAACCCGGGGTTCAACCACTGGAAAGGCCGACTTGGGGCCAATCTGGGGGGCTCGCTTTTGGCCGATCTGGGGGGCTCGCCCCCCAGACCCCCATTCAGGGGAAAATATCATATATGATCCGAACAGTGTAGGGGAATGGCCCAGCGGGTATCCATGGGCCGCGCGGCGGGCGGAAATGCCCAATTTAAGGCGTTTTGGTCTGCTTAGGCCGGCGGCGGGGGAGAACCTCGAAAGGGTATGGGGGCAGGAGAGACTGCCCTCCCGACCCGGCCGGCGAACCCTTCCCCGGTTTGGACGCTCCCACGGCGGGGAAATGCCCCGTGATTTGCCCCGCCGCTCAGGTGGCCGCGGCGTTGATGCGGCGGTAGCTGACGTTGGTGGAGACCAGCTCCTCCATAAAGGCGGTCTCGGATTTTTTGACCATCTCCCGGTAGCTCTCGTACTGGCGTTCCTCCACCTTTTCGAGCTTGGAGACCTCCCTGGAGGCCTCGATGACCGTCTGCATCTGGGCGTCGGCCTTTTTTTGGGCCTCGGCCAGCCGCTCCCTGAGCTCCTTGATCTGGAGGTGGATGTTGCTCCTGCGGGCGTTGTAGCCCAGCAGCTCGGCCACCGTGATGCCGTCCGCCTGCCGCTCCAGCATCTCCTCGGCAATGGCGTGCATCGTCTCGGTGAGCCGGGCGATCTGCCCCTCGATCTGCCGCACCGCCGCCTGAAGCTGCGAAAGGCGGTTTTTTTCCTCGTCCAGCACGGTGTTTTTGAGGTCCAGCACCTTGTGCATGGTAAACTCGAACTTTTTCAAGCGTCTGCCTCCTCAATTCCTGCATCCCCGGGCGGGCCCGGCTATAAACACAGGTTCTTACATTCAGGAAACGATCTGCATGATCTGGCCCAGGGTTTCGTCAAAGCTGGTTTTGTTGTCTACCTGCTGCTGCAAAAGCTTGTTGATGGCGTCGATGTGGCGGATGGCCTCGTCCAGCCGGGGGTTTGCCCCCGCCTTGTAGGCGCCGATGGAAATGAGGTCCTGGTTTTCTTCGTACACCGACATCATGTTGCGGATCCGCCCGGCCGCCTGGTTGTGCTCGGGGGTGGCGATGGTGCTCATCAGACGGCTGACGCTGGCCAGCACGTCGATGGCCGGGTAGTGGTTGCGCATGGCCACCTTGCGCGAGAGGATGATGTGCCCGTCCACGATGCCGCGCACCGTGTCCGAGATGGGCTCGTTGGTGTCGTCGCCCTCCACCAGCACCGTGTAGATGCCGGTGATCGACCCGTGCTCAAAGTTGCCCGAGCGTTCCAGCAGCTTTGGCAGCACCGAGTAGATGGAGGGGGTGTAGCCGCGGGCCACCGGCAGCTCGCCCACCGACAGCCCGATCTCCCGCTGGGCCATGCAGTAGCGGGTGAGCGAGTCCATCATGAGCAGCACGTCCTTGCCCTGGTCGCGGAAATACTCGGCGATGGTGGTGGCGGTGAGCGCGCATTTGGAGCGCATCATGGCCGACTGGTCCGAGGTTGCCACCACCAGCACCGTGCGCTTTAGCCCCTCGGGGCCGAGGTCCCGGTTCATGAACTCCAGCACCTCGCGGCCGCGCTCCCCCACCAGCGCGATCACATTGACGTCGGCGGTGATGTTGCGGGCGATCATGCCCATGAGGGTGCTCTTGCCCACCCCGCTGCCCGCAAAGATGCCCATGCGCTGGCCCTTGCCGATCGTGAGCATCCCGTCGATGGCCCGCACCCCGATCTCGATGATCTGGGAGATGGGCGGGCGGTCGAGGGGGTTGGAGTGGTTGCCGTTGATGTTGTAGCTAATGCCGCCGCCCATGGGCGGGCCGCCGTCGATGGGGCGGCCCAGCGCGTCGATCGTGCGGCCGATCAGCTCATCGCTCATCGGGACGGTGAGCTTCTGGTTGGTATTGATGACCACGTTGCCGTACCCGATGCCCTCCACGTCCTGGTAGGGCATGAGCACCGTAACGTCGCTGCGGATGCCAATGACCTCGGCCAGCACCTGCTGGCCGTCGTCCAGATAGATGGTGCAGATATCGCCCACGTTGCTGATCAGCCCGGTGACCTCCACCGTCATGTTTACGGTGGAGCGGATCTTGCCCTTGTGGGTATACAGGTCGCCCATGCGCAGCAGCCTGCGCAGCCGGGCGGGTTGGTTCGTTTGCATGGCGCTTTCCCTCGGTTGGCGGTGGGTTTTTGCGGCCGGGGCGCTTTTGGGGCAAAGCCCGGGGCGCAGAACGCGCCTGCGGGCGGGGCCTTGGGGCGGCGCGGCCGGCTCAGGGCTTTTGGTGCAGCATCTGCCGCAGGTTGCCCAGCTGTGTGGCGATCGAGGCGTCGGTAATGCCGGAGGGAGTCTGCACCACGCAGGCGTCCTTGGGCAGCTCCTTTTGGCTGAACTCCACCGGCCGCCGGCTGAGGTAGGCCGCGTACTGCTGCTGGATGCGCTCCATCAGGCCGGACATCTGGTCCGAGATCTCCACCGTGACCCAGTCCTCGGTCTTGACCGACTGCACCGCCTGCATGACCAAATCGGCCATCTGGGCGGGGTCGGTGCCGATGGTGTGGAAGAGCAGCTTTTCGGCCACCGTGATGGCAAGGTCCTCCAGCTGCTCGCCGTAGTCCTCAAAATACTGCTGCTGGCGCTTGGAGAGCTCCTCCATCAAGGCGTGCACCTGGTCGATGCAGGAGCGCAGCTCCTCGCTGGTTTGGTTCAAAGCCTCGGTGTAGCCCTGCTGCCGCGCCTCCTCGCAGAGGGCGGCCGCCTTTTCGCGGGCGGCGGCCAGGATCTGGGCCGACTGCTCGTTGGCGGACTTTAAGGTGCGCTGGGCCAGTTCCTCCAGTTCCTGCGCCTTTTTTTCGGCCGCCTTTTGGGCGGCAAGGGCTTCGGCCAGCCTCTTTTGGGCGGCGGCCTCCTCCTCGGTCAGCCCGCCGTGCGGCCCGGGCTCATCGCCCTGCTCACCGCCCGGGGGGCGGTGGCTGCGCGCGGCGCGCGGCTCCTCGGGGCCGGGGATCCGGAACACGTCCTCCTCGCTGACCACCGCCTGCTTGATGACCCTATCAAACAATTGCATCCTCCTCGCCGCGGGCGATCACCAGCTGGCCTTCGGCCTCGAGCCGTGTAATGGTTTCCACGATCTTCTGCTGCGCCTCCTCCACATCGCGCATGCGCACGTTGTTGAGGTACTGGATGTCCTGCTGGATGGTCTCGCGCATACGGGCGGACATGTTGCGGAAGATGCACTCCTTGACCTCTTCGGTGGTGGCCTTGAGGGCCACCGCCAGGTCCTTGGTATCCACGTCCCGGATGAACCGCTGGATGGCGAAATCGTCCAGCTTGGTCACGTCCTCAAAGACGAACATCAGCTTGTGGATCTCTTCGGACAGGGAGGGATTGCGCTCGTCCAGCCGCTCAAAGATGTATTTTTCGGTAGCGCGGTCCACCCGGTTGACGATCTCGGCCACATAGGGCACGCCGCCCACCTCCACCTGCTCGGCCGAGGCGATGTTGGCAAACCGCTTGCCCATCGTCTCCTCCACGATGCGGATCATCTCGGGGGAGACGCTGTCGATGTTGGCGATCCGCTCGATCACGTCGATCTGCTTTTCGCGCGGGAGCTCGCCGATGATCTGGGCCGCCTGCTCGCTGCGGGCGTAGGAGAGCACCAGCGCGATGGTTTGCGGGTGCTCGGGCTGGAGCATCATCTGAAGGCTGCGGTAGTCGGCCTTGCGCACGAACTCAAAGGCCCGGGTCTGCAGCGATTTGGACAGCCGCTCCATGTAGCTGCTGGCCTGCTCGGGGCCAAAGGCCTTTTCGAGGATGTCCCGGGCGTAGAGCACGCCCCCCTCGTTGATGACCTTTTGGGTGACGCACAGGCCGTAAAAATCCTCGATGTTGCCCTGCATCTCCTCGGGGGTGATGCGGTCCAGCTTGGCGATCTCGATCGAGAGCTGCTCGATCTCGTCCTCTTTTAAGTACTTGTACACCTTGGAGGCCCGCTCGGAGCCCAGGGTGATCATGATGGAGGCAGCGCGCTGGGTAGGCGTAAGCTTTTGCTTTGTCGCCATGCTACTTTTCCTCCTTCATCATCGAGCGGATAAGCTCTGCGGTGATCTCCGGGTTCTCCTCGGCAAAGCTGCGGATCTCCTCGGCGATGGCGTTCTCCTCGGGCTTGGCGTTGGCCAGGGCTTCGTCCTGCAGTTTTTTCTTGCGCTCGGCCACCGCCCGCTCCACGTCCAGCCGCTGCTGCTCGGCGGCCTGGGCCGCTGCCAGCTCCTCGGCGGTCTGCTTTTTCTTTTTGCGCCGGCGCAGCAAAAAGACGATCAGCAGCACCAGCAGAAGGATCAAAAAGAAGATCACGCCCACAATGATCACCTGGGTACGGCTGAGGCCGAACAGCCAGCTGTCCGACACGGCCGGCGCAAAGGGCGTGCCCACCACCAGGTTGGTGACCATGACCTTGTCGGCCGTGAGGTTGACCGCGCGGGACACCAGCGAAACGAGGGTGTCCTCTTTTTCCTCGGTAAATTCGTTGTCGTTTACGATCACCGCGATCGAGGCCGAGCGGATGGCCTGCCCGCGCTCGATCTGGGTGAGGATATAGCTGTTGTCATAGTCGATCAGGCGGCTGGAGCTGGAGGAGCCCACCACCCCCGAGCCGTCGTCATAGGGGTACTGGGGCACGTCGTCGTTGTTTTCCTCCCCCACGATGCCCCCCACCGAGGAGTTGCCGCTGCTCATGCTGCTCTCCTCGTAGTGGCGGCGCACCCCGCCGCCGTCGCCGTTGTCCAGCGGCTGGTACTCCTTGGTCTCGGTGACCATCTTGTCGTAATCCAGCTCCACGCTGGCCACCACCGTGACCCCATCCGCCCCATAGCGGGGGGTCAGCAGCCGGCGGACCTTGTCCTCCATCCGCTTGGCGTAAAGCTCCTGGATCTCGAGGATGCGCTGGCTCTCCTCGGTGCTGGTGATGCTCTCGGTGCCCAGCATCTCGATGCCGGTGGAGGCGTCTATGACCACGACCTCCTCGGGGTCCAGCTTGGGCACCGTGGTGGCCAGCAGGTGCTTGATGGCCATGACCCGCTCGGCCGTGAGCTCGTGCCCGGAGGCCATGGTGATGCTGGCGCTGGCGCTGGAAACCTGCTGGTTGTTCTGGTCCCAGATATAGTTGCTGGTTTCGGGCACCCAGAAGGTGACCACCGCGTCGATGATGCCCTCCTGCCGCAAAAGGGTCTGCTGGGCGCGGTCCTGCGCCTGCTGCACCAGGGCAACCCGCTTTTCAAACTCGGTGCTGGTAAAGCCGGCCGCCGAGCTGAAGGTATCGTAGGAAAGGGTGGTTTTGGGGTAGCCGCGGCTGTTGAGCTCGAAGACCAGCGCGTCCCACTGGTTGGCGGGCACGGTGACCTGCTGGTTCGTGTCGATCTCCACCGGCACCCCCATCTCCTTGAGGGTGGAGTACACCTCCACCGCCTCGCCCGAGGTCATGCCCGGGAAGATGGTGCGGTAACGCTCCCTGCCCGCATTGAGTACAATGGTAAGGATGAGCGCCAGGATGAGGATGCAGGCTGCCGCCGTGACCACGGTATAGCGCACCCGCTTGCTCAGGGCCTTCCATTTTTCCCAGATGGCATGCAGTTTGTCCTTGAATGCCTGCCAAAAGTTTTTCCAGTTAAAATTTTTCATTTAGCCAACCATTCTCCCACATTGTTCGTTCCGGGGCCGCGGCGCGGCCCCGCACCCGGGGGGTCTGCGGCGCAAAACCGCGCATGCCCTTTGAGCGGCCGCGCAAAGCAGCCGGGCGAAACGCCCCTTAAATCTGCATCTGCATGATTTCCTTGTAGGCGCCCACGGCGCGGGAGGTCAGCTGTACGGTCATTTCCACCGAGGCCTGCTGGATGGCGGCGTCGATGGTGAGCTGGTGCAGGTCGGTGGACTGGCCGGTGAGCAGGCCGTACACATCGCTCTGCACCTTTTGCTGGGACTGGGCCAGGTTCTCCCGGGCTTCCTCCAGCAGGTCGGCAAAGGGCACGATGCTGCCCGCGCCGGGCTGCTGGGCCAGGGTCTCGGTCTGCCCAAGCGGGGTAAGGGTCTCGATCCCCGCCAGTGGTACGATGTACATGATTTCCTCCCCCTTTTTTATAAGCTTGCCTGATCTTGTCTTTGTCTGCCTTTGTGTTTTTTGGCGCTGCGGGCGGGCAAAATCACCGCCCAGACGGCCGTGTGAGCTTGTGAATACAGGTTCTTACAGCTTGCCGGCCGCCTGCAGGCCGCGGGTCATGTGCTCGCGCTTGGCCTGGTAGTAGGTCTCCTCCACCTGGTCGGCGTACTCGCCAAAAAAGGAGGGCACCAGGTGGGCAAAGATGTAGTCCATATCCTCCCCCTTGCCCAGCGCGATCATGGTTTCGGCCACCACCACGCTGCGGAAAAACAGGGGGTTGTTGTTTACCTCGGAGGAGGTAAAGATGAGGTTGTACAGCACCGTCTCGATGCTTTCCTGGTTGGAGGTCTCGATAACGATGGCGGCCGCCCGGCGCAGAAAGCGGTCCTGCACCCGCAGCTCGGTGTGCAAAAGCTCGTCTAACTTTAAAAAGCCCTGCTCTTTTACCACAAAGGCCAGGGTCAAAAGTTCCTTTACTACCCCGATGCAGGCCTGCTTTTGCTCCCGCGTGACCTGCATGTGCTGGGTGTAGTAATCGGCGGTCATTACAACTTTCAACGCTGTGCCTGCCTTTCCCTGCGGCTGCCTGCCGCGGCTTTAACGGCCTTAACGGCCGATCTCCAGGCTCTTGAGGGCCAGCGCCTTTACGATGCCCAGCGCGGTGAGGTTTGCCTCATAGGCGTTGGAGGCGTCCATCAGGTCGATGCGCTCCTCGGTGGTGTCCACGTTGGGGTAGTAGACATACCCCTCCTCGTTGGCGTCGGGGTGGTCGGGGTCGTAGACCGGGATAAAGTCCCGGTCGCTCTTGACCACCCTCGTCACCCGCACCCCGCCGTTGACCGAGGCGTCGCTCTGCTGGCGCAGCATCTGGCCAAAATCCAGCGCCTTTTCCTGAAAAATGACCTGCCGGCGGGCGTAGGGCACCGGGTCGCCGTCCTCGGGCGAGTCGGCGCTGCGGGTGACCCGGGCGCTGGCGATGTTCTGCAGCGCCACGTCCATCCGCAGCCGCTCGGCGGTGAGGGCCGAGCCGGTGATGCTCATGGAATTGAGAAATGACATGGTGTTGTCCCCCCTGTTTTGGCCCCCGGTCGCCGCCGCTTTGCGGGCGCGGGGTTTTGGGTTTTGCTGTTTTGGCCCCGGGCCCTTTAGCGGGCGCGGGGGTTTTGGCGGCCGGTTTTGCGCCGGGCCGGTTTGGCCGGGCGGCGTTTGGGCCGCGCCTGTTTTTGGCCGGGCCGCCTTAGCGGGTAAACTGGTTAAAGACGTACCGCATGTTGCTGAAGCTGTCGCTGATCTGGTTGTACATGGCGACCTGCTGCACGTAGTTGTTGTAGAGCTTGAGGCTTTCGCGGTCGGCGTCCACCGTGTTTTCGTCCGGGCGCATGGGGTCATGCTCCTCGTTGACGGTGGCGCGGATGGTGAGCCCGCCGTTCTGTTTGGCCCCCGCCCCCTTCAGCACCTCGGCAAAGCTGACCGTTTTGGCCTGGTAGCCCGGGGTGCTGACGTTGGCCAGGTTTTGCAGGATCATTTTTTGCTCGAGCGAGAGCGCGTCCAGCCCGGTCTGCATCATGCGAAAGGTCATATCGTTAAAAAACATGGCGGGGATTCCTCCTTTTTGGGAGCGTTTTTTTGCAGCGGCGTTTTGTGTAGCCGCGGGCCCGGCTGCCGTTACCCGCGCTTTGGGCCGCGCGGGGCGCGGCCCGCCTTTTACTGGATGCCTTGCTTTTTTTCGGGGCGCTCGGTAAACGCGGCGGTCTCGGGGACTTCGGCGTCCTCGTCCAGCAGCTTTGCCATCACGATCAGCCGGTTGTCGTGCCCGCCAAAGCCCACCACGCAGGTGGACAGGGTGATGATCTTGTCGGTCTCGGTCACCGTTACCCCGTAATCGTAAAAGGATTTTTCCATGGCGGTGTTGGCCACCTCCACCATCTCGGCCCCCGAGATCTGGGGGTGGATGTAATCAAAGCTGATGTTGGTGTAGGCCACCGCAAAGATCTGCCAGGTCATGGCGTCCTGCTGGGTGCAAAATTCAAAGCAGGGGTTGGCTTTGGCAAACTCGGTATCCACAAAGCGGAAGAGCTGGCCAAACTTGATGCCGTCGGGGTCGTCGTCCCAGCTGTGGCCGTAGATGATGGTGTTGGGGCTAAGGTCTGCGCGGGCGCCCACCGAGCACTCGTAGTCCATGTAGTAGCAGCCCTCGTTGGCGTACTGCTTTTGCTCGTCGCGGCGCAGGTAAAAGGTGTTGTCAAAGCTTTGCACCACGCAGTTGTTGATGTCGGTGCCCGGGATCTTGAGCCAGCCCACCGTGTCCTGGTTGCGGGTTTTGGCAAAATCCAGCGCGTCCAGCATTTCGGCATAGTCGGCCACCGGCTTGTAGACGTCCAGCTCGGGGCCGGCGGCCGAGGCCGCCGGCGTACTGGCGGCGGGGGGCTTGGGGGCCAGCTGTTTGACCCCAAAGATCACCCCCGCGGCCAGCAGTGCCAGCGCCAGGATGCCGCCAAGAATGGCCAGTAGTTTTTTCATGGGTTCTCTCCCGGGGCAGCCTTGCGGCTGCCGGTTTGCGGGTTGACCTTGCCGTTTGCGCCAACCCCGGTTACGCTGAGCGAGATGCTGCCCGACCGGTCCTCCGCCCCCGCGATCATGTGGTTGCGGGAGACAAGGTAGGTGGAGAAGTGGTCGATGCGCACCGCAAAGGTGCCCTGCGAGTTGGAACGCACGGTGCCGTAGAAGTCGATGCGGTCCCGCTCGCGGTTGTAGTAGTGCCAATAGAGCGGCTGGCTTGCGTACTTGCCGCCCAGGGTGAGGTGCAGGGTGGCGGTGCCGGGCAAATCGCCGTGGTAGTCGAAGTAGACCATGACGACCTCGCCGTCGATATCCTCGTTGCCCGCGTGCCCTTTGACCAGGGCGTTGATCTTATCCGCGTCGGGCGAGGAGAAGGACATGCTGAAATCGTAGATCTCCCGGCTCGGGATGATGGTGTCGAGGTCCGCGCCGCGGAAGGTGAGCGAGAAGTCGTTGCCCTGCAGCACGATGGTCTTGTCGGGATCGTCCACCGTGGCATCCTTGAGGGCCTGGAAGACGTCCGACTGGATGCGCGGGTACTCCACCACCGAGATGATGATGGGGTTGACCGACTCGTCCTTAAAGATCTCCTCGCCCAGATCGTCGGCCGTGAGGGGGGTAAGGTTTTTGAGCTTATCCTTCTGGCCGCGGTAGATGGTAACGGTGTAGTCCTGGGTGCGGCTGCCGTCCGGCGAGGTGACCCGCACCGTAACGGTGTTGGCCCCATCCTTGAGGGCAAGGGCGTAGTTGTTGTTGTAGTCGCCCATCTCGCGGCTGCCCTCCAGCACCTGCACGGTGGCCAGCGGGTCGGCGGGTTTGGGGATGATGTCCACCGCCCAGGTGTCCTCCTTGACCGCCACCTCGTAGGTGATCACCGCGGGGTCAAACTCGGGGGTCATGAGCCCGCGCTCCACCCGGAGGGAGGCAAGGTCGGCGTTGTCGGTAAGTTCCACCAGGTTGGGGTTGTAGAAATCGATGGTGTAGTACCGTTTGGTCACCCCGTCCTGTGCGGTGACCTCCACATAGATAATGGTGTGCACCTCCACCAGTTCGATGGGGTCGGTGGCGGTGCCGCTCTGCACAAACTGGGCCCCGCTCTCGTCCCCCTTTTCGTACCACTTGATGGTGGCGTGGGGCTCGTTGGCGGTGGGGGTGAGGATGACCTCGCGGGTGCCGGTTTCCACCGTGGCGGTATAGTCCAGCTGGGAGGCCTTGAAGACCGGCGAGAGGCCGTCCTCGGTGATGCCGGAGACCTCCAGCCGCTTGAGCCGGGCGTCGGTGCTGGGAGGCTCGCGGTCGATGGTGACCGTGTAGGTCTTGGTGTACTGCTCCTCCTTCCAGACCTCGTAGGCCTGGGCCTCGGTCATAAAGGTAAAGGTGACCGGGCTGCCGGGCGCGCCGAGATCGTAGGGCTTGGAGTCGCTGCCCGGGGTGACCTTGTCGCGGAACAGGCCGGTCTGGTGCAGCAGCACCGCGCTGGAGCGCAGCCAGACCTTGGCGTTCTCCTCGCTGAGGGTGGGGTTGAAGGTGACCTTTTCGATCTCGTAGGGCACGGTAAAGGCGTAGCTGGTTTCATCCTTATGGAAGGAATAAAGCTTGATCTCCTTGCCGTCCTGCCCTTTGGTGACCAGGTTGAGGAGGTTGGCGTCGGTGCTGGGGGGGTTGCGCTCGATCTCGAAGCGGTAGATGGAGTAGCAGTCCTCATACTGGGAATCTACATTGCCCGACAAGAATTTCTCGGGGCTGACGCCGGCGCACTTTTCGGAGAGGACCAGGATCAGCACCTCGTTGTACATAAAGGGGTTGGCCGGGTCGTCGTTGCGGGGCTCCAGCTGTACCGGCTTGGAGAAGTTTTGGGGGTTGGTGATCTCGGCCACCCGCGTCCACTCGCCCACCTTGATGGGGGGTGAGGTGGGGGCGGGGGTGGGCTCCGGCGTGAGATCTGTGCCGGGGTCCGTGCTGGGCTTCGGGGTCGCAGTCGGCGTGGGCGTGGGGGTCGGGGTCGCAGTCGGCGTGGGCGTGGGGGTCGGATCCGCGCCCGTGTCGCCCATCTCAAACCGGATGGCCGCGCTCAGCGGGTCCATCAGGCCGGCCAGGGCCAGGGTGCCGGAGGCCGAAGAGGACGAGGACGAGGAAGCCGGCCCCTCGCTGGGGGCGGCGGTGGGCCTTACCGGCTCGAGGGTGTTATCCCGCACATAGATGTAGATGCCCGAAACGGTCTCGTCCTTGGGGGTCACCTTAAACTTGACCGACTTGGTGTTGTAGGGCAGCGACTGCTGGCCGATCATCCGGTACTCGCTGCTGTACTGGTTGACGTTGAGGTTGGGGCTGTAGGGCAGGCTGCGGGGGGTGGGCGAACCATCGCCCGCGTCCACCACGGTGAGGGCGCTCAAGCGGGACTCCTCGCTGGGGGGCAGCCGCTCGATAAGGATCTGGTATTTGCGGGATTTGTCCTCCACCTTGGTGTCCTCGTCCTTGACCTTGGATTCGGGGGTCACATAGACCCACAGGTAGGGCAGCTTTTCGGTGGTGCCCGGCACCGGCTTCCAGTTCTTCTGGTCGGCCAGGGGGCCCTTGAGCAGCTCGAGGTATTCCTCCTTGCCCAGGGCGGTGATCCGGCCAAGGGTGGGATCGTAGGAGAGTTCGGCCCGCTCAAACATGGCGGTGGCCGCGATGCGCAGCCGCTCGGTGCCGTAGGGCACCTGGATGATGTAGGGGCCCTCGTTGTCCGGGTTGAAGTCCTTGAGGTAGTTGCTCCTGCCGGCGGTGTCCTTTTCGGCAAAGATGCCAAGCGAGCCCAGCCGGTCCTCGGTGCTGGGCGGCTGGCGCTGCACCCGCATGCGGTAGGTGGAGGTAAAGCGCGGGTCCTGGGCCTGCACGTCAAAGGTGAGCTCGTAGACCTCGCGGATCTTGTCCTCGCCCAGATGGAGCTTCAGGGCGTCCCCGCTCAGCAGTTCGCAGTAGGGAGCGACCGTGTTGCCGTTGAGGTCCGTGGTGTCCGAAACGACCTTTGTGACCTCGGGCAGCAGTTCCTTGAGCTTGTCAAGGTCGGTGATCTGGTTGCCGTCGGTGTCAAACACCCGCACCCGCAGCGGCTTTTTGGCGATGACCATCGCGTTGACGCTGGGGGTGATGGTGTAGTCCTCAAAGGCATAGGGCAGCTCGATGGGGCCAAGGTAGGTCTTGGTCTCGGGCTTGAAGCCGTAGTCGTAAGTACGGGTCTTGCCGTCCTCCTTGCTCTGCAAAAGCAGGTTGGCAAGGGTGGAATCCTGGCTGGGGGAGGTGTCCGACACCTCCAGCTCCACCACCCGGGTGGCGTTGGGGTCCGGGCGCTCCTCGCCGTTGACATCGATGTAGAACTCGATGGTCATGGTGACCTTGCCCTCGGAGGAGGCCAGCACCGAGAGGTCCACCTCGCCCGCCTCGGTGTGCTCGGCGTTGCCGCGCGGGTTTTCTACCCGCAGCACCTGGGTGCCGCCGGCGCCGGCCGTGAGGTTCTGGAGCTCATCGTCCTTATAAAGCTGCACCACGTCCTTGCCCTCGGTGGTTTTGAGGGTGACGAGGGCGTAGAGGGCGCGGGCCCGCTTCATGCCCATGTTGAGCTTGAAGGTGTAGGAATACGGCCCCACCGGCGGGGTGTTGTAGCCCGGGGTGTCCCCTTTAAAGACGTCCATCTGCAAAAGGGCGGGCATGATGGTGCCTTCCGGGAACTTCTCCTCGGTCTGGCCCAGCTTCTGGCTGACCGGGATCACCTTGCCCGGGATGCCCCTGCCCCGGATGATGAGCGGGAAGGACGCGCCGATGACCGTGCCCTCCTTGGGGGTGGTGATCTCCTTCCAGTCGCCCTTGTCCGCCGCTGAATAGGGCTTGTCGGTATAGCCGCCCGCCGGCACCTGGAGCGGTTTGTTGCCATAGAGCAGGATGGCGTAGAGGGTGCCGGTGATATCCTCCTCGTACACATGGTTCACCGCCGGGGTGATCTGGCCCAGGGTGGTGGCGTTGGTCTGGTCGGGCAGGTCGATGGCCTCTTTGGCCTTTTGGGTGTAGTCGTCTTCGTCAAAGTCGGCGGGTTTATTGGTAAGCTGGTCTGCCGGGGTGGGCACCCACTCCCACCGGATACCAAAGGTGGCGTTGTACCGCTCGTCCTTGGTGATCAGGGTCATGGCGTTTTCGGCGATCACGCCGGTAAGGGTGTCGCGGCCCACCAGCTTGATGTACTTGCGCTCCTGGGAGGTATTGTCCTTTTGCAGGTCGGCCTGCACGTCGCCCGCAACGTCGTTGGCCACCCACTCCTTGGTGGCCACCTCCAGCTGCAAAAGGTTGGAGCGGGGCTTGTCAAAGGTAAAGGTATAGGTCTCCCCCACCCGGAAGTAGTTGTTGCCGCCGGGGGGCACGGTGGCCTCGGTGTAGGGGGTGTTTGTGGCGTCCACGGTTTTCCCGTCCGGGCTCATCCAGCCCGTAAGGCCGCCCATGATCTTGCCGTAGGAGGCGCTGTGCGGGAACTCGAGCTCCATGGGGGCGAGGCCGGGGCCGGAAAGCTCCACCACCACCCGCCGCCCGGCCAGGGTGGGCTTGGTGTAATCCAGGTTGCTGTTTTCGTGCTCCCCCAATACGGCCGCCGTGATATAGCCGGCAAAGATGCCGTCTGGGGTGCCCGTCACCTCGAACAGCGGCTCGGAAATGGTAAGGTCCTGCCCCTGCACGCACTTCAGCGTAAGGGTGCTGGGGCCGGCGATGGCGCTGGGGGTGTTGCGCAGCCGGGCAGTGCCGCCCGCCGCGCCGGTGCCCGCCCCGGTGACCTTGATGACCACGCTGCCGCGGTAGCCACTGTCCGGCGGGGTGATACTGCTGACATTGCCGGTGAGCTGCAGCATCACATGGCCGCGGTTTGTGCCGCCGGTATTGGTGACCGTGATGGGCACGGTGGTGATGGTTTTGCCGTTGACCGTTTTGGTGGTGCCGCTGCCCAGCGAGTAGTTTTTGGCATCAAAAGTGGTGTTGGAATCGCTGTCCAGCACCGAGAGGGCGCTGCCGGTTTTGGGCAGGCCAAACTCGCCGATGTCCAGCTCGACATCGATGCCGTTGTTCAGCAGGACGAAGGCGCCGTTCTCGTTGCCGTCCTGGTTTTTGGGGTAGCGCAGCTTGATCTCGTTGGCCTCGTCCTCTTCCTTTTTGGTGGTGGCGGCCAGGATGCTCTGGCTGCACAGCCCCATCAGGCAGACGGCGCAAAGCACCGCTGCCGTAAACCGCTTGATTCCGTTTTGCAGAGTTGCCCTTTTCATTGCCTTGTTCCCCTGTTCCCTGTCATGAAAATTTCTGCCGGCCCCAAAACGGCCGCTCTGCCCCCTTGCGGGGGCCCCTTTTTGCGGGCGGCGGGCCGCGCTTACGGCGCGCCTTGCAGCTTTTGGATGGCTGCCGCCGTGCGCTCGTAGTCTTTGGTTACCTGGCAAAACAGCCCGTCCGCTTCGGGGGGAGGGGCCTCGCAGCCGCGCAGCGCCTCGGTAAGCGCCGCGCTGGACTCGTACAGCCTGGTAAAGCCAAGGTTCTGGCAGACCCCCTTGAGGGTGTGGCTGGCCCGGAAAGCCTCCTCCATCCGGCCGTTCTGGAGCGAATCCCGCAGCAGCGCATAGCTGCCGTCCTCCAAAAACTTTAAGCTGAACTTGAGCACCAGCCGCTCGCCGTGGAACCGCCCCACGACCCCCTCGTAATCCCCGCCCAGCTCGGCGTAGCATTCTCTCAGGTCCATGGCGTTCCCCTCCTTGTTGTTGGCGGGATGCCTGCCGGGGCCGCCCTGCCGGCATGCCCCGTTCCGGCCGCGCCGCCCCCTGCCGATCAGAAAGCGGACCAGCCCAGTCCCCTTTGGGGACGCAAGTACCCAATGTTGAGTTTAATTATACCGTATTCTATTTTCATAGGCAAGAAAAAATCCAAATTTGACAAAATATACACATAATTTTAGCACCCATGCCGGTTTTGCCCCCTGCGCCCGCCGCCCGCCTTGCCCATCCTGCTCACTCCCCGCCTGCCCCATCTCACAGCCCTGCCCGCCGCCCGCCTTGCTCACTCCCCGCCTACCTATTATATATAGGATATATATAGGGCGGGGGCGGCAGGACGGGACGGACCGGGACGGGCCTTACCTTATACAGTATATTGTGCCGCCCGCCGGATATGTTTTTCTGCGCCCGGGGGCGGCAGGGAGGGCGGGGGCGGCGCGCGGGCCTGGGCGGGCTGCATCCGGGGATCGCCGCCGGGCGGCCAGAGGGGCATGCCTGAAAACCGCCGGCCGGCGCGCGGGCCGCAGTGTGTGCGCCATGCGGATACACTTTTGGCCCGCCCCGCCGCTTTACTTTGGTAAAATGCCGAATTTCCATGCGGCAGGCGCCAAAAAATGCACTTTTGTGCACAGAAATCACAAACCAAATTGACAAAAGGCCCTGGATACGCTACTATATGATGTATGGTTTTGTGAAAGGATGGCGCCGCAGGGCCGGTTTGCGCCGTCTTTTTTGTTGTTTTGTACGCTTGCTGCACACATCTGCACCCTTTGCGGCGCTTTTAAAACCGGGGCGCGGGGGACGCCGGCGGCGGGATGTTCTTAGTACAAATACACCCACGCGCAAACACCATAAAAAAGGCGGCCTGCCGCGCTTGCCGCGCGCTTTTTGCGTGCGGGGCGGGCGGACGG
Source organism: uncultured Oscillospiraceae bacterium (assembly GCA_910579545.1). Classification (GTDB taxonomy): domain Bacteria; phylum Bacillota; class Clostridia; order Oscillospirales; family Ruminococcaceae; genus UBA7177. The sequence goes on along the minus strand of CAJTVI010000024.1, from coordinate 9,353 downwards.
CCGCCAGAGCAAGGGAGTTGGACAACTTATGGCGAAATACGTCGTCAAGCGCATCGCAATGGGGCTTTTGAGCCTGTTTGTGGTGGCCACCCTCACCTTTTTTATGATGAATCTGGTGCCGGGCGGGCCGTTCGTGGCCGAAAAATCCATCAGCGCGGCCGCCCAGGCGGCCCTCAACGCCAAGTTTGGGCTGGATAAGCCGCTGATGGTGCGCTACGCCAACTATATGACCAGCGTTCTGCAGGGCGATTTTGGCTGGAGCCTCAAGCAGCGCGGCCGCACGGTGGGGGATATTATCACCTCCAAGTTCCCGGTGTCGGCGCGGCTGGCCGGGGTGGCGGTGCTGGCGGCCCTCTGCGTGGGCATCCCCTTAGGCTGCATCGCGGCCTACAACCGGGGCAAATGGGCCGACAGCTTTATCATCGTGTTTGCCACCTGCGGCATTGCGGTGCCCAGCTTTATCACCAGCGTGTTGCTGCTCTACTATTTTGGCAGCTATTTAGGGGTGCTGCCCACCATCGGCCTGAACGACTGGCAGTCTTACATTATGCCGGCCACCGCCCTGGCGCTCTACCCGGCGGCCTACATCACCCGGCTGATGCGCTCCTCGCTTTTGGACGTGATGGGGCAGGACTACATGCGCACCGCCCGGGCCAAGGGGGTCTCGAGCTTCAAGACCCTCTTTAAGCACGCTTTGCGCAACGCCATTCTGCCGGTGGTGACCTATGTGGGCCCGATGGTAGCCGCTTTGATGACCGGCAGCTTTGTGGTGGAAAAGATCTTTACCATCCCGGGGCTTGGGGGGGAGTTTGTCTCCTCCATTACCAACCGGGACTACACCATGATCATGGGCACCACCATCTTTTTGGCGGCGCTGGTGATCCTGGCCACCGTGGTGGTGGATATCCTGTATAAGTTCATCGACCCGCGCATCAAGCTGAAGTAAAGGAGGAAACGCAAGATGGCAGAAACGATCAAGAAAAACCCCCTGAGCTTCCAGCTGGACCCGAGCGACTTTTTGCCCGCCTCCAACGAGGAAAAAGAGAGCCTTGTGGTAATGCGGGAGAGCGTGGGCTTTTGGAAGGACGGGCTGCGCCGGCTGCGCAAGAACAAGATCGCCATGGTAAGCCTGGTGGTGATTTTGATCTTTGCGGTGTTTGCCTACATCGTGCCGGTCTTTTACCCCTACAGCTACCGCGAACAGATCAAGTACAGCGAAAACCTTGCGCCCTTTGAGTATTCGCAGAAGGAGCAGGCCCGCATCGACGCGGGCGAGGATGTGTTCCCGCATGTGTGCGGCACCGACCGCTCGGGCCGCGACTATGCCGCCCGCCTGATGATGGGCACCCGCATCAGCCTCTCGGTCGGCCTGGTGGCCAGCCTGCTGGTGCTGCTGATCGGCGCCACCTACGGCGCGGTGAGCGCCTTTTTGGGCGGCTGGGTGGACATCATCATGATGCGTATCACCGATATTTTGTACACCCTGCCGGACGTTTTGCTGATCATCCTGCTGGCCACCGCCATGAAGGAGCCGCTGGCGAACCTGGCCGAGCAGCCGGGCTTCCAGTGGATGAAAACGCTGGGGCCAAACCTGATCAGCATCTTTATCGTGTTTGCGCTGCTGTACTGGGTCAGCATGGCCCGCATCGTGCGCAGCCAGGTGCTGACCCTCAAGGAGAGCGAGTATGTCACCGCCGCCCGGGCGCTGGGCGCCTCGAACGGGCGGATCATCAGAAAGCACCTGATCACCAACTGCCTGGGCACCCTGATCGTGACCACCACCCTGCAGATCCCCTCCTCGATCTTTACCGAGAGCTACATGAGCTTTCTGGGCCTGGGCGTTGCGGCGCCGGTGCCCAGCCTTGGCAGCCTTGCCACCGACGCGGTAAAGGGCATGAACACCTACCCGCACCTTCTGATCCTGCCGGCGGTGATCATCAGCATCATCATCCTGGCCTTCAACCTGTTTGGCGACGGCCTGCGCGACGCCTTTGACCCCAAGCTTAAGAGCTGAAGAGGGAGGAGCATACAACAATGAGCGAACTGTTACTGGACATCCAGCACGAGCGCCTCTCCTTTTTTACCCCGGCGGGCGAGGTAAAGGCGCTGAACGACGTGAGCTTTGCCATGCAGCAGGGGGACGTTCTGGGCATCGTGGGCGAATCGGGCAGCGGCAAATCGGTGACCGCCTACAGCCTGATGGGCCTGACCGCCTACCCCGGCAGGCTGATCGGCGGCACCCTGCATTTTAACGGCCACGAGGTGGAAAAGATGACCGAGAAGGAGTTCCGCAAAATGCGGGGCAACGAGGTCTCGATCATCTTCCAGGACCCCATGACCAGCCTGAACCCGGTGTACACCATCGGCAACCAGATCGCCGAGGTGGTGCTGCTGCATACTGATAAAAACCGCGCCCAGGCCTATGCCCGCGCCAAGGAACTTTTGGAGCTGGTGGGCATCAATGAGCCGGAAAAGCGGCTCAAGCAGTACCCGCACGAACTTTCGGGCGGGATGCGCCAGCGGGTGATGATCGCCATCGCCCTGGCCTGCGAGCCCAAGCTGCTGATCGCGGACGAGCCCACTACCGCGCTGGACGTGACCATCCAGGCCCAGATCTTGGAGCTGATGATGGAGCTGCGCAAAAAGCTGGGCATGAGCATCATCATGATCACCCACGACCTTGGGGTGGTGGCCAGCATGTGCGAGAAGATCGCCGTGATGTACGCCGGAAGGATCGTGGAGTACGGCACCACCGACGAGATCTTTTACCAGCCCCGCCACGAGTATACCCGGGGCCTGATCAACAGCATCCCCAAGCTGAACGCCGAGGAGAAGGAGCGGCTGGTGCCGATCGAGGGCACCCCGGTGGATATGCTCAACCCGCCGGCCGGCTGCCCCTTTGCCCCCCGCTGCCCCAAGTGCATGAAGGTGTGCCTGCGCCAGATGCCTCCCAAAACCGAGCTGAGCGAGACCCACTACACCCACTGCTGGCTGGAGCAAAAGCAGCAGTTTGAGGCGAAAGGAGGCAGCGCCGAATGAGCGAGCAGAACAACACCCTTGTGGAGGTACAGCATCTGCAGCAGTACTTCCCCGCCGGCGGCTACGGCAAAAAAAAGCGGTATGTGCAGGCGGTGGACGACGTGAGCTTTGCCATCCGCCGCGGCGAGACCCTGGGCCTTGTGGGCGAATCGGGCTGCGGCAAAACCACCACCGGGCGCAGCCTTTTGCGGCTGTATGAGCCCACCGACGGCCGCATCATCTACGACGGCGAGGTCATTTTTGATTCGGGCAAGCTGCCGGATTCCAAGGGCCGGGTGGCGGTGGATATGCTGCCCTACCGCCGCAAGATGCAGATCGTGTTTCAGGACCCCTACGCCAGCCTGGACCCCCGCATGACGGTGGGGGACATTGTGGGCGAGGCCATCGACATCCACAAGCTGGCCGCCAACGACCAGGAGCGGCGGGAGCGGATCATCCACCTGCTGGAGCTGGTGGGCCTCAACTCGGAGCACGCCAACCGCTACGCCCACGAGTTTTCGGGCGGGCAGCGCCAGCGGGTGGGCATTGCCCGGGCGCTGGCGGTGCGGCCGGAATTCATCGTGTGCGAGGAGCCGGTCTCGGCGCTGGACGTCTCGATCCAGGCCCAGGTGGTGAACATGTTTGAGGACCTGCAGCAAAACCTGGGGCTCACCTACCTGTTTATCGCCCACGACCTGAGCGTGGTCAAGCACATCTCCACCCGCATCGGGGTGATGTACCTGGGCAAGCTGGTGGAGCTGGCCGACAGCTTTGAGCTGATCGGCCACAGCGTGCACCCCTACACCCGCAGCCTGATCAGCGCCATCCCGGTGGCCGACCCCAAAACGGCGCGCGCCTCCCAGCGGATCGTGCTGCAGGGGGACGTGCCCAGCCCGCTGGACCCGCCTTCCGGCTGCCGGTTCCGCACCCGCTGCCCCTACGCCACCGAGCAGTGCGCCGCCGAGTGCCCCGAGTTCCGGGAGGTGAGCCCCGGCCACTGGGCCGCCTGCCATAATTTGGAGATGGTGCGGTAAGCGCCGCGGCGGTTTGGCCCCCGGCCCCGCCGGCTTGCCCGGCGGATCCAGACCCCGCGCGCCGGCCCCTTTGCGGGGGGCCGGCCGGTAGAATTGTCCATACGGCGGCCGCGCCCTGCGGGCCAAAAGGCCCCTGCGCCGGCTCAAAACCGCCTGTTTTGGGCGGTTTTGGCCCCAAAGTATTGCAATTTTTTTACAAAAAGGCGCTTTTGCTTGTGCTTTGGGCGGCAGGCCGCTATAATGGATAGCGTTCATCCATACGGTACAACCTGTGCGCTGTGGATGGGCAGTTTCGCCCAAGATTTTTTGTGAAGAAAAGGCCATGGCCTTTTGTTCATCCCATTGCCGGGCAATGGCCCGCGCGGTGGGGTGAAGGTTCTTCTCAGAAAAGAAAAAAATTCATGGAGGGAAAACGAACGATGAAGAAAATTCTTGCAATCGTGCTGGCGCTCTGCCTGGTCCTGTCCCTGGCAGCCTGCGGCGGCGGTTCCGGCAGCAGCGCTCCGGCCGCTTCGACCCCGGCGGACGCCGGCAGCACCCCGGCCGCTGATCCCGCCGCCTGGGACGGCAACGTCCCCGTGCAGATCGGCCCCGACCCCGAGACCATCGACCCGGCTTTGAACAGCGCGGTGGATGGCGCCAACATGATCATCACCGCTTTTGAGACCCTGCTCGTGGTGGATGAGGACTACTCCATCATCCCCGGCCAGGCCGAGAGCTACGAGATCAGCGACGACCAGCTGACCTACACCTTCCACCTGCGCGACGGCCTGAAGTGGAGCGACGGCAGCGATCTGACCGCCAACGACTTCGTTTACGCCTGGAAGCGGGTGGCCGATCCCGAGGTCGCCGCCCCCTACGCCGATACCGTGCTGTGGATGGTGAAGGGCTTTGACGAGGCGATGGCCGGCGACAAGGACGCCCTGGCCGTGTCCGCCCCGGACGCCCAGACCTTTGTGGTCGAGCTGAGCACTCCCTGCCCCTACTTCCTGAGCCTGGCGGCTTTTGCCACCCTGTCCCCTGTCTGCGAGGCGGTCGTCTCCCAGCACCCGGACACCTGGGCGGTAAGCCCCGAGACCTACGTCTCCAACGGCCCCTTCCATGTGACCGAGTGGGTACCCGGCGAGCGGATCGTGATGAGCCGCAACGAGTACTACAACGGCGGCTGGGACAAGAGCAAGATCGTGGCTGATACCCTGACCTTCCTGCTCATCGAGGATTCCTCGGCTGCCTACACTGCTTACAACAGCGGCGCTTCCCTGTTCATCAAGGACGTGCCCACCGACGAGATCCCGAGCCTGACCCCGGCTGACCAGGGCGGCGACTTCTATGTGGACGCCATGGCCGGCACCTACTATATCTCGCTGAACACCCAGAAGGAGCCGTTTAACGACCCGAAGGTGCGCAAGGCGCTGAGCCTGGCCATCGACCGTGAGTATGTGGCTTCTGTTCTGATGCAGGGCACCTACACCCCGGCCTACAACTTTGTTGGCCCCGGCATCACCGATGACGACGGCACCACCCCCTTTATGGATAAGGCCAACGGCGGCAAGCCCTACATCAGCGAGGACTACGACGCCAACCTGGCCGAGGCCAAGCAGCTGCTGGCCGACGCCGGTTACCCGGACGGCGAGGGCTTCCCCACCATCACCTACTCCACCAACGACGCCGGCTACCACAAGGTGCTGGCCGAGTACCTGCAGCAGGTATGGGCCGACGAGCTGGGCATCACCCTGAACATCGACGTGGTCGAGTGGTCTTCCTTCACCCCGCAGCGCCGCGCCGGCGATTACGAGATCGCCCGTAACGGCTGGGTCTGCGACTACAACGACCCCACCAACCTGCTGGAGCTGCTGGAGACCGGCAACGGCAACAACGACGGCAAGTACTCCAGCGCCGAGTTTGACGGCGCGCTGGCCGAGGCCCGTGCCACCACCGACCCGGTTGCGCGGTTCGCCGCCCTGCACAAGGCCGAGGACGCCGCGATGAACGACGCCGCGATGATCCCGGTGGCCTACTACGCCGACTTCTGGCTGCAGAGCCCCTCGCTGCAGGGTATCTGGCACTCCGCTTACGGCTACTGGTACCTCCAGTACGCCCATGTGGCCTGAGCCATCCCCCTTGCGTAACGGCATAAGCTAAAAAGGACCCGCGCTGGGCAGACGCCCGGCGCGGGTTTTTTGTATAGAGAAGCGGGTAAAAACGCGGGTAAAAACGCGGGCCCTTTCTTTTTCTTGAAAGAAAAAGAAACAAAAAGAACCGGACATGATAATAAAACTGGGGGTTTTTGCACTGCCTGGGTCCGGCCGCGTATCGGGGGCTTTGCGCCGGATGAATGACGTGGGAATGGGTTTTTGTCGGCCAGCGGACGGTGAAACGCGGGTTTTTATCGTTTCGGGTTGGACGCTCCACCTTTTTGGCATCTGTGCCTGAATCGTTATCATTCCAAAAAGATTACCGCGCGAAAATTTTCGCGCGGCGTGATGGGGGTCTGGGGGGCGAGCCCCCCAGATTGGCCCATGCTTGGCCCTATGCCCTTACAGCTTCCCCTCCCGCAGCCAGGCCAGCACCTCGTGCAGGTCGCGGGCGCAGGCGGTGTACAGGGCGGCCAGCTCAGGGGTAGGCGGGTCCATATCCGGCACCATCACGGTTACAAACCCGCCGGCCGCGCCCGCCCGCACCCCGTTGGGGCTGTCCTCCAGCACAAGGCAGGCGGCGGGGGGCGCGCCGAGCGCGGCGGCCGCCCGGAGAAAGATCTCCGGGTCGGGCTTGGACCGCGCCACCTCGTCCCCCGGTACCACCGCGTCAAAGGCGTTTTGCAGCCCGGCCGTGCGCAGATGCCCCTCCACCGTCACCCGCCGGCTGGAGGACGCCACCGCCCGCGGGATCCTGTGCGCGGTAAGCCAGGCCAGCAGCTCGGGCAGGCCGGGCTTTGCCCGCAGCAGGCCGTCGGTATCCAGCCGGGCCATCCGGGCGCGCTGGGCAGCCTGGGCGCGGGCATAGTCCAGCCCCGGGCCAAACATCTCGTATGCCGCCTGCCGGATGCCCTCCTCGTTGCGGCCCCGGATGCGGCTTGCCATCGCGTCGGTCAACACAAAGCCCTGCTCGGCCAGCGCCTCCTTCCAATAGGCGATGCTGGGGCGCTCGGTATCAAACATCAGGCCGTCCATATCAAAGATCACTGCTTGCGGCATGCGGGCCACTCCCCCTTCTGTATCTCCTCCCCGCTGTGCGCGGGGCGTTCTGCTGGCCTTTATTGTAGCACAAAACCGCCCCCGCGCGCAAAAAACCGGCCGCGAAACCTTGCGGCAGGGCCGCATCGGGATTATAATAAGAATAAATCGGGCCGCCGCGGCGTCGCATGCCGGGGCGGGCGGCCTGTTATGAGTAAAGAGAGGGAATGGGAATTATGCTGGACATCAAGATCACCAAAACCGCAACCCCCAAGGCAAAACCGCAGGACGAGGGCAAGCTGGGGTTCGGCCGCATTTTTACCGACCACATGTTTGTGATGAACTACGACGCGGGCCAGGGCTGGCACGATCCGCGGATCGTGCCCTACGCGCCGCTGGTGCTGGATCCCTCCGCCTCGGTGTTCCACTACGCGCAGGAATGCTTTGAGGGTCTCAAGGCCTACCGCCGGGCGGACGGCGGCGTCCAGCTTTTCCGGCCAGACTGCAACGCCCAGCGCTTTTGCGATACCCATGACCGGCTGTGCATCCCCACCATCCCGGTAGAGGATTTTGTGCAGGCGGTCAAGGCGCTGGTATCGGTGGAAAAAGACTGGGTGCCCCATCTGGACGGCACCTCCCTCTACATCCGGCCCTTTACCATCGCCACCATGGAACAGCTGGGCGTGCACGCCTCCACCAAATACCAGTTTATCATCATCTGTTCGCCCAGCGGCGCCTACTACGCCGAGGGGATCGACCCGGTCAAGATCTATGTGGAGAGCGAGTATGTGCGCGCCTGCCCCGGCGGTACCGGCGCCATCAAGTGCGGCGGCAACTACGCGGCCTCGATCAAGGCGGGCGAAAAGGCCGAGGAACTGGGGTACAGCCAGGTGCTCTGGCTGGACGGCGCCGAGCGCAGGTATGTGGAAGAAGTTGGCAGCATGAACATCTTCTTCAAGATCAAGGGCGAAATCTACACCGCCGCCACCGTGGGCACCGTGCTGCCCGGCGTGACCCGCCGCAGCTGCATCGAACTGCTGCGGGACTGGGGCTACACCGTGCATGAGGGCAAGCTGGCCATTGCGGACGTGATGAAGGCCGCCCGCGAGGGAAACCTGGAAGAGGTGTTTGGCACCGGCACCGCCGCGGTGGTGAGCCCGGTAAAACAGCTGGATTACGGCAGCGAGAGCGCCCAGATCGGCGGCGGAAAGATCGGCCCCGTGACCCAGAAGCTTTACGACACCCTCACCGGCATCCAGTGGGGCCGCCTGCCCGACGAAAAAGGCTGGATCCAGCCGGTGGACTAAAGGCGGGTTGGGCCATAGACGTATAGGCCGATCTGGGGGCCTGTGGCCCACCCCAAAATGCCCTGCATTTTGGGGATGCGATGTTTCTGGATTTTTTGTATATACAAAAAATGCGAAACATCGGACCAGACCCCCATTTGGCGGCCCAAATTCCTTTGGGCCGCACACAAAACCCATCAACCGAAAGGAGGCCGCACCATGGCCAAACTGAAAAGCGGAAGCTTTACGGTGAGCGTGGAGGAGGAGGAACTGCTCTGGACCGACCGGCGCAGGATCCTTGGCATGCCCATCAGCTTTACCCGTTACAGCCTGACCGCCTCAAAGCTGCTTGTGAACACCGGGCTCATCAACCTGCACGAGGAGGAGGTGCGGCTCTACCGCGTCCGGGACCTGCGACTCTCCCAAAGCCTTGCCGAGCGCATGTTTGGGGTGGGCAGCATCTGCGTGGAGAGCAGCGACGCCAGCGTGCCCCATCTCGACCTGATCCATGTCAAAAACCCCCGCAAGGTCAAGGACGTACTCTCCCAGGCGGTGGAGGAGAGCCGGCGCAAAAACGGCATCCGCGCCACCGAGATCATGAACGGCCCCCGCACGCCCCTTGGCGAAGGCCACGACGGCCTGGACGAGCCCGGCGAGGGCGGCCTTTTCCCGGACGAGAACCAGAACGGCATCGACGACCGGCTTGAACACGAGGACTGAGCAGGCCGCGGCCCCGGCGCCCATGTCACCGCATGGGCCCGCATCCCCTTTTCCGGGGCCCGCCGCACAATGGGCCATCCAAAGCCATAAACCGCGCCCCGCCGGGCGGCTTTTTAAGCCGC